>JAJFJB010000456.1 GCA_021774435.1 Alphaproteobacteria bacterium
TGACCGACGAAACCCGCAACATTGTCGACAGCGAAGCACTCGCCGCCATGAAATCGACTTCCTATCTGGTGAATGTCGCCCGCGGCGGCTGTGTGGACGAACCGGCGTTAATCGAGGCGCTGAAAGGCAGCGCAATCGCCGGCGCGGGTATCGACGTCACCGTGGAAGAGCCTCTGGCCGAAAACTCACCGCTTTGGTCTTTCGACAATGTCGTGCTGACACCGCATACCGGCGGCGAGACGCGCAAATACGAGGAAAACGTGATCGACTACCTGCTCGAAAACCTCAACCGTCTCTCCCGGGGCGAGACGGAGCTCTTCAATCAGATCGTCTGATCGATAAACACTAACCTAGGCGCCTAGATACGCGTTCCGGAACCGGATGCGGCATGCTGCGGGATCGAAGTTCCGCTTGTAGACGGATGGCGCCGAGGGCAGAACACGACAAAGCAGGAAACGAGGTCCCGGCGTAGACGTCAGAAACGCCGCGCCTTCTTCCATCTGTTCCGGACTCGTGATTGTCATCGTCGACGCAATTCCCGCCCCTTTCGCAATCGCTTCAAGGTCGGTGTTTTGCGACGTATGGCCGGATTGCCCGCCGGTTTCGCCATGCTCCCCATTATCGATGCAGACGATACTGAGATTACTCGGCGCCATCGACGATACGGTCACCAAGGCACCAATACCCATCAGCAATTCACCATCGCCGGTGACAACGACCACATCGCGCTCCGGTGCGTTCATCGCGACACCAAGGCCCATCGGGACGGCCGCGCCCATCGTGCCGGCCATCGTGAAAAGATTGTCTCCATCGTCGGTGAAGGCAGCGGTATCTTTTGCGGCACCCGCAAGGCCGCTGATGAAAAGTGCCTTGTCGGGGCTGTCGAATAGATTTGTCAGAAGCTCGCGGCGGTCGATTGTCGGTTCGGTCATATCGGCATTCCCCCTAAAATGCTTTGGCGCCAAGAAATTTTTGCGTAAGGATCAGCGCGGCTGATTGCCCGCCCTTCCCCGTGGCGGCCAGTGCCGCCGCCGTCGTTTTTTCCAGCTCGGCGCGATCATCGACGCGGAAGGTCAAGACGCCCATGGCATGTAGAATTGGCTCCACCGCCTGGCCCATTGGATATTGCCAAGGGTTTTCTTCGCCATGATCACCACGCATCGATACGACCATCAGCAACGGAAAACGACCGCCATTGACGAATGATAGATAGTTCGGGCAATTCCCCACACCGCTCGACTGCATGCAGAGCACAGCGCGCTTGCCGACCAAATCGGCGCCAGCGCAGACCGCGAGGCCCTCTTCTTCCGTCGTTAACAACGTGGAACGCGTTTCGTTGCTCGCATCAACATGCTCGATTAGCCGCTTGTTACCCGCGTCGGGTACATAGGCAAACTGGGTAACGCCAGCATCCAGCATCTGGCGGAACAGCGTCGCGGACCAATCTTCGTCTGCGGATGATTGCGTCATGAGAATAACTCCCGTGGAATGGAACGGCGGGTTATATCAGACAGTGCGGCACGACGAAACCGCGAGTGCCATAAAATACAATACCACGCGATTGCTTTGACCTTCCTAAAGCGCGCTTATAAGCTCACTATCCCGCATCATATTCCCGCCACTGGTGATTTCATGTCAGATGCCGCGTCGCAAAACGCCGAGTTCGATCCTGTTACATTGGAAATTTACTGGAGCCGTCTGATCTCGATTGCCGACGAGTCAGCCGCCGCGCTCCTGCGTACGTCTTTTTCGACAATCGTGCGCGAGTCGAACGACTTTGGCACCGTGCTCATGGACGCAAATGGCGACTCTTTGTCTGAAAATACCGGCGGCATCCCTTCGTTTTCGGGCATCCTGCCCCGGACCCTGAAGCATTTCCTGAAACGCTTTCCCAAGGAAACCTGGAAGCCCGGCGACTGCGTTATCACCAACGATCCCTGGCTCGCGACGGGACATTTGCCGGATATCACAATGGCGATGCCAATATTCCACAACGGCGCCCTGGTTGGTTTTTCAGGGTCGATTGCCCACTCACCGGATATCGGCGGCTCGCTCTGGTCAGCGGATTGCCGCGAGCTTTTCGAGGAAGGGCTGCGCATCCCGCCGGCGAAGTTTCTGATCGAAGGCGAACCAAACGAATTGCTACAGGAATTGATCTTGGGCAATGTCCGCTTGCCCGATCAGGTGCTTGGTGACCTCAACGCGCAAGTCACCGCAAATCAGGTCTGCGGCAAACGGCTGAGCGAGTTTCTAGACGATTCCGAGCTGGCGGACCTTTCGAGCCTTTCCCGGACATTGCAGCAACGCGCCGAAACCGCGATGCGCCGTGCTATCGAAGAAGTCCCCGACGGTGTTTATCACGCGACCCTGGATGCCGACGGGTTCGACGAGGATGAAACCCATCTCGAATGCACGATTACGATCAGGGGCTCCGACCTGAATATCGACTATGCGGGCACATCGCCGCAGATCAATCGCGGCCTCAATACGGTCATGAACTACACCTACGCCTACTCCGCCTATCCGATCAAATGCGCGCTCGATCCGAACACGCCCCGAAATGAAGGCTCCTATCGTCCTGTCACCGTAGACGCCCCGGAAGGCTGTATTCTCAATCCGCGCTATCCGGCCCCCTGCAATGCGAGGCAGCTAACCGGACACCTCCTGGCTGGCGTTATTTACCGTGCGCTGGCGGAAGCCATTCCCGACCGTATTCTCGCGGACAGCGGCAGCGCGCCATCGATGCGCGCCGTCTTCAACGGACTCGATCCGCACGGCAACCGGTTCTCGCAAATCCTGTTCGCGAGCGGCGGCATGGGGGCCAGCGGGCATAAGGACGGGTTGCCGACAACGGCATTTCCAACTAATTCCGGTGCCGGCAGTATCGAAGCCTTCGAGAGCGTCTCGCCGCTGATCGTCTGGAAGAAAGAACTCCGCACCGACTCCGGTGGCATCGGTCAGTTCCGCGGTGGTCTCGGCCAGGAGTGCGAAATCGAAGTCCGGTCTGCCGAACCCCTTCAGCTTTCACTTCTCTCCGACCGTTGGCGGCACCCGGCAACCGGTGTCCTGGGCGGCGAAGATGGGGCGACCAGCAAGATCAGCTTCAGTGATGGCACGATCCCGCATCAAAAGTCGCGGACCACCATCGCGCCCGGCATGCGCCTGCACATGCAGTATGCCGGCGGTGGCGGGTATGGCAATCCGAAAGCGCGGGACGCAGAACTGATCAAGGACGACGTGAAAAACGGTTATATCAGTGAGTCCGCCGCGAAACGGGATTACGGCGTTTCCTGATCAAATGTTTCCAAGCAGCAAGGAAGAGTTATGAACGAGCGTATCCGCATCGGCGTCGATGTAGGGGGGACCTTTACCGATTTCGTTCTTGTCGACGAGGAACGGGACCAAATTTACACCGGCAAACGGCTGACGACTCCGGACGACCCCAGCATTGCGATTCTGGAAGGGACAGCGCGCTTGCTGAATGAGGCCGGGACGGAGGCTTCGGACGTCCATAGCATCGTGCATGGTACGACTCTTGTCACAAACACCATCATCGAGCGTACCGGCGCCAGGGTCGGGCTGATTACCACGAAAGGCGTGCGCGATACGCTGGAGATGGGCAAGGAAATCCGTTACGACCTTTACGACCTGTTCCTGGAGGCGCCGCCCACCTTGGTGCCGCGCCACTTACGCCGCGAAGTTGAGGAGCGCATTGCACCGGATGGTGAAGTCCTGATGGATTTCGACGCCGAGGCTTTCCAGGCAACAGCGCGCGATCTAATCGAAAACGAGAAAGTCGAAGCCATCGCCGTTTGCTTCATGCATGCCTATCGCAACCCGGATCACGAACGGCAGGCCAAAGCGATTTTGGTCGAAAAATTCGGTGCGGTTCCCTTTACAATTTCTTCCGATGTCGCACCGGAAATCCGGGAGTTCGAGCGGACCAGCACGACCTGCGCCAATGCTTATGTGCAGCCGCGCATGCAAAGCTACCTGGAGCGGCTTGAAAACGAGCTACGCAACAAAGGACATTCCGGCGCGCTTTACGTGATGTTGTCCGGCGGCGGCATTACAACAGTGCAATCGGCGCGCGAATTTCCAATCCGGCTCATTGAATCCGGGCCCGCGGCAGGCGCGATGGCATCGTCCTATTACAGTACACTGACCAACACCGAAAACCTGATTTCGTTCGACATGGGCGGCACAACAGCAAAGATGTGCCTGATCGATGGCGGTCAGCCGGATCGCAAACACGACTTCGAAGCCGGCCGGGTGCGCCGCTTCCAGAAAGGCTCCGGCCTTCCGCTCAAGGTATCCGTCGTCGATATGATCGAAATCGGCGCCGGTGGCGGCAGCCTTGCCAATGTCGACAATATGGGCCTGTTGAAAGTCGGACCACGTAGTGCCGGCTCCGCGCCTGGTCCCGTCTGCTACGGGCTCGGCGGCACGGACCCTGCGGTCACCGATGCGGATCTTTATCTTGGTTATCTTAATCCGGATTATTTCCTCGGCGGGGAAATGACCCTGGACATGACGACGGTCGAAAAAGCAATCGAAGAAAAAGTCGCCAAACCGTTGGGCCTCACGACTTTGGACGCTGCGATCGGCATCCACAATATCGTCAACGAGAATATGGCGGCCGCGACGCGAATGCATCTTGCAGAAAAAGGACGTGACCCCAGGCGATATGAGATGATTGCCTTCGGCGGTGCCGGCCCCGTGCATGCTTACAGGCTTGCCCAGCTTCTCAAGCTCGACCGTTTGATCGTCCCGCTCGGCGCCGGCGTTACATCGGCGCTCGGCTTTCTGGTCGCAGCACCCGCCATCGATTACGTGCGCAGCTATGTCACGCGGCTGGAACAGATCGATTGGACACATCTCAACATTTTGTTCGAAGAAATGGAGACCGAAGCGCGCGCCTTGCTGGTTGATGCCGGCGCACGACCGGAAGAAATCACCATGACGCGGACGGCCGATATGCGTCATATCGGTCAGGGCTTCGAAATCGCGGTCCCCGTACCGAACGGATTACTGGACGCAGCGTCTTTGTCCGGTATTCGGGAAGCCTTCTTTGCTTCATACCATCAACTCTTCGAGCGCACTGTGCGCGATGTACCGATCGAAGCCATGAGCTGGCGTCTGGCCGCCAGTGCCCCGGTACCGGATATCAAGCTCGACTTCAGCGGGCAGTCTTCCGAATTCAGCGACTCCTTGAAGGGGACGCGACAGGTGTATTTCCCGGAAACAGGCTTTGCCGAATGCGATGTCTATGACCGATACGCGCTTAAACCAGGCGACACGTTTACCGGACCGGCAGTAGTTGAGGAGCGGGAATCGACAACGGTTATCGGTCCTGGCGGCAATGTATCGGTCGACCCATACCGGAACTTGATCTGCGAGTTGCCTTAACAGGTTTCCGCGTCGCGCAGATAGACGACCCAGTAGACCAGCGCGACAAGGACACTGCCGCCAACGATATTGCCTAATGTGACCGGCACCAGGTTCGCTAGAAACGTCATGACTGTCACATTTTCCGCACCCGCCAGATAGCCGATCGGGATCAGGTACATGTTCGCAACCGAATGTTCGAAGCCAAGGGCAACGAAGGCCGTAATCGGAAACAGGATCGCAAGAATCTTGCTGACAACCGAATGCGCGGCGACACACAACCAAACCGCCAAACAAACCAGCGTATTGCACAACACACCGCGAAAGAAGGCTTCGCCGAACGGCAACAACACTTTTGCGCTGGCGATGTCCCGGGCCGTTCCCGCCGCCGCCCCGTCGCCAAGTCCCAAAATGCCCGACCAATGGACAATAGCAGCGGTCGCAACCGCACCGGCAAGATTACCGAAATACACCAACAACCAGTTCCGCAGTAGTTGAAGCAAGGTAATGCGGCGGCTGGCCCAAGCCATAACGATGAGATTGTTGCCGGTAAAAAGTTCGGCCCCTGCGACAACAACCAAAATCAGGCCCAGCGAAAACGCCGCCCCGCCGAGAAGTCTGGTCGGCCCGAACCCTAGCCCCGTCTCTGTGATAGCCACCGTAAAAAACATGCCGCCAAAGGCGATGAAAGCGCCGGCGAGTAGCGCCAGAACGAATGTCTTTTGAAACGAGAGCGCGGCTTTTCTTACACCTATCGTTTCGACCATCGCCGCGACTTCCGCGGGCGCATAGGCATCCAAATGATTGGTGATCTGATGTTGATTATTCGGCATTCGAAAACTTCACCTCGGTCTGTGCGTGATTATCTATCGACAGCCTGCTCCGCATACTATGCTATCGCGCGCCAGTAACAGGAGAAACCATGTTTAAGCAGGTCGAAGCGGAATCCATTGGTATGTCGAGCAAAAGGCTCCGACGAATTTCCCCATGGATGCAGGAATATGTAGAAAGCGGGAAACTCCCTGGATGCCTGACCGCTGTCATGCGGAAAGGGGAATTGGCGTTTCTCGACTGCCACGGCATGGCGGACCCGGAGTCCGGGCAGCCGACTCAAGACGATACCGTCTTTCGTATTTACTCAATGACCAAACCCATCGTCACGGCGGCAGCTATGACTTTATTTGAGGAAGGCCGGTTTCAGCTCGACGATCCTGTCTCGCGCTTTCTGCCGGAATTCGCGGATACACCGGTATGGGTAACCGGCGACGGCGACAACATGCAAACCGAACCGGTCGCCGACTCCATGAAGGTCTGGCATTTGATGACCCACACTGCGGGACTGGTCTACGGGGCCCGAAACGACAGCCCCGTCGGCGCGATGTGCCGCAACAACGGCATCGATTTCTCCCGCCGTAACGACCGTACCCTTGCCGACACAGTGCGCGCCCTTGCGGAAATACCGCTGCGTTGGCAACCAGGCACGCGCTGGGAATACAGCGTCGCAACGGACGTCCTGGGTCGCCTCGTCGAAGTCGTTGCCGACGACGCCTTGGACAATGTTCTGAAACAACGCATTTTCGACCCGTTGGGTATGACCGAAACAGGCTTTCAGCTGCAAAGCGGCCAACTGCCGCGCTTCGCCGCGTTGTTCAACGCAAAGGATGGCGGACTCGAACTCAACGAACGACCCGATGAAAACGCTACACACGCGCGGGACGTCACACTTTTCTCCGGCGGCGGTGGTCTGGTTTCAACAGTGGGTGACTATCTGCGCTTCGCCGAAGCTATCCGGCGCAAGGGTGCAATTGGAGATGCCCGTATTCTCGGACGCCGCACGGTTGAACTGATGACGATGAACCATCTGCCGGGGAATTCCGATTTGGCCGGCATGGGCACGCCTGTGCACAGCGAGACCAGCTATGAAGGCATCGGATTTGGACTGGGCTTTTCCGTCGTGCTCGATCCGGCAACCGCCAAAGCTGCTTGCTCGATCGGAGAACATGCCTGGGGTGGTGCTGCGTCCACGGCGTTCTGGATCGATCCCGTTGAGGATATTTCAGTCGTGTTCATGACACAGGTACTACCGTCTTCAACCTACCCAATCCGTCGAGAATTGCGCTCGCTCGTCTATCAGGCTTTGATTGACTGACAACATCAAAATCTACGTAAACCAACACACTAAGGGAGAGACTGAAATGGCAAAAAAGACCCCGTATGAAATGGTCCCGCAGCTTGGCAAGCTACGCGACGACGTCCTGTTCGGCGACGTCTGGGAACAGCCCGAGCTGACCAAACGCGACCGTAGTCTGGTTACGATCTCCGTGCTAACGGCGTTGTACCGGACCGATGAGCTGAAAGGCCATATGAAGCGCGCGCTCGATAACGGCGTCACTCAGGACGAGATTCGCGGCATGATAACACACTTGGCCTTTTATGCGGGCTGGCCAACGGCGGTTAATGCCGGTCGGATTGCCGCGGAAGTTTTCGAGGACGACTAAACGATCAAAGGAGTTTGATCATGGGACGCGTGCAGGACAAGGTCGCAGTCATTACTGGCGCGGCAAAGGGATTGGGGGCGGCGATTGCATTGCGTCTCGCCGAAGAAGGTGCAAATCTGGTACTAGGCGATATCGACGCGGACGGTCTTTCGACGTCCGCGTCGAATGCCAAAGCCGCCGGATCCGACGTCGAAACCCTCGTCGGCGACGTAACCGAAGAAGGCCCCGCGGCTGCACTGGTCGGGAGGGCCGTCGACCGGTTCGGTCAGATCGACATCCTCGTGAACAACGTCGGCGGCAGCCGCAATTCGAAAATTTGGGAAATGCCCGTCGAGGATTGGGACCATACGGTGAAACTCAATCTCCGCGGGACATTCCTTTGCACCCGAGCCGCCGCACCACACATGATGGGAAAACGCTACGGCAAGATCATTTGCCTGTCCTCCGGTGCACGGGAAGGCACACCATGGACCGCATTTTATCAAGGCGGTTCCGCCTATTCTGCCTGCAAGGCAGGCGTGCATGGATTTATGCGCGACGTGGCCTTGGAATTGGCAGAGTACAACATCAACGTCAACGCCGTGGGACCGGGCCCCATCGACACCGAACGGGCCGGCGCCGTGCTGCGTAAGATGAACGAAACCGTGGAATATAGTCCGAACCACATGACACCGCTCGGTCGTTTGGGCGAACCACGCGAAGTCGCCGATGCCGTTCTTTTTCTGGCTTCCGACGAAGCTTCCTATATTTCCGGCCACACGCTCGCCGTCGCGGGCGGACGCTAGCGCCTGACTAGATTACGGAGTCGCGGCGCAAGACGTTGATATCATCGTTATTCATACCGAGAAGCTCGCCTAAAATTTCGTCGGTATGCACTCCAAGCGGCGGACCTGGCCAACGAACACGGCCCGGATCTTCCGGAACACCCGGCACAATGCCCGCCTGCAGCACCGAGCCAAAGGCGGGATCCGGCACTTCCTGCACCATGCCGCGATGACGATATTGTGGATCCGCGGCGACATCGGCTGCCGTGTATACGAGCGAACTTGGAATATCGGCGTCAGCAAGTTGCGCCAATAAATCGTCCGCTGTGAAGGTCGCCGTCCACGCGCCGATAATCTTATCCAGTTCCTCGACATTCTCGACCCGCGCCTGATTTCCTGTAAACCGCGGATCTTCTGCCAGCCCCGGTTGGTCCATTGTCTTGGAAAGACGACCGAATAACGGCTCGGAGTTGGCCGCAATCAAAACCCATTTCCCATCCGAGGCCGCGTATGCACTGGTTGGCGCTGCAGTTGCAATGCGAGACCCCGTCGGCTCCTTTACCGTGCCCAACACTCCGTATTCCGGCAGCATGCCTTCCATCATACTGAGAACGGATTCGGTCAGCGCGACGTCGAGACTTCGCGCCCGTTTGTCACCACCAACACGGTCGCGTTGCCACAGAGCCGACATTACGCCGAACGCCGCATACAGACCCGCTATGGAATCGCCAATGCTCACACCGACTCTGACCGACGGCAGATCAGACATTCCCGGCGCATGATCCGACAGATAACGAAGGCCGCCAAGCGACTCGCCAATAACACCAAATGCCGCCTTGTCTCTATACGGCCCGTCTTGGCCATAGCCCGAAACATGCGCGATGACGAGATCTTGCCGCGCGCTTCGCAGCACATCCGGACCGAGCCCCATTCGGGCCAGTTGGCCGGGACGAAAGTTTTCCACAACAGCGTCACTCGCCCCGGCAAGTTGAACGATGATATCTTTTGCTTTGGGGTGTTTCAGGTTGAGTGTCATACAACGTTTGTTGCGAGCGTGCTGTGACCACCAGGGCGAATTACCATCGACATGAATGCCCCACTGCCGGATGGGATCGCCGGAAGGTGGCTCGATCTTGATCACATCAGCGCCAAGGTCCGCAAGCAACCGCGTACCAAAAGGCGCCGCGATAAAATGTCCAATTTCCAAGACACGCAATCCGGTGAGCGGCCCTGACCGCGTCCCTTCGTTCATCTCTTCACTTCCTTCGCAAGAGGGGTGATTCGGTAGGCGGGCTATGTATCACTATCGGCGTGACGTTGTCAGTCAGAGTTTGGGTGGCGTAAATCTTCACCGTAGAATTCTTTGACGGACCGGCGGCGATCCGGTCCGAAATAGTTGGATACCTCGATAAAGTCGCGCGGATTTTGCATGGTCGCCACAAGACGTTTTTTCAAACCATCAATCGAGAAAGGTTTGATCAAAAATTCGGTCACACCAGCATCCCGTGCCTCTGTCACATCCCGAAGTTTCGGCGAAGCCGTGGTCATCAAAATCGGAACGTGCGGACAGGGACTGTCAGCAGCCGCCCGAATCATCCGTGTCAGTTCGATTCCGTCTAGCTGCTCCATACGGCGTTCGGTAATGAGAATATCGAATCGCCGATCCCGCAGTTCATGGTAGGCGCGGCTCCCATCGCCAACGGAGTAAACCTGCTGAATCCCAAGTGAATTCAACATGTCACGGGTCAACGCCCGCATTTTCCGATCGCTATCGGCAACCAGAATGGTGAGATCCTTAATCTGTTCCGACATCGCGCAACTCTTTAGATCGCCGTTCCACTTCAATTAAACCGTAGCTGTGCCAGCAAGTGGCCAGAACTACGGTACACATAATCGTCAGAATAGGTTCAATTTTCGTAAAGCATCCCGTTCGAGAATACAAAAATTGACATAACCACCCGCTCACAGCACTATTTATGCGTGCCCATCTGCAATCGTCGATACCACCTGTATGAGGAGGTTCGTAACATGCCTTGGCCCATCAAAACATCTCTCATCGCTTCAGCTGTTGGTTTTGCTCTCTTGCCGCACTCTGTCAGCCACGCAGCGACTCAATCGCTGGCCTTACTTGAAACCGGTGAGCCAACACCGCTAATTTGCGAAGGCCCGGTCTGTAAAGCCGAGTTCTCTTCCTTTTGCCTGCAAAAGGAACGTGACCTGCCGCGCGCCGGCGACCCTTACCATATCGTAAAAAAGGGTGCCGTAACGTTGGTCCTGACCACAGAGGGTGGCGCCGTTGAGCGTATTCCCGCGGCAGCCCATGTGAACATCACCGCGGCGCGAAGTGGACACACCGCCGTGACTATCAAGCTGAGCAAGGCCTCTATGAAGGCTTTAGGCGGCAAACACGCCGCAATCGAAGTTGGCGAGCGCGTCGCACTGATGCCGGAACCTGTAATCGGTGACGACTATCCGCAAACCGAACAGGACAAACATCTGGCAACAGGCCCACTTCGAAGCCTCGGGCAAAAGATTGTCGATCAAGGGCCGCATGATGCCGACCGGGTCCGTGTCCTCAATCGACTGATCAATACCCTCCCGTCAGAGATTGACCGACGCCCTGACGCACAGCAGTCGTTATGGCAAAAAGCCGTCTCAAGGGGCTTCCAGAATGCAAAATCGGCTCGTATCGCCAAGGCTGCCAAGGAGTATGCCACTTGCTGGCAAGACCGCGTCGTCGAGCTACACGGCTACTCAGTACGCCATTGTCTTCAGCGCCGCCATGACGGACTGATGTGGCAGCATGTCAAACGCTATTGGGACGCCGTCGGGGCCGGCAGTTAAGGTCAGGCGGCAGACCTACCCCGCAGGGCGGACCAGATACGTTCCGAAGAGGCCGGCATGTCGATGTGCGTAACGCCGTTCTCGCGTGCCAAGACGTCGACGATTGCGTTCATGATCGCCGGCAAGGCGCCCGTACATCCCGCCTCGCCGCACCCTTTTGCGCCAAGCGGGTTCGTTTTTGCCGGCACCGGATGCGAGGCGAAAACGAAGTCCGGCAAGTCATCCGCCCGCGGCATAACGTAGTCCATATACGAACCGGAGATAAGCTGTCCCTCTTCGCTATAGGACGTATTCTCCATAAGCGCCTGGCCCAGACCCTGGATCACACCGCCATGGACCTGGCCTTCCACCAGCATCGGATTAATCAAGGTTCCGAAATCGTCGACAATGACATAGCGGCCGACTCTAACAACCCCTGTGTCCGGAACGATTTCGACCTCTGCAATGTGACAGCCGTTCGGGAAAGCGGAGGGCGGCGTATCTTCCGCCAGTTCCGCATCCAGGGACTGCGGCGCGTCCTCCGGCAAAGAGATGCCACTCCGCAAGCTGTCCGCGAGATCCATGATAGAAATCGCGCGATCTGTACCCACGACGCGGAAAGTACCGACTTCGAATTCAATGTCCTCGATCGCGGCTTCGAGCACATGGCTCGAGATTTGCCGGCCTTTTTCGATCACTTCTTCAGCCGCATGCAGCAGCGCCGTACCGGCCGAGATAACGGTGCGTGAACCGCCCGTACCCGCACCCGCAATAAGCTCATCACTATCCCCTTGTAAGAGCTGAAACCGGTCGAACGGAATGCCAAGCTTCGTCGTCAGGATCTGTGCGAACGTGGCAGCATGGCCTTGTCCGTAATTGAGCGAACCGGAAACCATCGTCACCGTGCCATCATCCTCGAAACGAATACCGCCCATTTCCTTCGCCGGCGGCCCGGTCACTTCGAGGTAACAACCAATCCCCAGTCCGCGCAGCATGCCTTTAGCGGCAGACGCCTCGCGCCTTGCATCGAACCCTTCCCAATCCGCCGCAGCGAGCGCGTCGTCCAGCACGGCGGGAAAATCACCGCTGTCATAGGTTAACTCGGAAACCGCATCATAGGGAATTTCAGCGGTAGAAATAATGTTCCGCCGCCTTAATTCAATGCGATCGATGCCCATCTCGCGCGCCGCCGTGTCCATCAACCGTTCCATGTAATAGACACCCTCCGGACGGCCCGCACCGCGATAGGCGCCAATCGGCGTCGTATTGGTGAAAACCGCATGAGAACGAGCATTGAACACGGGCAAACGGTATACGCCCGGGAAGTTACGCGGGATGTTGCGCGTACTCATCGATGGCCCGACGGCGCTCAGGTAACCGCCAAGATTGGCATAGCTCACGACGCGGCCAGCGAGAATACGTCCCTCCAAATCAAACGCAAGGGAGGCTTCAGCCCAGCTGTCGCGGCCATGCTGATCGGATAAAAAGCTATCGCTGCGGTAGTCGCACCATTTCACGGGCCGGCCCAAATGCTTGGAAGCAACCAGGACAGGCGCGTATTCTGGATAGGGCGCCGATTTCATGCCGAAAGATCCACCGACGTCGTATGTCATTACGCGGAGATTTTCACGCGGAACGCATAAGATTTCGCTGGCAAGGACGTTCGTAAATCCGAACACACCCTGTGTCGGAACATGCAAAGTGTATCGGCCACTATCAGCATCAAATTCGCCAACGGCCGCCCGTGGTTCCATCGCCGCGACAACAACCCTGTTGTTACGAAGCGTCAGGTTGCTGACGTGATGTGCATCAGCAAAAATCCGATCGACTTCAGCGCCATCGCCAAATTCCCAATCTAGAGCCTGATTGCCGTTCGCCTCTTCATGGAGTTGCGGAGCATCAGCGCGCATGGCTTCCCTGGCATCGGTAACCGCCGGCAGGGTATCGACTTCAAACTCAATAAGCTCCGCCGCGTCTCTCGCAAGCGCTAAACTCTCCGCGACGACAAAGGCAACAGCTTCACCACAGTAACGCACACGACCGGTAGCCAGTGACGGTCGCAGCGGTTTCACCAATTCCGAACCGTCCCGACTTTTTACGGCCAACCGGCACGGTAACGGCGCAACACCTTCCGCTTCTAAATCCATAGCCGTCAATACCGTAAGCACACCAGGCGCCGACTTTGCCGCAGCGACATCAAGCACCTTTATAACGCCGTGTGCATACGACGACCGGAACACGTAGCCATAGGCCTGCCCCGGAAGGCTGAAGTCATCAGTGAAGCAGCCATTTCCCCGCAAAAGTCGAGGGTCCTCAGTTCGGGAAACCGACTGGCCAATGGCGAATTTTTCTATCGTATTATCTGACAACGTGAACACGTCCTTCCCTGAGGATGAGTCTATGGAAATTTACGTGCAATGTTTGTAGTTGAGAGCGTTCGGGTCAATAGCCGTGCGGGTTTCGGCATCACAAATTGTTAGCAACCCGCCTCTTGCATCACGTCCGCAGCGTTGTGCGGCAACCTCACCGTTACTGTCGTCCCCTTACCCAACTCGCTTGAAATACCTAGCGTCCCGTCGTGCAGTTCGATGAGAGATTTTGTAATTGCCAGTCCGAGGCCAATGCCGTCCTTATGCTCGTATGCCCCGACCCTCCCCCGCTCAAAGGGCTTGGTGATTGTTACTAGATCTTCTTCGGCAATACCTGCGCCCTGATCACTAACGGTGATCTCGCTGCAATCACTCCGAGATCGTAGTGCCACTACAATTTCACCGCCGTCCTTTGAGAACTTGACAGCATTCGAAATCAAGTTGAGCGCAATCTGTTTCAACGCACGACGGTCCGCGTAAAGATTTGGGGGGTTTACAGGTACATCCGTACGTAACTGTACTGTCGATGCATCTGCCATGCTCTGAACCAGGGTAACGCACTCCTCTATGATTTCCGTTGCCGCCACTGCTTCCTTATGGATCGGGTATTCACCGACCTCGATGCGTGAAATATCGAGGATATCATTGATAAGTTCGAGCAAATGCCGACCACTCACATAAACACCGTCGGCATAATCTACATAGCGTTCCGACCCAAGCGGACCAAAGATTTCGCTGCGCATCGTATCGGCAAAACCTAATATCGCATTGAGCGGCGTGCGAATTTCATGGCTCATATTCGCTAGGAAGCGGGATTTGGCATGGTTGGCCGCCTCCGCACTCGCAATAGCGCGTTGCAGTTGCGCTTCCGCTCGTTTTCTCTTGGTTATATCAATCATAACGCCGCCAAAATCGCTCATTTCCTCGCCATCGAAGATAGGGAATTTTGTGAGCGTAAACGTTCGTGCTTCGCCAGATTTCAGCGGAATATCAACCTCATCACTAATGACCGTTTTCCGATCGGCAATTTCTCTGTCTCCGGCAGCGTACCGATCCGCACGCTCTTTGGGGTAGAGTTCGTGCACCGCCTTTCCGACAATCTCTTCCGGCTCAACGCCGAACCAATCCGTGTATCTTTGATTGATTAGCTTGTAGGCGCCGTCTACTTCTTTCAAAAACAACGCGGCAGGTACGTTGTCGAAGATTGCCCGGAATCGACGATCACTGATTCGTAGCGCTCGTTCGGTTTCCTTTTGCTCCGTTATATCAACCATGAAGCCACGCAGTCCCACTGGCTTCCCTTTATCGGTTATCACCGTCACGATATCGCGAATCCAAACAGCGCGGCCATCAGCGGCAATCATCCTATATTCGAATTCATGATCTTCGCCACGTTCAGTGGACGTCGTGCAGTACGCGACCGCGGCATCCCGGTCTTTAGGCTCGAGATGGTCGGTCCAAAAATCTTCCTTCATCCAGTCTTTAAGCGGATATCCAAACAGCGCTTCCGCCTGTGGCGAGACATAAGTAAATCGCCAGGTCGCAATATCCAATTCCCATGCAATTGCCTTCGTTGTTTCAACCAACGGCCGGAACCGGTCTTCGCTTTCCCATAGTTTATCCTCCGCCAGTTTTTGTTCGGTAATGTCCTTTACGGCTCCCCGATAGCCCAAAAACACCCCCGAATCGTCGAATCTCGGTATTCCGGAAACCGATATCCAAACAATCGAACCATCCGGTTTGGTGCGGGGTAAGACAAAATCTCGAAACGGTCGATGCGCAGCGAGGTTGGCCAAATGTTGGTTCCAGACTTTCTCATCCACCCCGGGATTTCCCGACTCCTCGCGTGTCTTACCAAGAAGGGCCGTTTGCGGTAGGCCCGTGACCGCGGTGAATTTTTCTGAAAGGTAAGAAAATCGCAGTTGCGAATCCATTTCCCAAAACCAGTCCGTGGCCGCGATAGCGAAATCCCGAAACTGTTCCTCACTTACCAGCAGTGCCTTCTTCATTCGATCATGATCAGCATGCAGAGCGCTCTGCTGACGCAGTATCGCGACAAGGTCGCGATTGTTCAGCGTAAAGCCCACGACGATCCCGGCTAGCCCAACAATGAAAGCAAACCAACAGTAGTCCAGGTGAAGCGTATTCATGACGGCCGCCGCATCGATTTCCGGAGCGAGTAACGGCAGCCCGTGCATTACAAAAAGATCAGTCGCGAAAAACGCCGTGATCAGAATGATACCAAGAATAAGTGGCACCCGCCCACGGCTCCACGTCGCTTGTCCCGGCAACAGGCGTTCCGAGAAAAACGACCACCCAGCGAAGGCACCGATGCCGATCACAATAATATCGAGCGCTGTCATGAGTGGTATCGAGGACGAGATCAAAAATTTCCACCCTTGGCCATAACGTTAGCTATTTTGGCTGCCCCAACACACTCACTCCGAAACGGGTGCACACCAGTTGTTGTCTTGCTACAAAAATCCCACGTTATTAACGAAAATTAATATGAACAAATCATTAAAGCGTAAATCTTGGAAACTTTTTATTGAGAGGAATATTATCCGTTACTTAGTCTTTGTTATAATGCGTTGTCACGCTGTCACTGGAGGACCATACAAAAACTCGCTAATGTTTCACCGCTAGTTTCGATATCAAGGGAACCACGGGAATGGCCGGTAGACTTGACGGCAAAGTTGCGATTGTTTCGGGCGCCGCGTCGCGCGGCGAAGGCGTTGGAAACGGAAAGGCCATTGCCCTGCTGTTTGCCCACGAAGGCGCGCGCGTCATGCTGATTAATCGATCACAAGAACGCGCCGAAGCGCTACGGCGGGAAATAACCGAGGACGGTGGCGACGCCGCAGTCTTCGCTGGTGACATGACCAAAGCTAAAGATGCCAAAGCAGCCGTAGATGCAACGGAATCCCACTATGGCCGCCTGGATATTCTTTGCAATAACATCGGGATAGGCGGCCCGGGGAAGGTTGAGGACGTTTCTGAAGAGGACTGGGACAACATCATCGGCACAAACTTGAAGTCAGCTATGTTCTGCACGAAGGCGAGCATACCCGCAATGAAGCGGGCCGGTGGCGGCGCCATCGTCAATATTTCTTCGGTGGTCGGTGCAGGTGGCCTGATCAGCGATAGCGGCGCCATCGCTTATGCAACATCGAAAGCAGGCATACACGGATTTACCCAATCAGTTGCAGCGGACTATGCCGCCGACGGTATTCGCTCGAATTGCATTGTCGTGGGAACCGTTCATACTCCGATGGTCGCCTGGCGTGGCGAGGAATACCGGGAGCGCCGCCGCCGCATGGTCCCGCTAGAAACAGAAGGAACCGGTTGGGATATTGGCTGGGGTGCGGTTTATCTCGCAAGCGACGAGTCGCGCTGGATTACCGGCGTTCTTCTTCCTATCGATGGCGGGCTTATGGCGGTCCGCCCGTGGCCGCGCTAGAAGGATTTAGCCGTTTCGAGCGATATGACAGACATCCACCTCACCAGCAGAAACGTGAAGGATGCGGATATTCCAGCGATCTGCTGTTTCCCCGCGAGCCTTGAGGAGCTCTCGTTCATGTTCAGAGATCCGACTTTTCCCTTGGCGCCGACAGCACTGGAAGCCTCCATACGGGAACGGCAGGACTCGACCGTCGTCATGGTTGACGGCATCGTTGCCGGCTTCGCCAATTTCTACGGCCGCACCTCCGGTGAGAGCTGCTCGATCGGCAATGTAATCGTAGATCCTGTCCAGCGCGGGAAAGGAGTCGCCAAATTTCTAATCGAGACCATGGTCAATATCGCGATAGATAAATACGGAGCGCGGTCGACCAAACTTGTTTGTTTCAATCACAACATCGCCGGACTTTTGCTCTACACGAAACTGGGGTTCAAACCATTCGAAATCGAGGAGCGAGCCACCCCTGACGGGAAACGAGTCGCTGCAATCCGCATGGCGGTTTCCACAGAAGATTGGAAGGCATCGCGAATTATTCCCTAAGGGGAGATATTGGCGGAACAATCGATGTTCTAAAAACTGCAAAGCAAGAACTTGAAGGTACCGGCATCAACGTTACGCCAGTTGACCATGGTGTCACAAAATCGCTTTATTTCCGAGATCCCGACGGCAACCGGCTTGCGGTCTATGTTGACGTTTCCGATGCGTGGGGTCGGAACCCCAGCGTCATCGCTTAATCGGAACCGCTTGATCTTTAGGAATAAAAATACGGTACCGAACGTCTACTCAGTATCGGCGTCGCGGTCTACTATCCGATGCGGCGACGCGTGCACGCCATATGTCTTCAGAGGAATTTTTCCCGTCACTCGAAAGCCATGCCTTACATTTGGCGGTAGTACGAGCGTTGACCCTGCGCCAATTGCTATGAAGCCCTCCTGTCCCTCCATCCAAGCTTCGCCTTCGCCTTCGATGACGCTAACGATTTCCATATAGGGATGAGAATGCGTACCTGTCGAATAGCCCGGCGGCGACACCTGGACACCAACCCGGACCGGAGTCGAACCGGAGTCATCTCCAACAAGTGTTTGGTATGTTGCGCCTTTCGGGAACGTCTGTTTGCGCACCTTGTCGAGTTCAACAATCGGCATAGTCGAGCCCCCAGCTTGCATGAATGGAATTTAGTGCTCTAGGTTACCGTTTCGAACAATCCCTTGGCGATAAAAATCACCGACCTCGGCCGGATTTATCATCTCGCCGTTTGAGGTTCGTCTATTTGTGATTTTTTACGACAACAAAGCCTGAGGCACCTTTGCCCCGCGCGCGCCGCACGGTATAGCCCTGGTTACCCAACCTAAAACTATCGTCCTTCTCTAACGGTGCCAGCGCTTTTGCCAATTTGATCGCTGTCGGATCGACCATTTCCGCCTTCTTCGCCGAGGAGAGATGCTTCAGCCATTTTAAGAACACTTCTTCGGCGAGGTCATTGCCGACAGATTTTCGCAATGCGTTCAGCTTAACAATCTGGCCTTTTTTGAGATTACTTTCGTCGATTGGCATTTTCTTGTGCTCCACTTTGTCCAAAGTATACCGGTATATCTTTGCGTTCTAAAACGCGAAACAAGATCAACAAAGAAATCTATTAAGTCTATTTTCCTTTGTAAGTGGATATTTCTAATGCTGTATTTTATTCTACTGAAATTGAGGGTGATAAAATTTTTATCAAAAAATCCCTTATTATCAACTGCGTTCCTTTATTTCTATCTGACGTTGAAACGGAATTTTTTACCTTCTTTAACTCAAGCTATCTAAAGACGACTGTGTGGTTTTCTATCTACGCCACAACTTATCTCTGAGTTTAATCGTTGTTGCGGTCATTACTCACGGAGACATAAAAAATCGTCACAACCCACCAACTTACAGGGTTGTTCGAGACGCCTTCTATGGTTGATAAGATAAAAAATCGGACAAATAGTTGCATGCATAATAAAAGGCGCGAGCAATACTGGACGAAGGAAAGTCGAAAAATTAGCGATGGCTAGCGCATCGCTGGTAATTAAACCGATTCAAGTCCGCGAGCCCCGGCTGTGGCGTTCGATGGGGTCCGGACGAATTCGGTTGTCCTTGGCACCTATCACACAGTCCGCGAGGGAAATCTTTCGTCAGGGCCGCTAGTTCGGATACCAAATACGCCGATATCCCGCTTGGCCGCTTCGTTTACCGCAAGATATGGCGAATCTTCTCCATATTTCCGTCAGGTTCGAGCCGGTGCGGTTTTCGGGGCGGTAAATTCGCCTTCGCACCATTAGCGGATTACAAGCCACGAAAGCGATTGTTAGAGGGCCGGGGGTATACCAAGTCGACGCAAACTTCGCCGGCTGAACACAGCTAAACTAATCAGACTGAATAGATAAATTTAGGATAAAACGAAACCAGCGAATGCTGGCAAGCATACCCAAATTGAAGCTCTAGATAAACCAGATTGTCTCAGATTGCCTAGGCAGGATAGAGTCAGTATAAGTAGATTTTCGATTTCTTAGTATTTTTTTATTATTCTGATTTTAGTTTATGTTAACTGCGGCATAGTGGTTTTATTTTTAGTGTTGGGCACAATGACGGGCGGCGAATAGGTCTTGGACCAGGTTATGAGCGGCAATCAGCATACACAAAACAGATCGGCAGATAGAGATCTCGATTTTGAGAAGGATTCGCTGCACATTTTGCCGTTGAACATGATTCCGCTGAAGACGCCCGGCCTATCTCAGGCGCGGATGATCAAGAATGTGCAATTCGATAGCATGATCGAGGTTTTCCACGATGACGAAACCGGCAGCGGACAGGTTGACCCATCTCAACTTGGGTCTTTATTCGGCTGGCCAAAAGGAAAAAAGCACCCAGACGGTGTTATGGTTGCAAAGCTGGGTTTACTTCAAAGTTTCGACGTCTATACCTTGCGGATGAACCTGCGCAGCATGGGTATCAAGGTTGAAGACAATGCCAATCTTCGTTTATCGGATGCCAAACGGCAGGAACTGAATCGCTACATGCGGGATTTCACGCGTCCACTGATAAACATCATCTTCTCGGGCGATGAAGGTGCCGGCATTAGCGACATTGGTGATTTGATGGAGTTGTTTCGGCAACAAGACAATAGGGTTGCGCTGGAGAATTTGAGAAAGCTTTCGACAAAGCTGAAAGTAATACTTGGGCAACTGCCGGAATTTTTGACCGATTATGGCGATGTATTTTTGTCACTCGCGTACTTTAAGGACCGATTTGACGATATTTCTCCCAAATCAGAATTTTTCTTGGAAAAGGTTGCACGGCTTCGGTCCGACGACAGCTTGCGCGACGACCCTCAAATTGTGGCTGCAGCCGACTCCGTCGAGGCCGAACTGAACGACATTATGACCGCGATTAGTGGCCGTATCGAAACATTCGACAACCACACCGCAACCATGTGGGATAATTTGACGTCTGACTCCTTTCGCCAAGTCAAGCTCTTGATAGAAAGCAACCACGCTCTCATTGGTGGTATGCTATGCGGCCTACAGATTAAAATGGATGGGTTTAACGAGCGGTTTCACGACAAGGAAGCGACAAACAGGCAAGTTGCCGACTACGTTGTTTCGAATATAAAACCGGGAATCGATCGTATCAAAAATATTGAACGTTCCTCTCACTATGCGAATCAACGTTAAAAAGTCTGGTAATTCGTCAATATAATGTTGCGGGTGTTCCCGGCGCACCCTAATAGGACTTTGTCCTATGCAGGTATAAGCGTTATACTATACATGTGAATTCGCGCTATGCTCGCGCATATGGTCGGCCTTTAGGGCGACTAAAAGAAGAATAATAGAAACCATCGATGGATCGTTCACAACTACGCAACATGATTGATTCCGGGCGCTCGATTGCACTCGATTGCCACGCGATTGGCAAAACAATCCCACTCGATGATCCGGTCGGGATGTTGTTCAAAACCGATATTATGAACAAATCGGTTCTTATGAAGCGTTACGAACCGGCCTTGCCCACGGCACGGCAACCCGTAATCGTCAAGACGATTATCTATTATCCTTATGACTTCGATAATGTTTATGAAGGCGGCGAATCCCTTCTTTTCAACGATATAGGGTTTCACAGCGCGCTCTCTTTCAAAATCGCAAAGGGAAATGCCTCAGCGGACCTTCAGGAGCGGATCGACGCCGACATGTCGGTTCTAGAACTCATCGACTCGATGCACAGTCTTGATCCGTTTCTGTTCAGGAGCAAAGTGGAGCAGCAGGAGGCAGCGGAACCCATACATGACTCCTATTTCGCGATATCGGCGCGGGAATGGGACAAAATTCGGCTACCAATCCGGGAGAAAATTTCGAGGCTCGTAACCAAAGCCCTGGGCGATATGGGCGAGGGCGACGAAAAAATGGCACGTGAACAGTATGTCGAACGGTTCCTAATGAAGATTTGGGAAGCGAAAGACGTGAATGGCATCGAACCTTTTATCAATGCGATGCAAATCGAGGAAGAACGCGCACCGGAGATTTTTTTCGCTTGGAAAGCCGTTTGTTACTACCAAGTCCGCTTCAGCGATATGCTGGCGGCCTTGAAAACGATGTTTCAGTGGGTCGGTCACAATCAACTTTGCTACCCGGCTGATTTTGTCAGCGTTCCTTCGGAAGAGCTCAAAACGATCGAAGAAAAACGAAATTCCCTCCGGAAAAAAATGCGGGACGGCTATGTCAACGCGCATAAGGTCCTAAGCGAGTACGAACACAGCTATAATCAGTTTGTTGAAGCCGACAAGCCACAGACCTTCATGAGCTTTCTTGAAAACGCAGAAAACTCCTACCTGCTGCTCGCCAACCACGTCTCGGTGGCGACACACAGCGTCAATTTGTGGAAGTGGTATGTGGAGCGTTACGGTGCCGAATTACGCCATGCGCAATTCATGGAACTCTTCGACGGGCTTAATTCGTTGTACGGCGTCGAGACCAGCGCGGCGGGCAACAATCGGCGCTAAGTGCGCAATCGCCAGCATCTGAAAAGACTTAGCGTGGCCAAGAGCACGATTTCGGTCTGCACCTCAAAAATAGAAAACGGCGGAGCAAACACTCCGCCGCCTCATTCTCACCGATAGCAAACCGCATCTGGTGCGGTGGCCGTTTCTCAGGCTGTATCGCCAATCGGCCGACGCCGGCGATAGAAGCCAATCGCCGCCAGACCAAAACCAAACAACGCCATCGTCGCTGGTTCGGGTATCGTCGTCGTCGTATCGCCGGTATCGCCCATGATGTTGTCAATCGCGCCGGAACCAGCCAGCCAAACCATCATCCGATCCGCCTGGATACCAAGCTCCGGATTATCTTCGTTGAAGACTAAAAGACCGACCCCGTTATCGCCGATGACCGGAATATCGACCACCGCAACAACCGTCTCATTACCATCTTCATCGACATCGTAAAATTTAACCTTCCCGCCATACTCCTCAATGTCGAAGATATTCATCTTGACGAGAGTCACTTCTTCATCGAAGTCGAAGGTAATGTCGCCTGCCTTGTTTTTCCAGCCGCCCGCTTGATCATCGGATTTTACGTGGGTGTGGTCGTAATGAATCTTTTCGCAAATTCCCGTCGTGGTCAGGCCGCCGCCGCAATTCTTCGTATAATCGTTTTCATGAGATTGAAGGATCAAAATATTACCGTATCCGCTATTGGCAATAGTGTTACCTTCCAAGTCTTTGCCTAAGGCCCCCCCGGCAACGTTAAATGATTGTTCAAGATCTGGATCCCGGCCATTTGTCATTCGGCTGTCGTAGCCAACCGCTGATCCTCTGGTGCCATAGTAATTGTTATCAGCACCATGGTTCCACGCATCGATTGTAAACGTGACACCAGGGTGATTCGTCCCACCAGATTCAAAATTAGGATCTTGGACGCCACTGTCGCCCGGATTGTGAGCCGTGTTGTTGTTTGGATTACCCGACGCCTGACCGTCATAGCGCTGCCAAGCAGTCGTACTGTATTTCGAACTGAAGATTGTATTCGGGAGAAAATCAATATTGTTACCCGCCGCGTCGGTCCCGTGATCAAAATCAATATTCCACATTTCCGCGGATGCGGGAGCGGCGATGAACGCTGCAGCAGCGCCTAACAGACAAAGTTTAAAAATATTACGCATTATTCAAAATCCTGTATTTCTAAAACGCAAACTAAACGCGCCAAGATCAACTCATTACACCACAAACTAAGCAACTTTTATGCCAACATTTAAAGTCGTTATAATTCAGCTAGTTAGCGTTGATTTGGATTCAATTTAACCCAATTTCCGTAAAATATTCCGACACCGACTCTAAATGCCATAGCCAACATAATAGCAAATAATGACGTAAAATCAATAAGTTAATCATGGTTAACGCGAATTTTGCTCACCGTAAAGAATCCCGACACAATTTACGCATGAGTAGAAATTTTGGCCTCGCACACAAGCAGTTTTCCTTAAGTGCTATCCGTCCTTCAGCGTGGCCAACAATAGCTTCGATTTTTCCGCGAGTTCCGTCGAAGTGCCCTCCGCCGACAGAATTGCCTGCAGATGCTCCTGCGCCTCCAATTTCTTACCTTGCTCATTCAGCGCCACCGCAAGGTGATACCGTATCAGCGACCGTCGCGACGCGCGCGCAAACGCATCGCGCAGTAGTTCAAGTCCTCGCGCAGTTTGACCATTTTGGACCAGGACCCAACCTAACGTATCCAGGGTTTGCGGCTGCTTCGGAGCAAGACGATATGCCGCTTCCGCGGTCGCAATAGCGCGATCGTCTCCCGCATCGAGATACAGGCCTGCAAGATTGTTCAAGACGATTGGATCACTGTTCCGCTCTGATGCGAGTTTTTCATAGAGCGCCCTAGCAGCAGCCGTATTTCCCGTATCGACATAGGCACCTGCAAGCGTACGTCGTGACAAATAATCCTTTGGGTTTTCGCTGACCCATTCTTCCAAAGACTTGAGCGACCCTTTTTGACCCGCCGCCCTTTGCGCCACATAACGGCGAATGAGCAATTGGCCCGATCTTTTCTTTCCAATCGCCACGTCAAAGGCCGCCGCCGCCTCTTCGAACCGTCGCATTCGCGTCAATACATCACCCAACAAGCGATGTCCCGTCGGTTCTTCTGGAAGCTGTTTGATGATTAAATTGGCACGCAAGAGTGCGTCATCGTAGAGACCCAGCCGGGACTCCAGATTTATCGTCTCCTCCAAAATACCCAAATGTTGATCATCCGCAATGAGAGCACGTTTTAACGAAATGTGAGCCCCCGCGAGATCACTTGCACGAATTTGGTACCGGGCAATCGTCAGCAATTTTCTGGCATCTTCCCGCACCAATTCGGCAGCCCGTCTAAATGCCTTGGACGCCTCTTCCGTTTTGCCAAAGATCTGCTCCATATGCCCAAGTTTTTCCAGCACCGCCGGGACCTGAGGATGTTGTTCAACCAACTTTCGCGCATTCCGAAGAGCGGCATCGCCGTCGCCGGACTGGCCCAGCAGCGAAATCAAATCCAACTCAATCGCCAGATTATCCGGCGCGCGCTCACGGGCTTTTGACATCAAAGAAATCGCTTCCCGCAATTTTCTTTCCCGGGATGCAATTTTTGCAAGCTGAATCAGAGGCCCCACACCCGCGTCAGGCATTTCTTGTAACTTACGGTATCGCTCTTTTGCCGCCTCAATATTGCCTGTTTTCAAATCGATTTTGGCGAGATTTCGGTGTGCCGAGAGATATTCGGGATCGATGGCAATCGCGCGTTCGAAGTTGTTTCGCGCGGCAGCTTCATCTCCTTTCGCCCATAGCGCCGAGGCCAAAAGGTTATAGCCAGCCGGCTGGTCGGGTGCCCGTTTCGTTATCAATTTCGCAATCGGTTCTGTTTCGTCGTAATTGCCGCGCTTCAACAACAGTAACGCCAACATGATTCCGGGTTTTGTCGACTCGGGGAAACGCTCAAACGTGTCCTTCAACAATACTTCTGCCTTTGCGCTGTTGCCGCTTTGAATATGACTACGTGCAAGGTCGGTGTACGCGGACTCTGAGTCGGGCCGCAGTTCGATCACTTTCTGAAAGGTCGTAGAAGCCTCATCGAAAAAGCGATTGCGCATCTGCATGGTGCCAAACTGTTTGAGCAATTGAGGGTTCTCCGGTGACAGCGCAACCGCGCTCTGCATCATCGTAAGTGCGTCACGCGCTTCGCCCCTTCGCAGCATCAGCCGACTTAGCGTGGCCCGAGAACCCGGATGCAGCGCATTCCTGCCGATATGCTCTTTCAGGTAATTATATGCGTCATTGTAATTCTTTAGCGAAAGGTTGATGAGACCGGCGACGAGCAACAGCCTTGGGTCTAAATTCAGCTCTTCTCTATCGAGACCCCGAATCATTGTGTTGGCGCGCTGCAATCCATGCTGATACCCAGCGTAATCCTTTTTGCTTAGTTTTATGTGCGCATCGATGTACGCGCTATACGGACTGTTCGGGATTCGTTCGTTCAAAAAGGCAACATCATCCGCCGCCTCGCCATGCCGACCGAGTTGGATTAGAATCAATGCTCGGGCCACGCGGCTTGGAATATGATTGGGTCCGAAAGAGATCGCCTTGTCGAACCGGAATATTGCATTAGGCATATTGCCTAAACGTCGCGCCACCAAGCCATGGACATACCACGCGTAAAAACTTTCCGGCTCGACCGCAATGGCGCGGCTCGAATAGTCCTCTGCAGTATAAGGTTTCGATCTTGCCAAATTTACTCGCGCCAAACCAAGCATTGGTGCCGCGGATCTCGTCTGAAGCTGGCCGGCCCGCTTAAATGCCT
>JAJFJB010000457.1 GCA_021774435.1 Alphaproteobacteria bacterium
AGTATTTTCCGACAAAGCGCCAAAGGTTTGGTTCGGCGTTCTCTTGCGGACAATCCTGGTAGTGAAACCAGCGAACGCTGTTGAACTCGTCCTGACAGGTTGTGAGGTCGGCGTTCCGATGTCCGCGGAGCACGTACCAGAGGCAGATATCGACATGGCCGGCGGAAATGCCGACGGTTTCCTCAGCCGTGAGCATAACCGGTTCGTTAGAGGCGAATTCCGCGACGATGCCGAGTTCTTCCATGGCTTCGCGGATCACGGTGCCTCTAGGATTTTCCCCAGGGTCGACATGACCGCCGGGTGGCAGCCACAGACCGGCATCCTTGTGGTCGACCAGCAGGATGTGCTCGCCATCGACGACAACGAAAAAAGACACCAAATGCTTTGGCGGTATGGCGGGTTTTTGTAGTCGGAAGAGTTCGGCGCCGGACAGGGTCCAGGCCAACGCTTCGGAAACTTGCCGCGCTTCCTTAGCGTCACAGGGCGTGATCGCAAGGAGCTCGGCGGTGAGGGTTTCCCGCATGCCGGCACCCTCACCCCGCGCCGCCATTTAAGCCGCCTGCTCCGCTTGCGTGGCTTCCCAACCGATCAGCGCGAGCTTGCGTTCACGGCCCCATCGGTAGCCGCCGATGGCGCCTGTCTTGCGGATCACCCGATGGCACGGCACCAGATAGGAAATCATGTTGGTCGCGTTGGCGCGGCCGACCGCGCGTGACGCGTTACTGGTATAGCCGAGCCGCCGCGCGATATCCTCGTAAGTGGTCAGCTTTCCAGGCGGAATGGTGAGCAAGGCGCGCCAGACGCGGGTTTGAAATTCCGTACCGCGTAACAACACACGTAATGGCGTGTCAGAGCGGGACACCCTGCCCTCGGCCGGTGCAAACATACGGTCGACATAGATCTGCGTTTCCGGTTGTGCTTCAACGAGTTGCGCATTTTCCCATCCGGTTGCCAGATAGGACAAGGCATCCTCATAGGTCTCGTTTTCATCGACGAAGCCCAGGCCGCAGATACCACGGTCCGTAACGAGCAGCATGCAATCGCCGAAGGGGCTCGGGTGGCAGCCATAACGGATCGTCATGCCCTGTCCGCGCGCTTTGTATTCACCGGGCGTGACGGCGTCTGTTGTAACGAACAGGTCATGCAGCCGGCCCGGTCCCGACAGGCCGGCGTCATAGGCGGCGTCGAGGATACTGGCGGAGGACTCAAGGCTGCGCTTCGCCGTCTCCAGCGTCAGGTGCTTAAGGAACTTCTTTGGACTGATGCCGACCCAGCGCGTGAAAAGCCGCTGGAAATGGAACTCGCTGAGACCGACCTGATCCGCAATATCGGCAAGCGCCGGCTGATCGAGATAGTTAGCGTCTACAAACCGCAATGCATCCGCGATCCGCTGATAGTCACGGTCGCTGCTGACATCTTCGTCCCACTTGCTGTCTACATTCATCGTTTGTCACCGAGATTGTCGTCACGATGAATAAGCTATGCTGCTTTCCGTTTGGCTGCCACCCGCTTCTTGCGGATATTTTATCCTTGTAGATCAAGCGCATAAAAAGTCGCGCCTTCAACCGGATTGTCATAATAAGGTGGCGTTTCGACGAATCCCATTTCGCGGTAGAGTTGATCGGCTGCCGCCATCGATTTGGATATCGTGTCGAGGCGTAAATGGGCGTAGCCGGCATTTCGCGCGAAGGTGACCGCGGCATCCGCCAACCGTTTGCCGAGGGCCTGGCCGCGAAAACCGGGGCAGACATAAAGCCGTTTCATTTCCGCGTCTTGAGCGCCGACCGGACGTACGCCAACACAACCGGCATGCTGCCCGTCTTGGGTCGCGGCGAGTAGCAGAAGGCCCGCCGGCGCGGCGTATTTGCCAGGCAATTCCGCAAGTTCTTCGTCAAAACCTTGAAAGCAGAGGCTGAAGTTGAGCGATGATGCATACTCCCGAAACAATACACGGGCCGCATCGATGTCGCCTGTATTCGTCGCTTCGCGGAACGTGATGCCGTCTCCCCTCACCGCCTAACCCTCTGACAGGATCGCCGTATAGAGATCCGTATCGATATTGCCGCCGGTGAGAACGACGCCAACCTTGCGGCCTAGCATACTGTCCTTTTCCTTGATCAGGGCGGCAAGCGGAACCGCCCCGGCGCCTTCCGCAAGGTTGTGGGTGTCGGTAAAGTAGGCACGCATGGCGGCCTTGATCTCGGCTTCGCCGACGGTGACGATCCGCGCGGCACCTTTGTTGATGATATCGACAGCCGCCGGGTCCGGGACTCGGCAGGCAACGCCATCGGCAAAGGTGTCCGCGCTGTTCGTGGGGACCGGTTTGCCCGCCTCGAACGACAAGGCGTAGGCCGGCGCGTTTTCCGAAACGACGCCGACGACATCGGTGCGCAGGTTGAGCGCGTCCCGCGCCGCGATCACGCCACAAATGCCGGAGCCAAGCCCAATCGGCACATAGATCGTATCGAGATCGGGAACCGCGCTCATCAGTTCGAGCGCGTAGCTCGCGACGCCCTGGATAAGCAAGGGATGGAAGGAGGGTACAAAAGCGAGCCCCTCTTCTGCGGCCATTTCGTCGGCATATTCGCGCGCTTCGTCGAAATCATGGCCATGCACGACGAGGTTCGCACCAAGCGCCTCCATGGCGGCATTCTTTTCGGTGCTATTGCCTTCCGGTACGACAATCGTCGCGGCCACGCCGGCGGCGCGGGCGGCAAAGCCCAGCGATTGTCCATGATTACCGCGCGTGGCTGAGATGATTCCGGCATCGCTGCCGTCCTTGGCGAAATCGTTCATGAAGGTGATACCGCCACGGACTTTGAAGGCACCGGTTGGGGTGTGGTTTTCATGTTTGACCCAGACATTGCAGCCGCAGCGCGCTGCCAATAAGGGCCAATTATATTGCAAGGTCGGCGACATTACGGCGTGGACCTGTGCGGCGGCGGCTTCCAGTTCGTCCAGTGTCGGTAACATAAAAACAGCTCCTTACGTCGATAGATCTTTGAGAAAGCATAAATAATCTATTGGCAAACCGAGTCGGGCGGCCACTTCGTGCAAGGCTGCGGCGTATGCCTTGTTGGTTTCCAGCGCTTCTACGCGCATCAGGTTGTAGCAGAGCGCCGCGCTTTGTTCGTTGCCTTTGCGCCTGGTGATAACCGCTTCCGGCCTGTAATCCATGACTGATGGCTCGCTGTACAGCGCTTCGATCTCACGGGGCGGGAGACCCATCACGGTGCCCCAGACCGTATGGCCGCTTTGCGGCACAAGGGTCGCGCGCTGGCCAATACGCAATTCGTAATCGCGCACCGAAGCAATTGCCGATGCACCGGGGTGGAAACCCTGTTCACGCAAGGCGTCGCGGTCCATGAACAGGCCATAGAAGAAGACATCGATGTTCCGCATGATGTTGTTCCTCGCCCCATCAGGGCAGTGTTATCTCACCGGCCATAAAGGGCACGGCGGTGCCGCCGAGCTTGACCCGGTCACCGAGAAACTCGCATTGCAATTCGCCGCCGCGCTCAGAGATTTGTTTTGCCGACAGTTTCGATTTCCCCAGCGTCTCCGCCCAATAGGGTATGAGCGTGCAATGTGCCGAACCCGTGACCGGGTCTTCGGGGACGCCTGCCTTCGGGGCGAAGAAGCGCGAAACGAAGTCGCAATCATCGCCCGGTGCGGTGGCAATGACCCCAAACGCGTCGAGCGCGGCGACTTTCGTCATATCCGGCGTGAGCGCGCGGATTTCGGCCTCTGTTGCATAAACCGCCATGGCATCGCGCGCTTGCAGGACCGTATGCGGCGGCGCGCCCAAGCTCTCGGAAATAGCCTCCGCGGCGTCGGTCGGCTGTGCCGGAACGGCCGGAAAATCCATCACCAAACGCTTACCGTCGCGGACGACCGTCAGCACATCACCGTCCTTGCTGGTGAAGCGTATTGCCGATTTGTCCGGTGAAATCTCGTTCAGGATCACCCAGGCCGCAGCGAGCGTGGGGTGTCCGGCGAGTCCGATTTCCAATCGTGGCGTAAACCATCGCAGCGCATACCCCTCGCCGTCCGGTACGCAGAAAACCGTTTCAGAGAGATTGTTTTCCGCGGCAATAGCCTGCATCGTATCCACGGGCAGCCACGCCTTGAGCAGGCAGACCGCGGCCGGATTGCCGCCAAAGACGTGATCGGTGAAGGCATCCAATTGATATTGCCGAATTCGCATTACCTATTCCTTGGTTCAGGCGCGCCAGAAAGGCTTTTCTGATTCTTGTCTCGCTTCGAGGCGGTTAACGCCGATATCGCGCAATAGGCGTTCATCAAGCATCGAGAGCGCATGCCTTTGCCCCGCGCGGGCTGACCAGCATTTAATGAGCACAATCAATTTTTGCCACGATTTTCCGGCGTTAAATCTGCCGTTATTGGCAGCCAAAAGCGAGCCATTTTGATCTCCCGCGCTGAGTTTGGGAAAAATTGTATGCATTCAATGCCTCCTTTCTCGATACAATTTGTTGTACAGTTTCTGATTGTCGTCGTACAATTCAGTCTGAAATGAGTCAAAGGAAACATTGTCACCATGACAATATTGAACCTTCGCATTGACGATCGTCCTGGACCCAAATATCGCGCAATCGCTTCGGCTTTGGCGGAAGCGATTGCGGACGGAACGCTAGCGACGGGAGACAAGCTACCGACACAGCGCGATCTTGCCTGGCAGCTCGGTGTAACGGTGGGCACGGTCAGCAGGGCTTACGCGGAAATAGGGCGGCGCGGTCTGTTGAGCGGCGAGATCGGGCGCGGGACATATGTTCGTGCGGCACAGCCTCTTAGCGATCTTCCGATGCGACCGGTTTCATCGGCTGAACTTATCGATTTGACGCTTAATTTCCCGGCGCCCGGTAGCGAGCGGGAAGCGCTTCGTGCGGCACTGACGAATATTTCGAGCGATCCTAATTCAGGCGCACTACTCGATTATCAGCCGGATGCCGGCCTTCCGGCGCACCGAACCGCCGGTGCGGCCTGGATCGCGCGGCGCGATTGGTCGGTTGAACCGGAGCGCGTCATTGTCTCCGCCGGAGCGCAGCACGGTATCCTTTCCACGCTTGCTGCGCTGACGAGACCCGGAGACCGAATTCTTACGGAACGGTTGACATACCAGGGCGTCAAGCCGGCGTCTTCGATGCTGGGTCTCCGTCTCGAAGGATTGCGCATGGACGCGGAAGGCCTCTCGCCTGAAGCGTTAGAGCGGGCCATTACGGAAACAGGCGCGCGTTTGCTGTATTGCATGCCCACTTTGCACAATCCGACGACGATCACGATGTCGGAAGCTCGCAAACAGGAAATTGCGGCAATTGCAATGCAGCATGATGTGCTGATCATCGAAGACGATATCTATGGCATTCTGCTAAAAGCACCCGGACCTCGTCCCCTCGCCTCCTATGCACCGCAAAACGCGATCTATGTGACCAGCCTTTCCAAGGCCATCGCACCCGGGTTGCGTATCGGCTATGTCGTCCCGCCGGCTAATATCGTTGAGCACATTGGCTCTGCGGTGCGCGCTTCCTGCTGGATGGCCGCGCCGCTTATGGCGGAGGTGGCGACACGCTGGATCCTGGAAGGCCAAGCCGATGCGATACTCGATAACCACCGAATGATTGCGGAAACGCGTCGGCTGCGCGCATTATCGATACTTGATGGCGCGTCTGTCGACGCGCCAACAGGCAGCTTGCATGTCTGGTTGCATTTGCCGGAACCTTGGCGCGCCACGGAATTTGTGGCGGCTTGCCGGAAACGGGGGGTGGTTGTCGCACCGGCAGAAACCTTTGCGGTGGGCCGTGGCGACATCCCGCATGCCGTTCGTATTTGTCTCGGGACCCCGCGCGAAGATGCCGTTTTGGATGCCGGACTGAATGTCATAGCGGAATTGCTGGCGAACGCGGACGCGTCGCTTTCGATGATCGTTTAGCCGTCCGACGGATAGTTGGAAACGGTGTGCCCGTGATGCAATGGCCCGTGCCCTTTGCCATAGCCGGGCGCCGCGAGGATCGCGTCGCGTACATAGGCCCTTGCCCGCGCGACGGCGTCTTTCAGCGGCATTCCTTGAGACAGTCCGGTGGCAACAGCGGAGGCCAACGTGCAGCCTGTGCCATGGGTGTGCTGGGTATCGATGCGCGGGTCATCCCAGCGCGATACTTCTGTGCCCGCATAGAGAAAATCACTCAATATCTCGCTGTCCAAATGGCCGCCTTTTAGGAGAACCGCTGACGCGCCGAGTTTTGCTAGGGCATCTGCAGCACGAGACATATCCTCCACCGTCTCGATCGTGGCATCGATGAGCGCCGACGCTTCGGGAAGGTTAGGCGTAATAACGGTGGCCAAGGGGATCAGACGGTCGCGTACCGCGGAAACGGCTTCCGGTTCTAGAAGCGCATGGCCGCCTTTTGCATACATGACCGGGTCCGCTACCAGCGGCAGGTCATATTCTTCGACGACTGTACAGACGGTTTCGATAACGTCTGAATTATGCAGCATGCCGGTCTTCACGACATCGACGCCAATATCTTCGATGACAAGACGCATTTGCTGCGCGATGAAGTCGGGCTCTATGCCGACAACACCGAACACGCCTTGCGTATTCTGTGCCGTCAGTGCGGTGATCGCGGTCATCGCAAAGCCGCCTAGCGCCGTGACGGTCTTGATATCTGCTTGTATGCCAGCGCCGCCGCCGGAATCGGAGCCGGCGGCGATCAGGACCCGTCCTCTCGCCGTCATATCGATCATGCGCTCGAGACTTGCTCGATCGTCGTAACGATATCGTCAACAACGCCGGTTACGAGCGTGCCGTCATCGCCCTCCGCCATAACCCGGATTACAGGTTCCGTGCCGGATTTCCGAATAACGATCCGTCCGGAATCACCGAGCGACTGTTCTCCCGCTTCGATGGCTTTGATCACTTTGTTCTCCTCCAGCGGGGCCCCGCCTTTGTAGCGCACATTGCGGAGCAGTTGCGGCACGGGATCGAAGATATGGCAGACGTCGCTAACCTTGCGGCCTTCCTGCATGACAACGGCAAGGACTTGTAAGGCGGCGACCAGCCCATCTCCGGTCGTGCCGTAGTCGCTCAAGATAATATGGCCGGATTGCTCACCGCCGACATTGAAGCCTTCCGCCCGCATATGCTCGACTACGTAACGGTCACCGACTGCAGTCCGGACAAGGTTGAGATCGAGGTTTTTTAAGTACCGCTCAAGGCCAAGGTTCGACATGACAGTAGCGACGATGCCGCCGCCACGCAGCTTTTCGGCACGTTGCCATGATCTCGCGATAAGGCCCATGATCTGATCGCCATCAAGAACGGCGCCTGATTCGTCTGCGAGGATCATGCGATCCGCGTCACCATCGAGCGCAATGCCAACATCAGCACCGTGGACGACGACCTGTTCGCGCATTAAGGCGGTGCTGGTCGCACCGCACTCCTTATTAATATTCGTGCCGTCGGGCTGAACACCGATGGGAATGACCTCTGCCCCGAGTTCGTAGAATACGGCCGGGGCAACCCTGTACGCTGCGCCGTTGGCGCAATCGACGACAACCTTCAAACCATCCAGTCTTAGGCCTCTGGGAAAGGCCTGCTTTACGAACTCGATATACCGTCCAGGCGCGTCATCAAGACGGGTCGCACGGCCAAGCGCTTCGGCCTCGGCATATTCGGATCTGTCTTCTTCCATCAGCGCCTCGATAGCCATCTCCTCATCATCGGAGAGTTTGTAGCCGTCCGGGCCGAAAAGCTTGATACCATTGTCCTGATAGGGGTTATGCGATGCCGAAATTACGACACCGAGATCGGCTCGCAATGATCGTGTCAGCATGGCAACGGCCGGCGTCGGCATCGGCCCGACAAGGTCGACGTCCATTCCCATGGAAATAAAGCCTGCCGCTAAAGCGGGTTCAAGCATATAGCCTGACAATCGCGTGTCCTTGCCAATCACGACAAGGTGGCGATGATTGCCGCGGCGAAATCGCCGACCTGCAGCCATGGCAAGCCGCAAAACCGTCGCAGGTGTAATTGGTTCATCGTTGGCGCGGCCGCGTATGCCGTCGGTGCCGAAGAATTTTCGGGTCATGTTAATCCCAGATCGGTCAGTTGAATTCGACCGGTAAAGGCCTAGTTACCTGTGCGCCAATATAGGAGATTCGCAGGTTTGCAGCAGCGAAATTGCGCTCGTTCAGCTTTCCGGCTGCGGTTCCGGTCCAATATCGGTGACTGGCCCACTGGTCGGAACAGACGAGCGGATACCGCTTGACGGGGTCTCATCCTCATCACTGCCTTTGGAGATATCTTCGCCCCGGAGGAGCGCGTCGATTTCGCTTTTCGACAGCGTCTCATATTCCAGCAACCCCTTGGCGATCGCATGCAAGTCGTCGATATGCTCGGTCAGAATATCGCGTGCCGTTTCCTCGCCCCAATAGACAAGGCTGCGGACTTCTTCATCGATCGTCTTCAATGTCGCTTCGGAGACATTCTTACGCTGGGTGACCGAGTGACCGAGGAATACTTCTTCTTCGTTGTCGCTGTAACGTAAGGGGCCGAGTTCGTCGCTGAAGCCATATTCGGTAATCATCGCGCGGGAAATTTGTGTAGCCTGTTGTATGTCTTGCGCGGCACCCGTCGTAATATTCTCTTTTCCGTAAATAATCTCTTCCGCGACACGGCCACCAAACGAGCTGGCGATACGAGCCTTCAATTCGGTATAGGACTGCGCATACTTGTCGCGCTCGGGTAGCCACATCGTCAGCCCAAGTGCGCGGCCGCGCGGTATGATAGTCACCTTGTGCAGTGGTTCGTGCCCCGCGACATGCATCATCACCAGAGCGTGTCCGCCTTCGTGATAGGCGGTCATTTCCTTCTCTTCCTCGGTCATGACCATCGAGCGCCGCTCGGTTCCCATCATGACCTTGTCCTTTGACTCCTCGAGTTCCTGCATCGAGACCACGCGCCGGTTCTTGCGTGCGGCCAAAAGTGCCGCTTCGTTGACGAGGTTCGCCAAATCGGCGCCGGAGAATCCTGGTGTACCGCGCGCAATGATCTTGGCGTCGACATCAGGTGCCAGAGGTACTTTGCGCATATGGACTTTGAGGATTTTCTCGCGTCCAAGAATATCCGGGTTTGGCACAACGACCTGGCGGTCGAACCGGCCCGGGCGCAATAATGCCGGATCGAGTACGTCGGGGCGGTTCGTCGCGGCGATCAGGATCACACCTTCATTCGCCTCGAAACCATCCATTTCGACGAGCAGTTGGTTCAGTGTCTGTTCGCGCTCGTCGTTCCCGCCGCCGAGACCAGCACCTCTGTGCCGGCCAACGGCATCGATTTCGTCGATGAAGATAATGCAAGGCGCATTTTTCTTACCCTGCTCAAACATGTCTCGGACACGGCTGGCGCCGACGCCGACGAACATTTCGACGAAATCGGAACCGGAAATGGTAAAGAATGGGACATTGGCCTCACCAGCGATGGCGCGTGCGAGCAGCGTTTTACCAGTGCCCGGAGGGCCGACCAACAAGACGCCCTTCGGTATTTTACCACCGAGGCGCTGAAATTTTTGAGGGTCTTTTAGGAAGTCGACGACTTCTTCAAGCTCTTGCTTGGCCTCATCGATACCGGCGACATCTTCAAAGGTGACGCGGCCGGTTTTTTCCGTCAGCAGGCGCGCCCGCGACTTACCGAAGCCCATCGCCTTGCCTCCGCCCGACTGCATTTGGCGCATGAAAAAGACCCATACGCCGATCAACAGAAGCATCGGGAACCATGAAATCAGGATGCCGAGCAATGAAGGCATATTCTCTTCCGGCGGTGCCGCGCTGATTTTAACACCTGATGAAGCCAATGTTTCGACGAGTTTGGGGTCGTCCGGCGCATACGTCGTAAAGGTGCCTGCCCCTTCACGGTAATGCCCTGTTATGGTGCGCCCCGTGATCGTGACATCATTTATTTGATTGAGTTGGCTGAGAAAGTCCGAATAGGTAATCGGCGCTTGAGCGCTTCTCTGCGACGTCCCTTGGAAGAGATTAAACAGACCTATCATCAAAATAATGATGATGATCCAAAGGGCTAGATTCTTGCCGAAAAGGTTCACGCTGGGGCCTTTCAATACCGAAACGAAGCGGAGATGCTGGAGCGCAGCAGTTTTGCGCCAAAACGTCCATCAACAGTTAGATAGTGTGTACCTACCCTTTTGCAATGTAAAGCGCGCGGGTATTAACGGTTGCCGGGGCGTAAAGCAAATCGAAATCGGTCTCGGCCTTCGCGGGCGCACTTCACGTTTGTAAAACCCAAGATGTGGTACACTTTGGAGGCCTTCTTTGGTCCAGAAAGCCGGCAGACTTGGTCTTACGGCGCTCGGAATGCTGGTGCTGCGCAGTTTCGGTTCCATTGCAATCGCTGCACGCCATCCTTCTTGCCCCAGGCAACGGATTTCACCTTTGCCAACGCGCCCAAATCTAAATTTGAAACGATTGTCCCAAATCACGTCGCCACGTGCCACGACAGTCTCTTTTGCTGCCGCCGGCTCTCGGCATATCAACAATGTTTTTTCGCGCCTGAGAATTCGACAGCCCGCCATCGTTCTGCCGCTGTCGGGCATACCGCTCTGTATCCAGTCATAAAGACCCTCAATATGCTTCAGCCGCGGTGGATAACTACCGCCACTGATACAGATGAGAAGCCGTGATAGCGCACGCAGCCCGATTTCCTCAGGTGCTCGTACCAGCCCTTTTGGATCTAGAATCGCATATCCTTGTGGATGCAACACCGCAGTTTGCGCCAAAAGCACAGCCACATTGCTTTCAAGCGCGCTGCGCGCCCGCGCATTGCGTGCTGTGGTGGCGGCAAGGCGTCTTGGCGTCATCCCTTCGACGCTCAGGGTGCCTTTCAGGGCTCTTATGCGCACGCGGGCGAAGGTCGGGTCATCGTTCGACGGATCGTTTACATGACAAATGCGGCGTTCGTTTAAGGTGCTGCGCAGTCTTTCCGTGCTCAAGCCGAGAAACGGACGCAAGATCCGCAAGTTGCGCGACTCAGTGACGGTCGCCATGCCGGATAGCCCGTCTAATCCGCTGCCTCGGGCAAGTCGCAGCAAGATCGTTTCAGCCTGATCTTCGAGATGATGTGCGATGAAAAGGTGAAGGCATGAATTCGCTATACACCAGTCCGCGAGGAGGGTGTATCGCGCCTGCCGCGCTGCTGCTTGGACTGCTCCTTTCATGAGCGGCCCTTTGTATGGCAGCACTGCGGTCGGTATGCATTTGTTTCTTAGAATGGCGGCGACATTTTGAGCTTCGAGTGCGGAGTCGCTTCGGATGCCGTGGTCGACGATCAGAGCTGTTACGGCGCCGCCCCGCGCCTGCGCCCAATCATGTGCCAATATAGTGAGTGCCATGCTGTCCGCGCCGCCTGAACACGCGATAGCCGAGAGGGGATTGGATTCAAACGGGCCCAGGGTAGCCATCAGTTCGGCGAACTCGGCACTTTCGATCGGGCAATCGTCCGCTTTTTCCATACTGCTTAAGTTCGTTCTCGCCCAGGTCAGCTGCAGCCTAGCTGACTCATATCGGCTTTTGTGCCCGCCAGGATTCGCGCATTTGCGTTGGGAAATGTTTTAGCCAGTTCCGCGTAAGTCGTGCAGGCGGATGCCGTCTCGCCGATCTGGACTAATGATTTGGCGAGCTTAAACAAATTGTCGGCTGCCTTGTTTCCTTTTGGAAAGCGCTGATAGGCATCGAGGAAAATGCGTGCAGCTTCCGGATATTGTTTGCGGACATAGTAGGTTTCGCCCATCCAGTACATTGCATTTCCGGCTAGCGGATGATCAGGGTGGCGGTCTACAAAAGCGCGCAAAGTCGCTTCCGCTTCATTGTAATCGCGTTGCTTTAGTTTGCCGAACGCGAATTCATACTGTTGTTGCGGCGTCCCCTCCGGAAGACCGTCGACGCTAACACTTCGGGCGACGGAGACTTCGCTTGAGGAAACGCCCCGTGGAGCCGGTGCGGCCCGTACTGCAGGTGGCTTCGCGGCAGCGATGACAGGCGGTTTGGCGACTGGCGCTACGGTAGCGGGATCCGCCGGCTGAACGGGTTCTCCTCTGCCAACTAAAGCGAGATCTTTACCGCTGATTTTACCAAGTGAACCCTGTCCAAGCGTGGGTTCCGGTCTTGTACGGGTGACACCGTCCGATGAGATAACCATCGTTTCGGACCTCGTAGCAGGTCGGGTAGATGCATTTCCCTGAACCTCACTCGGGCGCGACTCATTACTTGAGGCAACCGGCGCTCCGGTTTCGAGCGTTTGCAGTCTGTGATCGACATCTGCGACCAGTTTATCGAGCCGGTCACCCATAAGCCGCACATTGTGCTGCATTCTCTCGATATGGCCCGTCAACTCGCGGACTTGCGATTGAATTTCAAGCATTTGGCGCTGTAGCCGCGCATTTGCTTCCGGCACATTCTGCGCATTACCTGTTGCGCTGCTCGCCGGAGGATTTTGCGTCCCTCTATAGACGAAACGCTGAACGTCCGAGAGGTCACGCCGCAGGCGTTCCAATTCTTGGCCCAAATTCTCGTTTTGCGCGATAGCGGAACTGTCGAGCGTTAGAGCAAGCAATGTACCGAATAGGCATGCTTTAAAAAACCGCTTGCTTATTGCGCGAATGAGGCACCGCCGGCGCGGTGACTCATCTCGTGTCGTATCCATGGGGTTGCGTAAAAACATGGCGCCCGTCCTACCGCGCCAATTCGGCAACATTAAGGCGATGTGCTAAGGGGCGATTATCGGCAGGCAACGGTACCGCCGATAACCGGAGCCGCAATTTCTTAGCTGCCCGCGCCGCCACGTACAAGCGTCACGCCGCGACGGTTTTGCGCCCAGGCTGAATCATTCGAGCCAAGCACGGCAGGCCGTTCCTTGCCATAGCTGATAGTCTCGATCCGCGCCGCCGATACACCAAGGCTAATCAAGTACTCGCGGACGGAGTTTGCGCGGCGTTCACCCAATGCGAGGTTATATTCACGGGTGCCGCGCTCGTCACAATGACCTTCAATAATAACTGTTTTATTCGGATACTTTTGAAGCCAAGCGGCTTGCCGTTTCAAAACACCTTCCGACTTCGTAGTAATCTCTGACTTGTCAAAATCAAAAAACACGCGATCTCCAACATTGACGTAAAAATCGACACCTGATCCTGGAGGCGCACCAATTGGTGCAGCTTTTGCGGGTTTCTTTGCCGTCGCCGCTCCGCCGGTTGACGTCGTGGAAACTTTTTCCTGACTTGACGAGCCCGAGCCCTCAGCACTCGCCTTTTCCTCTGGCTCTGTCGCACACGCGGACACGAGCAACGCGGAAGCGAACAAACTCAATATTTTGAAACGCATTTACTTACCCCTTGGACGGAATTATCAGAGTTTCTATTACTTTTCCTATGCGCAGTATGTTGGGAGGTTCTTTCGCGCTTAAGATTGTAAGTCAAGGATATATTTGAATCCTTTAAACCACGTCGATTTCTCAAATACAACCTCTTGAGCCAAATATTTCACGGTATTTTTACCGAATCATTAAAGCAATGCAGGTAATATTACGGGTTAAGTGGTGACCAAGCTGGATCGGAAGCGTCACCACTTGTTATGACTTCTCTTAGGTTGAAGCCGGTCAAGTCAACGGAGTAGAGGCGGCTCGATCCCCCTTGTCCTTTTGAATCAGTCGGTGTTTCTCGAAAAAACATCAACACGCGGCCGTTCGGTGCCCATGTCGGCGCTTCGTCGAGAAAACTCTCGGAAAGTAACCGCTCACCGCTACCATCCGGGCGCATCACCCCGATATGAAACTTGCCGCCAAGCTGCTTTGTAAAGGCAATCAGGTCGCCACGCGGAGACCATACTGGTGTCGCATAACGGCCTCGGCCAAAACTAATTCGGCGCACGTTTCCGCCGTCGCTGTCCATGACATAGAGTTGCGGCGATCCCCCGCGATCGGAATTAAAGGCAACGAACTCGCCATCCGGTGAGCCGCTAGGCGAAGTATCGATCGCGGGATGGCGCGATAATTGTGTGACATTCCGTGTTTGCAAATTCATGCGATATACTTCCGAATTCCCGTCCTTCGCATATGACATCAAGATTGATTTACCATCGGGCGTAAACCGTGGCGCGAATGTCATGCTTTTAAAGTTTCCGAGAACTTCTTCCCGCCCGGTTTCTATATCGAACAAGTAAACCCTCGGCGTATCGTTGTAATAAGACAGATACGTTATTTCTTGTGTCGTGGGCGAAAAGCGCGGTGTTAGAACGAGCGAGCTTCCGTCTGTTAAAAAGCGGAAGCCGTTCCCGTCCTGATCCATAATTGCCAAGCGCTTGATACGCCGATCGCGTGGTCCACTCTCGGACACGAAAACGATTCGGGTATCAAAATATCCATCTTCACCGGTGATGCGCTTGTAAATTGCATCGGAGATGATGTGCGATACCCGACGCCAGTTCTCTGGTTCGGTGAAATACGCCAATCCGGTCATTTGCGCCTCTGCGAAGACGTCCCACAAACGGAACTCTACGCGCATTCGACCGTCCGGTTGGACTTTGATGTTCCCTTGGACCAAGGCTTGCGCATTGATGACACGCCAATCGGAAAAGCGCGGCCTGACGAGAAGCGATGCCGCATTCTGGATGAATGCACGGCGATCAAGCGGCTTAAAGAGTCCGGATCGCTCGAGATTGTTGGAGATGACGTTCGCCATGTCGCGGCCGACTTTCGCCTCGGCGGACGTGATGCCGTTGAACTCCGTAACCGCGACCGGGAGCGGTTCCACGTTCCCGCGTCTGATATCCACGCGTATTTCCGCCTTGCCCGGCGCGGTAACTGTCATCGCCAGCAGCAATAACGCTGACAGTCGTAAACAGAATGTCGCAGTCATCGGCATTTTCAGAACATCTCCTGAGGGTCAAAAACGATCACCATATCGCGCCACTCATTGTATTTTTTCAATGGTAACGGCAGCGGTTGGCATTTCGGATTCAGCATGGCGCGCAACGCGCTTTCCGCCATGGCTCGGTAAAAAACATCGGTTCGTGCCCGCGTTTTGTCGGCGATGAATGCAGTCCGTACTCTGCCGTCCGGATTGACTGTCGCACGAATTTCCACAACCATGCTTTCGGCATCACGCGCACCTGCGGGCAGGTTCCAGCAAGGCTCGATCTGGCGCCTTATCGCATCGAGTTCGTTTGTCGATAAGCCATCGTGCGATTGCAAGGCTCGAGTCTTGGGCCGCGATTTTTTCAATAAGTTTGCGACTTGTTGCAGCGGTGCTACTTCCTTTTTCGGAGGCTCCGGCTTTTTCTTCGGTTGTTTCGGCTGCGGACTTTTTTCCAGTTTGCTGACGGTTTTGAGAACCGATGCGAAATTGTGTTTTGGCGGTTGTTTCGGTTTTGATTTTGGGCGCGGTTTTGGTCTTCGAGCCTGTTTTTTTTCTTTTGGTTTTGGTTTTTTTTCGACCTTTGGTTTTGGCTTCGGCTTGGGTTTTACTTTCGACGGTGGCTTGGCTTTTGGCTCTGGGATTGCGACCGTCTCTGGTTTCGCTGCAATTTGAGGTTCGGGTGGCGGTGGGGGCGCTACCGGTGGCGGCGGTGTAGGCTTGGGCTTTGGTTTCGCTTTTGGTTTCGGTTTTGTCACGTCCAGTTCGGCGACAACTTCCACCTCGATTGCCCGCTCCGGGACGATCATGGGGCGTGAATTCGGAATGATACCAATCCACGCAAACAAAAAGACCGCGATATGCAG
>JAJFJB010000458.1 GCA_021774435.1 Alphaproteobacteria bacterium
CGGCAAAGCGCGCCACGGCCTCATCGACGTTGTCACCCGCCCGTAATGCGGTAACGAACTCATCATGGTGCTCATCGTCGATATAGGCATCGGCAATTTCAGCATATATGCAATCGGCCGGCCCAAGCCGGGCTCCTGTCAGGGCCAAGTACATCCCGACAGAACCGGGACAACGCGGCAAGAAATAGGATCCACCGACATCGGGAAAGAGTCCGATCCCGGTCTCCGGCATCGCGAACAACGTGCGAGACGCGGCAATCCGCGTTCCGGCATGCACGGACAACCCGACACCGCCGCCCATCGCAACCCCGTCGATCAGCGCGACATAGGGTTTGGGATAATGGAAGACCAAATGGTTGAGGCGGTATTCAGCGCGGAAGAAATCAGCGGTAAGCGACCCATTGGTTTGCCTCGCATCGTAAAGCGCCCGGATATCCCCGCCGGCACAGAACGCGCGGTCTCCCGCGCCGCGAATGACAACGGCGCTCACCGCGTCGTCCTGCGTCCATGCGGTCAGTTGAGCCATCAGTTCCAGTGCCATGTCCAAAGTCAGGGCATTCAGCGCTTCGGGGCGGTTCAGCGTAATTTCCGCGACGCCGCCCGCCACGTCAAAGAGGACATCGCTGCTCATTCCTGCAGCAACCTTCGCGCAATGATGACACGCATGATTTCGTTGGTTCCCTCCAAAATTTGGTGCACCCGCACATCCCGCAGATACCGTTCGATTGGATATTCCTTGATATAGCCGTAACCGCCATGCAATTGCAGCGCATCGTTGCAAACTTGGAAGCCGGTATCGGTCGCGAAACGCTTTGCCATCGCACAATATTGCGTGGCCTCCGGGTGCCCGGCGTCCAGCGCGCCAGCAGCGTTTCGCACCATCAGCCGAGCCGCTTCCAATTCGGTCGCCATATCCGCCAGCTTGAACTGAAGTGCCTGGAAGTCCGCTATCGCCCGGCCGAACTGGCGCCGGGCCAGCATGTGTTCGCGCGCCGCCTCGAGACACGCACGCGCGCCGCCGACGGAACACGCCGCCACGTTCAAGCGACCGCCATCCAGCCCCTTCATCGCGATCTTGAAGCCGTCGCCCTCCTCACCGATCCGGTTCGCGATAGGAACACGGCAGTCTTCGAAAATGACCGCTGCCGTCGGCTGACTGTTCCAGCCAAGTTTCGATTCCTTTTTACCAAAACTCAGACCCGGCGTGTCGTTCTCGACGACGATACAGGAGATGCCGCCTGGCCCCTCGCCGCCTGTCCGTACCATGCACACATAGACATCGCTGGTCGAACCGCCGGATATAAACGCCTTTGCCCCGTTAAGAACGTAGTGATCGCCATCGCGCGAGGCGCGCGTCTTTAGCGACGCAGCATCGGAACCGGCACCGGGCTCTGTCAGGCAGTAGCTCGCGAAGTGCTCCATCGTCATGAGTTTCGGCAGCCAGTTGGCGCGCTGCGACTCGTTGCCGAAACTGTCGATCATCCAACAAGCCATATTGTGGATGGAAATATACGCGGATGTCGAAACGCAACCGCTCGACAATTCTTCGAATATAACCGTGGCATCCGTCCGCGACAGGTTTGAGCCACCATGCCTCTCGCCGACATAGATCCCGGCAAACCCCAGCGCCGCCGCTTTGCGCAACGCGTCGACGGGAAAGATGCATTCGTCGTCCCACAACGCCGCATGCGGTGTAAATTCTGCCGTTGCAAACTCACGCGCCGTTTCCTGAAACGCCCGCTGGTCTTCCCCCAGATTTAGATCCGCGAGCGTCATTTGTTAGGGCCTCGTTTACCGGATTGCCGCATATCTACCCTCCCGCGTCATTTCGCGCACTGCACGACATTGTAACCACAATCGACCGTTCGTAATATCGCCGACGGAGGACAAATACCATGATCGATTTTCCCGCAACGGGCTTTCCGACCAACAGAATGCGCCGCAATCGTCGCGAAGATTCGATCCGGAGACTGGTTGCCGAGAACCGATTGTCCGTCGATGATCTGATCTGGCCGCTTTTTATTATCGATGGCACCAACGTCAAGGCACCGGTTGACTCGATGCCGGGCGTGTTTCGCTATTCTACCGATTTGGTCGCTGGCGCCGTTTCGGAGGCCGCCGATCTTGGTATCCCCGCGTTCGCGCTCTTCCCTTATACCGACCCTGCGCGCAAAACCGTGGATGGACGGGAATCGACAGATCCCGACAATTTGGTCTGCACCGCGACGCGCAACGTCAAAGCGGCGCGGCCCGATGTCATGGTCGTCTGCGATGCGGCCCTGGATCCCTATACGTCCCATGGCCATGACGGGTTGATGCGCGGCGAAGAAATTCTCAACGACGAAACGCTTGAGATCCTCGTCAAACAATCGCTCGTCCAAGCGGAAGCTGGCTGCGATACAATCGCGCCTTCCGACATGATGGACGGACGGGTCGGCGCCATCCGGCAGGCTCTCGACACGAATGGATTTCAGCACACGCGGATCATGGCGTATTCGGCGAAATACGCCTCCGGATTTTACGGGCCCTTCCGCGACGCGATTGGTTCCAGCACCGCGCTGCGCGGTGACAAGCGTACCTATCAGATGAACCCGGCGAATTCCGATGAGGCCTTGCGTGAGGTCGCGCTGGACCTGCAGGAAGGCGCGGACATGGTCATGGTGAAGCCCGGCATGCCTTATCTCGATATCGTTCGCCGGGTAAAGGACAGTTTCGGCGTTCCGACCCTCGTCTACCAAGTTAGTGGCGAATATTCGATGATCCGGGGGGCGGTCGACTGCGGTTGGCTCGACGAAAAGGTCATCTTGGAAACATTGCTTGGATTCAAACGCGCGGGGGCGGACGGCGTTCTAACCTATTTCGCGCTGGAAGCGGCAAAAGCGCTAAACCGCTAACATCTTAATGCGCCGCAAAGAAGGCCGATGCGCATCGGTCATGCCAAGCGGCATCATGCCCGGAAGCATGAAATCCGACATGCCCGCCGGCACGGGGCAGGAGTGGCGTGAGCCGGCCGTTTCGAGACCAGTCATAAGCCATATAGGGTGCCACCGGTATCCAAGGATCGTTCTGCGCGTGGATAATCAAGGTTGGAATCCGCACAGCCTCCAGAAACCGCCCCGCACCGCATTCCGAGTAGTAATGTTCTGCCCCTTCGAAGCCGTGCCGGGGGGCGAGGAACAGGTCATCGAACTCGAAAACCGTGCGGACTTTTCCCATCACCGCTCTTTCCGACGGATGCAGATCGGAACCGCCACAATCGATCTTCATGCGATCGAGCAGCCAGCGATGATACAGGGCATTGCGCGGCCGCATGACCTTCCGTGACGACGCTGCAAGATCGATAGGCGCGGAGATCGAAGCGGCTGCGCGGACCGGGAAGTCGGCACCATATTCCGCCAAAAATTTGATCATCACGTTGGCGCCGAGCGAGACAGCGGACAGAAAGATGCCGTTCTTCGTCAGTTCCGGAATCTCTTCGATAAGTGAAGTCAACGCATCCGCCAAATCGCGGCTGCAACCGGCATGATAATCGCCGGTGCACGTCGCGCGGGACGGGCCCGCTCCGCGCAGATTGAGACGCAGGACGGAATACCCCAAGCCGTGATGATGACTTGCCGCACGGACCATATTCATCGACGTTTCACACCCTGTCAGGCCATGCACCAGAACGACCAGCGGCTTACTGCCCGACGCAGGGGACAGCAGAGCCGCGAGTTGGTCGCCACTGCCATCCTTCATCGCAAGGCGGAGTCGGTCGCCTTCCAGATGCGGTCTGCCGCCGCTACGTGCCGCAAAAAAATTCCGTAGAGTCTGTAAGTCCGGCCCCCACCAGGGCGCACGAGGCTGAAAGGGTTGAAAGTTAGGTTGTGAGCCAGTCATCGATAAGTGCGATTTGATCCTCTGCCATCAGCGCGGGCGCGTGCCCGCACCCTTCGATTTCTACGATCTTTGCTTTCGGGCCGCGCGCCGCCATCTCCGCCGCGACGTCGGCAGACAGTAAATCGGAACTTTCGCCCCGCAAAACAAGGACTGGACACTTGATTGCGTCCCATATCGCCCAAAGATCGATATCCGCAAGCGCGTTGGCGGCACCAAAGGGAACCGCTATGCCTGGATCATATGCCAGCGCCAGTTGGTCGCCCTCGACCTGTCCACCGTGCGTTGCGAGGTGCCGCCATTGCGCATCCGTCAACGGACCAAACGGCGCATGCACCTGGCGCAAATACTGCTCCAAATCATCGGCGTCGCTAAAATTCGGGGCTTTCCCGCAATATTCGGCAATACGTTCGAGCGCCGACTTCGGAATGAAAGGGCCAACATCATTGAGAACCAAACGCCGTATCGGAGTCTTTGCTTGCGATGCGAGCGCCATACCGATGAGCCCGCCCATCGAGGTGCCAATCCAGTCAACCCAACCTACATCCATTCGGGCAACCAAAGCAGCCATATCGGAGACATATTGGGGCGTCTGATAATGATCCGGATTGGCGAACCAATCGCTTCGTCCCCTTCCCACGACATCAGGACAAACGACACGTCGCGTCCTGGAAAGTTGCAAAGCTAGATCATCGAAATCACGGCCATTTCGGGTCAAACCATGCACACAGATCACGTTTCTGGCAGCCTCACCGTCGCCCCAGGCAACATAAGCCATGCGGTGAAACCCGGCTGCACCGAGGCACAATACGGACCCCGCCGCCATATCACGGGAAGATGCGTTCCTCATCCTTTTCCTCCAGCGTTGATTCGCCGTTGCCGCGCTCCCCGCTCCCTTGAAAGCGGCCGGGGAGCGCGTATTTTTATTTCCTAAAGGACGCGCGGTCCTTATATAGCTCGCGCGGCAGCGAACCGCGGCTCTTAACTTGCCTGAAAGTGCCACCGTCATGAATGAGAAAATTGCGCATTTTCTCGATAATCGACAGCCCGCGACGCCATGCCTTGTTGTCGACCTCGACATAATCCGGCGGAACTATCTAGCGCTGGCAGAGAACTTGCCGCAAGCCGATATTTATTTTGCGGTCAAAGCAAACCCGGCCCCGCAAATTCTCTCCTTGCTGGTAGACCTTGGTGCACATTTCGACGCAGCGAGCTATCGCGAAATCGAAGCCTGCCTGGCGGCCGGCGCAACACCGGAGCGGCTTTCCTACGGGAACACGATAAAAAAACAGGCCGACATCGCGAAGGCGGCCGACAGGGGCGTTGATCTGTTCAGTTTCGATAGCGAAGCGGAATTGATGAAACTTGCAGAGGCAGCCCCTGGCAGCCGAGTCATATGCCGCATCCTGATGGAAAGCGGCGACGCGCAATGGCCGCTTTCGCGAAAATTCGGCTGCACGCGGGAGATGGCGAAAGATCTTCTGATCAGAGCAAACGGTATTGGGCTCCACGCCTACGGCGTCTCGTTCCATGTCGGCTCGCAGCAAATCAATCCTCGCCAATGGATCACCGCCATCGAAAAAACCGCAGCCCTGTTCGCTGACGTCGCTACCGCAGGCATAACGCTCGAAACGATCAATTTGGGAGGCGGATTTCCGACGTATTACCGCGATGATATTCCAGATTTATCCCGCTATGGCGACGTGATCAGTGAGGCCATCGCTCGCGAATTCGGGCACACGACGCCCCGTATCATCATCGAGCCCGGCCGCGGCATTTGCGGCGATGCCGGGGTCTTGCAAAGCGAAGTCGTTCTCATTTCACGCAAGGGCTACGGGGACGATGAGCGTTGGGTTTATCTGGATATCGGTAAATTCGGCGGTCTACCGGAAACCGCAGAAGAACGCATCCAATACGCCATTGAAACGCCACGCGACGGCGGAAAAGCCGGACGCGTGATCATTGCCGGCCCGACCTGCGAGGAACTGGATATTCTCTATAAGAAGGCGGCATACGAATTGCCGATGAACTTGCAGATCGGCGACAAAGTGGCGTTCCTGAGCGCCGGAGCCTACACATCGACCTATGCATCGATTGGTTTCAACGGCTTTCCGCCTCTCGACGAATACTATATCTAACAAGTGTCCTGATCGTGAAATTCAAAGGATTGAATTTTGCGCGAATCAGCACACTAACTAATTGAATCTCGTGCGATTCAGATCCTAATTTTCGCCGCATTGAATGCGACGAACTTCAGAATCATCACACGAGACAGCAGGCTTTTAATCTCAGGCCCTTTCGTGGGCGAAGGGAGAGCAAGCATGAGCGTTTCGATCGACGACATCCGCGCAGCAGCCGCACTCATTAGAGGGCAGGTCGTCCGGACGCCGACAGTTCGTTCGGGTGCGTTATCCGACGAAATTGGGGCCGAAGTTTTCGTCAAATTGGAAACGCTGCAAAGAACCGGGTCGTTCAAGGATCGCGGCGCACTGGTCAAACTCAAGAGTCTCTCGGCAGACGAAATGTCCCGCGGCGTCATCGCTATTTCAGCTGGGAACCATGCGCAAGGCGTCGCCTATCATGCTCAAAGATTGGGCATTCCGGCCACCATCGTGATGCCGGAAGGAACCCCGTTCAACAAGGTAAGGCGAACCCAGGCTTTTGGTGCGCTCGTTCTATTGAAGGGCGACAATATCAGCGCCGCCGAACCTTTCGCCTTGGAACTCGCAGCACAAAAGAAACTGACTTTTGTTCATCCCTATGACGACGAAAAAATTATTGCCGGACAAGGCACCGTCGCCCTGGAAATGCTCGAAGATGTGCCGTCATTGGACACCATTATTGTCCCGATCGGCGGCGGTGGCATAATTTCGGGGGTTGCCACGGCTGCCAAAGCCATCAAACCGGAAATACAGATCATCGGCGTTGAGACCGAGCTTTACCCGACAATGCACAACACCATCCGGGGGAGCCTGAAAGATCCTGGCGGCGACAGCATCGCAGAAGGTATCGCGGTGAAAAATCCCGGCATCATCACACGCGCCATCATCGAAAAGCTTGTGGATGATCTCATGATCGTCAGCGAATCGAACATCGAATCGGCGGTCCAGACGATGCTCATCGACGCGAAAATTCATACTGAAGGGGCGGGTGCGGCCCCGCTTGCCGCCTTGCGCGAAATAAAGCCGCGATTTACCGGAAAACATGTGGGGTTGATTGCCTGCGGCGGCAATATCGACCCCCGAATCCTCGCGTCGATATTAATGCGTGCGATGGCCAAGGCAGGGCATATGGCGCGTCTTCGCATCACGATCAGCGACCAACCCGGCATACTCGCCAAGGTCGCCCAGCATATCGGCGAAGCCGGAGGCAACATCGTGGAGATCTACCATCAGCGCATGTTCTACGACGTTCCCGTCAAACTCGCAGAGTTGGATGCGGTCGTCGAAACACGCGATTCCGAACATGTCGAAGAGATAGTTGCCCGCCTAGCCGAAGGCGGTTTCCCGACCCGGCGGCTGCAAGATGGTGGGGACACAGTCTAGTGGTGTGGTGAGACAGATTCCGGGGCGACAATCCGGCACGCTGCAAACACATTCTTAATACTTTCTGCGCATACTGAAGACACTTCGTTAACCATAAGGATGGACTTCGTTAACCATAAGAACGTAGGTTTCTCCGGAAGTTACGCATGGGGCAGGTATGTTTCTAATCATTGGCGTCGTCGTTGTGACCGGCTGTGTGCTGGGGTCCTATGCCGTGCACGGCGACATGGGCGTTTTGTGGCAACCGCTCGAGTTCATCATCATCGGTGGCAGCGGCGTGGGCGCATTCATTATCGGCAACCCACCACAGGTCGTCAAAGGGGCTGCAGGCGCCTTCGGCGCTCTGTTGAAAGGGCCGAAATACAAGAAGGCGGACTACCTCGAACTGCTGACGATGCAGTATCAGGTTTTTCGCATGGCAAAGACCAAGGGCATGCTGGCACTGGAACAGCACGTTGAAAACCCACATGATAGCTCGGTCTTTCAGGCGTTTCCGAAATTTCATCACGACCATCATGCCGTTGAATTCCTGTGCGACTATCTGCGCCTTATGACGTTGGGTACGGACAACGCCGTAGAGGTCGAGACCTTGATCGATATCGAGCTCGACACGCACCACCACGAAGCTGACCACGTGGCACACGCACTCAATACCTTTGCAGAAAGTTTTCCGGGCCTTGGCATTGTCGCGGCGGTTCTGGGCGTCATCGTGACAATGGGCTCGATTTCCGAACCGCCGGAAGTTCTTGGTGGTTTGATCGCCGCTGCACTCGTCGGAACGTTTCTTGGTATCCTTTTGTGCTACGGCTTCATGGGCCCGATGGCGGCCTCGGTAAAGGCCATCCGTGAAGATGAACACGCTTATTTCGTTTGCATGAAAGCCGGCATCATCGCCTACCTGCAAGGCTATGCGCCGGCCGTGACCGTCGAATTCGCACGCAAGGTTTTGCAATCCCATCAACGCCCGACATTTGCGGAAGTCGAGGACGCGTGTGGCGAGTTGCCCCCGGTCTAGGTTTGTCCTGATAGGCAGATAACGTAAAGCGATGGCAGACGAAGAAGCTCTTGAGCCCCTAATTCTGAAGAAAAAGCTCAAAGGAGCCGACGGCGGCCATGGTGGCGCCTGGAAAGTCGCCTATGCGGATTTCGTTACCGCAATGATGGCGTTTTTCCTGCTGCTATGGCTGCTCAATGCCACGACATCAGATCAAAAGGCGGGGCTGTCACATTATTTCCAGCCTAAAACCGTGACATCCGGCGATGAAAGTGGATCCGGCGGATTGCTGGGTGGCTTGGCGGTTGGCGCGATTGGCAATTTACGGTCGGCGGGTTCTCCTCCTACCGTAACGATCCCGATTCCTGCAACGGGTGGCCCGAAAGATCGTAAGGGCAAGGCCGAAGCTGCCCTGACGTCGGACGAACCGAACCCCGACAGCACCAATTTCGAAGCGCGCAAGCGAGAGGAAGAGGCCTTTCAGAAAGCCCAGGCCGACCTGCGTCTGGCCGTCGAGCAGAATAATGAACTCAGCGAATTCCAGGACAGTCTGTTGATTGACGAGACACCGGAGGGGTTGCGGATACAGCTCATCGATCAAGAACGGGCAACGATGTTCAAGCCGGGTAGTGCCACCTTCACGCCCTATTTCAAGGCGTTGCTGCAAATCGTAACCCGCATCGTCACGCGTTTCCCAAATCCCGTTTCGATCAGCGGCCATACAGATTCGGCCCCCCACCCCCCCGATGCACCCTATACGAACTGGGAGCTTTCCGGAGATCGAGCCAATTCGGCGCGGCGCACTATGGTCGGCGCCGGGCTGCCAGAGAAAAGAATAGCCAACGTCGTCGGCCGCGCCGATACGGAGCACCTGTTTCCAAAAGAACCTAACGCGCCAAGCAATCGGCGCATCAGCATTCTTTTGGTGCGCATGGCGGATACAAAGAAAGCCAAAACCGGGGCGGGCGCTCAAAACAGCGAAGGTCGTTGAGATGAGTGAAGAGGCCGAAGAACCTAAACGCGAAATACTGTTTAAGAAGGTCAAGCCGCCGCCGCCGCCGGCGCATGGCGGCGCCTGGAAGGTCGCCTATGCCGACTTCGTCACCGCGATGATGGCCTTTTTTCTCTTGCTGTGGCTATTGAACGCGACGACGGAAGAAAAGCTCGAAGGCATTTCGAATTTTTTCCTCCCGGTTGGCGCGAAAACTGGGACGACCGGAGGTGAAGGTGTCTTCGGCGGCATTTCTGCAACCGACCCGGGGCCCGTGCAACAACCTTACACGTCGACACAGCTTTCGCCGACAGCGGAAATCGAGACCGCCGATAAGCAGGTAAAGGATGCGCCGGTCGTTCCCGACCTGAAGGACGACCTTCCGAACATTACGGACAGCAAATCGGAAAACGAAACCAAACAATTCAAAGCCGCAGAGGCTGCGATTCAACAGGCACTTGATGACATTCCCGAACTACGCGACCTGCACGAAGCGATAAAAATCGATACGACGGACGAAGGTTTGCGTATTCAGCTCATCGATCAAAAAGACTCCGCGATGTTCAAACCCGGCGGTGCGGAACTCAATGAGCACACCAAGAAACTCCTTCTCCTTATTGCCAGTGTCGTGGAACGCCTGCCAAACAAATTGTCTCTATCGGGTCATACCGACGCAGAGCCGTTTCGATCCCAGTCCGGAAAAACCAATTGGGAACTTTCACTTGACCGTGCCAACGCAGGGCGCCGCGTTCTTGTCGAAAACGGCATTCCAAACGGACGCTTCGACAAAATTAGCGGCCTCGCGGACCGCGAGCCTTTGGTGAAGGACGATCCTCTTTCCCCTCGGAATCGGCGGCTTATTATTCTTCTCCTCCGGGAACCCGAGGACCGCGACGACCAAACCCCCGCACCACCGCGCATTTTCCGAACGGAGGATTAAACAGCAGGCCTTGCGACAACGGTCGTGCCTACCAATCTAACTCTTTAACGTCGGCGTCATGGAGGAACACAAATTGAGCGGGAAAGGTCTGCCTGAATTGTCGGATGCACCGCTTAGCTGGTCCCGACCGGAACTGGATATTGATCAGGACCTGCTTTTCGAAGGCGTAACCTGGCGGCGTGTCATCGCCTTTTTGATCGATTTATCTATCCTAGGCGTCATATTTGCCGCGTTATGGGCAATTGTGTTCCTGACTCTTGGCCTCCTGTCAGGCTTACTTACGCTTTCACCATTGATTCCCGTTATTTATCATACGCTTATGATTTCTAGCCGGCGCTCCGCGACCATCGGCATGCAGTTCATGGGCATTGAGGTTCGAAATCAGTCCGGCAAAAGACCGGAACTGCTGCAAGCCTTCGCGATGACAGCGCTATTCTATCTCAGCGTAACAGTTACCAGCATGTTGATACTGATCGTGGCGTTGTTCAACGACAAACGACGCTGTGCGCACGACATTCTCTCGGGAACCTTTGTTATCAATTCGGATCCTGATCAGTTTTAGGTCTTTGACCACAGGGGATCCCGCGCGTAACCTTTCGAACCATGACAAGTCAGCGCAAGCCAAGCCTGTTTACTTTTTTTCGCTCTGGGCCAATGCCGTGCCCTTATTTGCGTGGCAAAGTAGAGCAGCAACTTTTTACAGACCTTTCAGGCCTCGGTGCGCAATCGCGGTATGAAATTCTGTCGCAAGGCGGTTTCCGTCGCAGCCACCACATAGCCTACCGTCCTGCCTGCCGTGATTGCGCCGCCTGCATACCCGTACGGGTTGTCGCATCCGAATTTCAGACTGGTAGCGCCTGGCGGCGCATCTTGAACAAAAATGCAGATCTTCGGATCGCGGATAAAGGAACCCAGGTCAGCAACGAACAATTCGACTTGTTTTCCCGCTACATGCGATCCAGGCACGACGGTGGCGATATGGCGCGTATGGACCGCAACGATTACTTCGAAATGGTCGTATCGAGTCCTGTCCGTACGAACATTCTCGAATATCGAAATGCCGATGGCGTGCTTGTTGCCGCATGCCTCACGGATGAAGTGGGTGACGGTTATTCCGCTGTGTACAGCTTCTTCGATCCGGAACTGCGAAAACGCAGCCTAGGCACCTATGTCGTGCTATCCCTTATCGAACGAGCAGGCGATGAAAATCTGCCTTACGTGTATCTAGGCTTCTGGGTCGCTGACAGCCCGAAGATGCGTTACAAAACCCGCTTTCAGCCAATCGAAGGGTTTGGCCCACAAGGGTGGCGTCCCCTAACCGAATTCTCCAACTCTTCGCAATAACCTAAAGGTCTGATCCCCTTAGCGAAACCGGTTGCTTCTGGGGAAGCCCTTCGGTGGAAGGCGTCCTGATTGGGCGCGTTTGCCCACCCAGTCGCGCAAATCTGTTTCAGTTCGCGTACGCTCGCCAGAGCGCCATTGCAAGCCATTCGCAGAATTGAACATGACCACATCGGATAGTCCGCCATCCTTATAGCGCTGCAAGATAACGCCGCGCCCGCGAGTCATTTCAGGCAATTCAGCCGCATCGAATACCAAGAGTTTTCGGTTCTCGCCGATAACGGCAACAGAATCACCCGTGACCGGCGTACAGACCTTCGCCTCGACACTTCCGGACACGTTGAGAACCTGTTTGCCGGCCCGTGTTTGCGCGAAGACATCCTTCTCCGTGACGACGAAACCACGGCCATCGCTCGACGCGACGAGGAGCTTCCGGTCCGGTTTGAATATAAGTAGTTCGGCAATATCGTGGTCGGCCGGCATGTCGAACATCAAACGCAACGGTTCCCCGAAGCCTCGTCCACCCGGCAATTTATCGACACCCATGGCATAGAATCGGCCATTGGTGGCAAATACGAGGATTTTGTCCGTCGTTTCAGCGTGAAAGACATAGCGCTCTTTATCGCCTTCCTTGTAACGGACCTCCCCGAAATCCTGGAGATGTCCCTTTGCCGCCCGGACCCATCCCTTTTTGGAGCAAATCACGGTGACGGGTTCCCGGTCGATCATGGCTTCGAGCGGTATAACGACGTCGGATGGCGGCTCACCAATTTCCGTTCGACGCGCCCCGATTTCGGTTTTTTCGCCAAACTGTTTCCGAATTTCAGCAATTTGGTCTGCGATCACCGACCAGCGCAGTTTTTCGTCGCCCAGCAGTTTTTCCAACTCGGCTTTTTCCCCTGACAATTCCTTGTGCTCGTTCCGGATCTCCATTTCCTCAAGCTTCCGCAAATTGCGCAAGCGCATGTTAAGAACGGAGTCCGCTTGCAGTTCGCTCAATGCGAACTGAGCCATCAACGCACCCTTGGCGTCATCTTCTTCGCGAACGATTCGGATCACCTCATCAAGGTTCAGATAGGCGATCAGATAGCCGTCGAGAATTTCCAATCGATGTTCGATCTTCCCCAACCGGAAGCGCGACCGCCTGATCAGAACTTCGTGGCGATGGTCGAGAAAGGCGTGCAGGACTTCCTTCAAATTCATCACACGGGGAGACTGATCCGCGTCCAATACGTTCATATTCAGCGAAAACCGGGTTTCGAGGTCGGTCTGCCGAAAAAGCGATTCCATGAGGACGGACGGGTCCACATTCCGGCTCTTCGGTTCAAAGACGAGGCGAACCTCGTCCGTCGATTCATCTTGTATATCGTTCAGCATCGTGAGTTTGCGCGCATGCATCAACTCAGCGATCTTTTCGATCAATTTCGATTTCTGGACCTGATACGGAATTTCCGTAACGACGATTATGTAACCGCCGCCCTTAACTTTCTCCGTGTGCCAGCGCGCGCGTAACCGAAAACCGCCACGACCGGTCGTGTACGTTTCCAAGACGGTCTCGCGGCTTTCGACGAGCACGCCTCCCGTTGGAAAGTCCGGACCCGGAATATAATCGACCAACTTACCAATCGTCGCATTTGGCCGTTTGATCAGGTGAAGTAAGGCCGAACAAATTTCACCTGCGTTATGAGGCGGTATGCTGGTTGCCATGCCAACGGCAATGCCCGCTGCGCCGTTGGCCAACAAATTCGGAAAGCTCGCCGGCAGAACCAAGGGCTCGTTACCCTCGCCGTCATAGGTTTCCCGAAAATCGACGGCGTCCTCATCGATGCCCTCCAGCAGCGCCTTGGCAATTGCCGTCAGGCGAGCCTCCGTGTAGCGCATTGCGGCAGGGTTATCGCCGTCGATATTGCCAAAATTTCCCTGACCGTCGACGAGCGGATAACGAACCGCGAAGGACTGCGCCAAACGCACCATGGCATCGTAGATGGCCGCGTCGCCATGCGGATGGTATTTGCCCATCACGTCACCGACGATGCGGGCGCATTTCTTAAACCCGGAGGCCGGATCGAGCCGCAGTTCGCGCATAGCGTGGAGCATGCGCCGATGCACAGGCTTCAGCCCATCGCGCACGTCCGGCAACGACCGGGACACGATGGTCGACAGCGCATAAGACAGGTAACGCTCACCGAGTGCCTCGACAAACGATGTGGGCCGGATATCACCGGCTTCCGACTCTTGGGCCATATTGACGTGCTCTTACTAAATCAGGTGTAAAATGTGACGTTATTCCGCAACATATAGTAACAGCATCGGCCATCAACCGTCGAGATCGAGTTGGTCCTTTTCGATGGCCTTGCGCAGCAGGCCGATCAACCGTTCGCGGGCATCAGGCAACCTTTTGCCTTGGGGTTGTAGGACATGCCGATCGAGAAAGTAGCCGGTCAATTTTAACCCGTCGAGTACGTCGCGCGCCTTCAGCGGCCCTTCGCCCTTCAAGAAGGGCGGCAGAGGCAAGAGTTTGTCCTTGTAGGGCGCACCCGCCTCTCTGGAAACTGCTTGCCCGCTTCGGGGAGACACATAAATCAAGTCGTCCACAACACCGGTTGCAGCGCAGGACGACAGGTCCAATCCGAAGCCAAGTTCGCTCAAAAGACCGAATTCCCACACAACATACCGTACCGCAAAGGGCCTTTGCTCAAGAGCCTCGACCAAATCCAGAGACTCAAGAAACAAATTCGTATGTTGCTCTCGTTCCGCAAGGCAAGAATCGAGAATCGCGCACAGTGATGTCAACGCCGCCAGTCGATCCGCCCGTTCGAGTACCCGCGCCGCGTAGCCGGTCTCCAATTCAATCGAAAAATTTCCAAGATGCTCTTCGAGTCTCGCGCGCCATGCTGCTGACACAAGATTGCCAATTTCCAACACGCCACGCCGGCGACGTGACTGGCCGCCCCGCATCACACCAGCATGCCGACCGTGTATTTCCGTCAATAACGACAGAATGACCGAAGACTCACCATGCCGGCGCGCCGACAAAACGATACCTCGGTCTGTCCAATCCATGGCCACAATATATCAATTGGACGCACACGCCGTCGATTACGTATTATCAGGCAACAGTTGCAATTAGCGGACAATAGTCATGAGTCACGATCACGACCATTCACATCTATCCGACACTGATCTGCGGGTTCGCGCCCTGGAGTCTCTGTTAGCGGAAAAAGGCCTCGTCGACTCCGCGGCCTTGGACGAAATCGTCGATCGGTATGAGAATAAAGTGGGTCCGCGCAACGGTGCGCACGTCGTTGCAAAGGCGTGGACAGACTCCGCCTTCAAGAAATGGCTGCTTGAAGATGCGACCGCCGCAATTGATTCAATGGGTTATGTCGGCACCCAGGGCGCGGATTTGGTCGTGCTCGAAAACACTGCGGACGTACACAATGTCACGGTTTGTACGCTCTGCTCCTGCTATCCGTGGTCGGTCTTGGGATTGCCACCCGCCTGGTATAAGTCCTTTCCCTACCGCGCTCGGCTGGTAAAGGAACCGCGCGCGGTGTTGCACGAGTTTGGTTTGGACTTGGCAGACAATGTCGAAGTCCGCGTCTGGGACAGCACGGCCGAACTCCGTTATCTGGTACTCCCGGAACGGCCGGCCGGGACCGAAGGCATGACGGAAGACGAACTCGTCGATCTCGTCACGCGCAACTCGATGATCGGCACGGAGAAGATTCCTGCCCCCGCGGGAGACGCCTGATGGACGGTATCCACGATATGGGCGGCATGGACGGGTTTGGCCCCATTCCGATCGAAATTGACGAGCCCGTTTTCCATGGCGAATGGGAAGGCCGTGTATACGCCATGAACACCGCCATCGGCGCGTGGGGCAAATGGAACATCGATGCTGGCCGGTTCGGCATCGAGCAGATGGATCCGGCCCACTATCTGGCCTCGAGCTATTACGAACGGTGGCTCCACCGCACCGAAAATATGATGGTCGAACACGGCTTGATCTCACGCGATGAATTGGAAGGTGATACGCCGCCGAGCGGGCAGCGCAGCCAGCCCCTCACAGCAGAACAAATATTCGAGCGGCAACGCAATAATAAATCGGCCCGTGTCGATGAAGATATCACGCCAAAGTTCAAAGCGGGCGACAGCGTACTCGTACGCAACATTCATCCCAAAGGACATACCAGGGTCCCCCGCTATGTAAGGGGCCGACATGGCACCATCGACCGGGACCACGGCGTTTTCATATTTCCGGATACGAATGCCCTCTTCCAAGGCAAGAAGCCGCAGCATATCTATAGCGTCCGCTTCGAAGCGCAGGAACTGTGGGGGCCCGATGTCGCGGCACAGGACAAGCTCTATCTTGACCTGTGGGACGACTATCTAGACCCGGCGTAAACGACCATGACCTTAAACGTCCCGACGCCTGAGGAATTGCCGTCGCTGCCACGCGACGAAGAAGGCCCCGTGTTCCGTGAGCCCTGGGAAGCACAAGCCTTCGCCATGACGCTAAAACTATACGAAGGCGGGCACTTTACGTGGCCGGAATGGGCCGATTGCCTGGCGACCGAAATCACCGCCGCCCAGGACGCCGGCGACCCCGATCTCGGCGACACATACTATTTGCATTGGCTGAAAGCCCTTGAAAGGATAGTTGCGGAAAAGGGTCTTTTGACCGAAAGCGACCTTTCAAAAAGGAAGGATGCCTGGGACCGGGCAGCCCATGCGACCCCGCATGGCGAACCGATTGTTCTGCAGCCGGATAGCTAGCATCCCAATTACGCGACGACTTGGCGTAAAAAGGTTCTTTCTTCCGATTGAATAAACTGCTCATTTTGGGCAAATTCGAAATTCGCGGTACCGGCAGCGTCTTCCTTCAGCCGGTTGCGGTAAGTTTCATAGGCCGCCAAACTGCCGAAAGATATCAGCCCATAGGCGATGTCGTTCGTGCCCTCATGCGGCATCCAATAACCCAACAGATTACCGCCACACGCGGGAATGATTTCATGCCAGCGGCGCGCATACAACTCAAATTGGGCGCTTTTGAGCGGTTCGATGCGATATCGGATAAATACGGTTACGGTCATCTCTCGATCCTCCATGAATTTTCAAAGACCATACTGAAAGGTGTGCATGGAAGTTTCGATCACCGTCGAAATGTGAATCAGGCCGCAAAATACAACAGGTCTCCTTGATTATCTTGACCCGCAACTCCACCATGACATTATCGCGACAGAAATTCCTCGAGGAGACAGTGATGGCGCAAATCGCAGCAGTGGCAGCACATGGTGACAATCCCGCGCACGAAGCGCGTTTGCGCATTCGCAACGGAATCCATACCGATCACACTGCGGGGCTGGCTCCCGGCTATGTGCAGGCAAATTTGGCAATCATGCCAAAGGAATACGCGCAGGAATTTCAGACCTTCTGCCAGTTGAACCCAAAGCCGTGCCCCATGTTGGCGATTGGCGAGGTCGGCTCACCACACCTCCCGACCCTGGGCGCAGATCTCGACTTGAGAACCGACCTTTCGGGCTACCGGGTCTTTCGCGATGGGGTGGAAATCGACGTGACGGACGATATTACTAAATACTGGCGCGACGATCTGGTATCCTTCCCGCTCGGCTGCTCGTTCTCTTTCGAAGATGCGCTTTTGCGTGACGATATCCCGCTGAAGCATTTTGAACGGAATGAATGCGTTGCAATGTATGTGACCAACATCGACACGGCCCCCTCGGGACGGTTCGGCGGCAAGATGGTTGTCTCAATGCGCCCGCTGAAACCGGCTGACGCAATTCGTGCCGTTCAGATTACAAGCCGATTTCCAAATGTGCACGGCGCACCGGTCCATATCGGGCTGCCTGAAGCGATAGGTGTCGAAGATCTCGAAAAGCCGGTCTTTGGTGGCGCACCGCCGCGTATGGCCGACGACGAAATCCCGGTCTTCTGGGCCTGTGGCGTGACACCGCAGGTGGCGATTGAAACAGCCAAGCCGTCCTTCTGCATCACACATCAGCCAGGCCGGATGTTAATTACCGACCTTAAGAACAGCCACCTGTCGATTATTTAGAGACGGTAACTCTTACGACGGAAATTCGAGGCCGAGCGCGCGGTAGTGCTCGGCCTTCTCTTTCCAATCCTGCCGGACCTTGACGTGCAGGAAAAGATGGACCTTGCTGTCGAACATCGTCTCGAGTTCCTTGCGCGCAGCGGCGCCGACTTCCTTGATACGCTGCCCGCGCTTGCCCAGGACCATCCCTTTGTGGCTCTCGCGTTCGATAATAATCACCGCTGAAATTCGGGCGCTACCGTCTTTGAGGGTCTTCCAATCTTCCGTCTCGACAGTCAACGCGTACGGAAGTTCCTGATGTAATTGCAGGAACAGCTGCTCGCGGACGACTTCCGCAGCCATGAGGCGCATCGGCATGTCGGAAAGCTGGTCCTCCGGGAACATCCATGGTCCATCGGGAACGTGCGATGCAAAGAAATCTGTCAGATCGTCAACCCCATCGCCGTTCAGCGCCGATATCATGAATGTTTCTTGGAATTGTGCGACGTCGTTGATCGACTGAGCCAAGGCAAGAAGGTTTTCGCGCGGCACGCGGTCAACCTTATTCAGCACGAGCGCAGTGCCCTTCTTGATCTGTTCGACAATGCGCCGCGTATTACGGTCGAACCCACGCTCGCTATCGACGACGACGGCGATCTGATCCGCATCTGCCGCCCCTTTCCAAGCCGCATCGACCATCGCCCGGTCAAGCCGCTTTCGAGGCGTGAAAATACCCGGGGTGTCGATGAAGACGAGTTGGCTTGTATCTCGAATAACGATGCCAAGAACGCGTGTTCGGGTGGTCTGCACTTTAGGCGATACGATCGATACTTTTGCGCCGACGATCCGGTTGATCAGCGTCGACTTACCGGCATTCGGTGCCCCAAGTACGGCAACAAAACCGAACCGCGTTGCGGGTTGCGCTTCCTCAGTCATTCGTCTGCACCATTTTCAGCAAAGCTTTTGCGGCAGCTTGTTCGGCGGATCGCCTAGTGGACCCTTCACCGGTTGCACAGGGACTGTCGCCCACGGAAACAGAGATGGTAAAGGTCGGCGCGTGATCGGGACCTGTCCGGTTTTCGATACTATATTTCGGTAACAGCATACCACGGCCTTGTGCCCATTCCTGCAGCGCCGTCTTGGCATCCATGGGCGGATTCACAGACTGCTTCATACGCGTCTGCCAGTATCGACGAATGAACGCGCTAGCCGCGTCCAATCCCCCATCAATGTAGAGGGCCGCAATAACCGCCTCACAGACATCGGCAAGCAGCGACGGGTTTTCACGCCCCCCTGCATCGGATTCGCCGGCGCTCATGACAATATGGACGCCAAGCCCAATCTCAACGGCGATATCCGCAAGCGTTTCACGCCGAACAAGCGCCGCATAACGACGCGCGAGATCGCCTTCATTCTCTGCAGGAAATGTTTTTAGCAAAAGATCGGCAATGACCAAAGCCAGAACACGGTCACCCAAGAACTCAAGACGTTCATAGGTCTCACCTTCCTTAACGCCAGCGCTACCATGCGTCAGCGCCTGGATCAGAACCTTTTCATCCCTGAATTCGTGCCGAAGTGTCGCGGCGAGGCTATCGGTCATCGGCTGACCAAACTCAAAATTCGGTCACTCGATTCCATTGAATAGCCGGCGATATCGGATCGATATCGGCCATTTCCAGACTTCCCAAATGCGCGCCGCGCCATTGGTCGAGAAAAACAGGAATTCTGCGCGACCGACCAAGTTCTCCGCCGGGACAAAACCGACACGGTCCTGGACGCGACTGTCCAACGAGCTGTCGCGATTGTCGCCCATTGCGAAGAAGTGATCTTTCGGCACGGTATAAATTGGCGTGTTGTCCAACTGTCCAAAATCACCTTGGGTTTCGATTAATTTATGAACGCGTCCGCCCGGCAGGGTCTCCAGATATTGAACCGCTGCGCGCGCACCCGGCCGATCGCCGGTAAAGTCGCCAATTCGCCGCCGCTTAACGGGGTCTCCATTAATGTGAAGGACGCCGGCAATGACCTGAATCCGGTCCCCGGGCAGCCCTATTATACGTTTGATGTAGTCCGTTTTATTGTCCAGCGGCAGTTTAAAAACAGCGACGTCGCCACGTTCCGGCTGGCTTCCAAATAGCCGCCCCTTAAAGATCGGCGGGCTGAATGGTAGCGAATGCTTGCTATAACCGTATGAATACTTGGAAACGAATAGATAATCGCCGACCAGCAATGTCGGTATCATGGAACCAGACGGAATATTGAAGGGTTCAAAGAGGAACGTCCGAACGACGACGGCAAACAGTACCGCATAAACGACGGTTTTCGCCGTCTCGCGAATTCCTCCCGCACTCGATTCCGCCGATGCCACAGCGTCAGAGCCACTCCTGGGATTTTTTGACGCCATTTACTGCCTTTGCGGAATTTGTGGCCGGTTTTATGGTCGTCCCGCCTCACCCCTGTCAAGGGGCGTGTCCGGGTCGCCCCTATGACCGGCGCGGTAAGAAGACTATGCCGGAACGGCGAAAATGATCACGACAGCGTTCGCCAACCCCGATTCGTCACTGAGAGATAGCTCGACTTGCGCTTGCATACCGTCCGGCGTCAACGCTTCCATTCGCGCCAATGCGCCGCCCCTCAGCTCCATCGTTGGTTTCCCCGATCGCAAATGGACGACCTCCATATCGCGCCAGAAAACGCCTTTCCGGAAGCCCGTACCGAGTGCTTTCGAACACGCTTCCTTTGCGGCAAACATTTGCGCATAACGCCCGTCACGATTGAAAGGCCGGCGCTCCGCCCGCGCTTGTTCGCGTTCGGTATAAAGCCGATTCTCGAATCGTCCGGGGAAACGCTTAAGTGTTTCAGCAACGCGGCCTATGTCGCAGAGGTCGGTACCCAAACCAATAATCATGCGCTGCGCGCGCCTTCCGCCTCTGCGCGTGCCCTATCCATCAAAGACCGCATACGCCTGATGGCACTGTCCAACCCGCTGAAGATGGCTTCCCCGACAAGGAAATGCCCAATATTGAGCTCGACAATCGACGTAATTCCAGCGATTGGCGTCACATTGTCAAACGTCAAGCCATGCCCTGCATGGCATTCGAGACCAATCTTATCTGCATGCGCGGCCGCGGCTTCAATTCGGGCAAACTCAGCTTCGCGCGCTTCCCCTGCCAGATCCGCGTAGCGTCCTGTATGAAGCTCGACGACAGGTGCCCCTAATGATACCGCCGCATCCAGCTGACTCGGATCGGGTTCGATGAACAGCGAAACTCGTATCCCGGCATCCAGCATCTGCCGGATCATCGGCTTCAAATGATTGTGTCCACCTACCGCGTCAAGCCCGCCTTCCGTTGTCTGCTCTTCACGTTTTTCCGGCACAATGCAGGCAGCATGGGGCGTATGCCTGAGTGCGATAGCGAGCATCTCCGGTGTTGCCGCCATCTCAAAATTCAAAGGCTGTTCGACTTCGTCATTGATGCGCTGAATATCGTCATCGCAAATATGCCGCCGGTCTTCGCGAAGATGCGCCGTGATTCCGTCCGCACCAGCCGCCGCTGCCAGCTTCGCCGCCCGCACGGGGTCCGGATAAATCCCGCCACGCGCATTCCTGATCGTTGCCACGTGATCGATATTCACACCAAGCCGCAATTTGGATTTCATGATCTACGGTCCTCGACAAATTTCCGCCATGCCTGTTGGAACCCTATTCTGTTCCATCAAGAGCATCTACTTCAAGGATTTGAAGAAATCAGCCCCTCGCCCGCTCGACCGACCCCACCGATGGGTCCGCACGCAGCCCCGCGATAATATTTGTAAGGTGGCCTACATCGCTGACTTCGATATCGATCTGCATCTCAAAAAATTCCTGCGACCGGTCCGTGATCTTTAGGTTAGAGATGTTACCATGATCGCGCCCAATTACCGCTGTCAACGCGGCAAGGCTACCCGGGCGGTTGGCCAATATGACGACGAGCCGGCCAACGTGATTGTTCTCGCCCTCGGCTCCTGCTTCCCATTGCACATCGACCCATTGCTCCGGCATATCGACAAAATTATCGAGTGTTTCGCAGTCGTTGGTGTGCACCGTGAGACCCTTTCCCGTTGAGACGATACCAACGATCTGGTCGCCGGGAAGCGGATGGCAGCACGCCGCGAGATGCACCGCCATACCCGGTATGAGCCCCCGGATAGGCACGGCAAAATCATTAGGGCCCGCTTTTCCGTTTCCACTTTTTTTGTTCGCGCGCCTATTGGCATCGCCCGCCGCAGGGTAGGCCGCATTAAAGATATCTTGTCCGGTGTAACGACCTTGCCCAACGATATCGAATAAATCGTCAAGCGTTGGGCACGAAAATTTCACGAGAACACCTTTCAGCGTCTTCTTCAAAACTTTCTTGCCTTCGCGCCGAAATGCCCGTTCCACAATTTCTCGCCCGAGACGGATATATTGTTCATGCGTCTGGGACCGGATAAAGCGCCTGATGCACGCGCGGGCCTTGCCTGTCGCGACAAAGCCCTCCCAATTCGGCGATGGTGTTTGGTCAGCCGACGTCTGGATTTCCACCTGGTCGCCATTCTTCAATTCCGTGCGCAGGGGCGCCGCCTGTCCATTGACCTTCGCACTAACGCACGTGTCGCCTACTTCCGAATGGACCGCATATGCGAAATCAACCGGCGTCGACCCCCGTGGAAGCTCCATCAAATCGCCCTTTGGCGAAAAACAGAATACCTGATCGGAAAACATTTCGAGCTTCGTGTGCTCTAGAAACTCTTCCGGCGCCTCCGCATGCTCGAGAATCTCCAGCAGTTCGCGAAGCCAACGATATTGCCGGCCATCCGTCATCACATTCTGCTTGAATTGCCAATGTGCTGCGACGCCAAGTTCGGCGACTTCATGCATCTCCTGCGTTCGAATTTGTATCTCGATGCGCTGATTTTCCGGTCCGTAAACACTTGTATGCAACGAACGGTAATTGTTGGGTTTCGGTATGGAGACGTAGTCCTTGAAGCGGCCCGGCACCACACGATAATGGCCATGAATTGCCCCCAACGTCTGATAGCAATCAGTAACATCCTGTACGACAACCCGAAATGCCATGATATCGGAAAGCTGTTCAAACCCAATATTCTTGCGCTGCATTTTGCGCCAAATCGAGTAGGGCGATTTCTCACGTCCGATCACTTCGGCTTCGACGCCAAATTCGGCCAATGTCTGTTTCAATTCGGCCGTGACGCGCCCGACAATGTCACCGCTTTCGTCGCGCAAAAAGTTCAGCCGTTTCACGATAGAGTCGCGCGCATCGGCATTCAGCTCCGCGAATGCCCTATCCTCCAATTCGTCCTTCCAGTCCCGAATCCCAATTCGTTCCGCCAGTGGCGCGTATATGTCCATCGTTTCACGCGCGATACGGACGCGCTTTTTTTCATTCCGGATAAATTTTAGGGTTCGCATGTTGTGCAAACGATCCGCCTGCTTCACGAGAAGAACACGAATGTCTTCGGACATCGCCAGTAATAGCTTACGGAAGTTCTCGGCCTGCTTCGCGCGATCGGACAGCGTTTCGATCTGGCTCAATTTTGTTACGCCGTCGACAAGTCTCGCGACATCATTGCCGAAGAGGCTCTGGATATCCTCCATCGTTGCAAGCGTGTCTTCCACGGTATCGTGCAACAGGCCGGTGATGATGGAATCACAGTCGAGCTTCTTGTCCGACAGGATGCCGGCAACTTCGACAGGGTGAGAAAAATAAGGATCGCCAGACGCGCGCTTTTGCGTGCCGTGCGCCTTCATAGAGAAAACATATGCGCGGTTGAGGGCATCCTCATCCGCACCGGGATCATAGCTTTTTACACGCTCTACAAGCTCATACTGCCGCATCATGCGGCGTTACTCCATCATACGCCCAAGGGCATATGACCGCGCAGGATTATTCCGGCGCGGTCTCATTCGTCTGAGGTGCTTCCACCGTCCGCACGGCATTACCGTCCATCCCCTCGGCCTCTCCCGCCATCGCGGCGCCGGCCATCAGTTCAATCGGGTCATCTTCTTCGGGTTCATCAATTTCAACATGTTTTTGCATGCTGCGAACCACTGTGTCTTCAAGCTCTTCCAATTCGATCGTTTCGTCGGCGATCTCACGCAGCGCAACGACAGGATTCTTGTCATTATCCCTGTCCACCGACAGTGGCGCACCAGCGGAAATCGTGCGGCTCCGCTGTGCTGCAAGCACAACTAATTCGAAACGGTTCGGAACCTTAAGAACGCAATCTTCTACGGTTACACGGGCCATGAGGCAGTATCTCCACTATCAGCAACGCAGGCAGGCCGCGGAATATAGGCGTGCCAACCAACCAATTCAAGGAATTTGCTGACTTTCGCACACACCTAAAATTTAGGGCATCGCTAATAAGTACCCTACTAGGAGAATAATACGCACCGCCTCTTGCCGAGCTAGTCCAATCGTCATAAATACTTTAACATCACCATTGAATAACAACTATGTCAAAATCTAGACAGCACTGCTGTTGGTAATTGATTTATTTTAATTTCAAGGTAATTAGGAATGACTTTCAAATTTTATAAAGACGAAAAAGTCGCACTCTTTATCGATGGGGCTAATCTCTACGCGGCAGCACGGGCGCTTGGATTTGATATCGACTACAAAAGACTACTCGGGATTTTTGGAGACGATGCGCGAATAATACGGGCTTTTTACTATACCGCGCTCATTGAAGATCAAGAATACTCTCCCATCCGGCCACTCGTCGATTGGCTTGACTATAACGGCTATACGATGGTGACGAAGCCAACGAAGGAATTCACCGATAATTATGGCCGGCGCAAAATCAAGGGCAACATGGATATTGAACTCGCCATCGACGTTATGGAGATGGCAGGCATCATTGATCATGTCGTTCTGTTTTCCGGCGATGGCGATTTTCGACGGCTTGTCGAGGCGGTTCAGCGTAAAGGTGTGCGGGTAACGGTTGTCAGCACGGTGAAATCGTCTCCCCCGATGGTCGCAGATGAGCTTAGGCGACAAGCCGACCATTTCGTCGAACTCACCAGTCTTTCAGATCAAATTGCCCGCAAGCACTCACGGCCCGACAGTCAAGACGGGGGTGATATGGAAGCCGACCAGCCTGATGGCATGATCGACGACGATTACGACGATGATTACGACGACCCGATCGTAACGACCGCGTAATAATATAGATGAGCGATTCGTTCCCCGGGCGGGATTGTCCTCATTGTCCGCGCCTGGTCGCGTTCCGGGAGGAGTGCCGCGAAAAGTGGCCGGAATGGCATAATGCGCCGGTCGACAGTTTCGGTGATCTAAACGCTGCTGTCCTGGTGGCCGGACTCGCACCCGGATTACGTGGTGCCAACCGGACAAGCCGCCCCTTCACCGGTGATTACGCAGGACAATTGCTGTATCCCACCCTTCTCAAATACGGCCTTGCAAAAGGCAATTACGATGAGGATCCAACGGATGGCCTCTCCCTAGTCGACTGCCGCGTCACCAATGCAGTTCGCTGCGTACCACCGCAAAACAAGCCAATCGGCGCGGAGATAAACGCGTGCCGACCCTATCTTAAGACCGAAATCGAGAGCATGCCGCGATTGCGCGTGATCCTCGCGTTGGGTACTGTTTCGCATGCCTCCATCTTACGGACGCTCGAACTCAGGCAGAAAGAGTGGCCTTTTGGCCATAACAATATTCACGAGTTGCCTAACGGCATTAAGCTCATCGATAGCTATCATTGCTCTCGCTACAACACGAATACGGGCCGCTTGACGGAAGCCATGTTCCACGACGTTTTCCAGAACGTTGTTACCCACGGTCGCGCATAACCCGCGCTTTTTGCCGCTGCCAATCGCGATCCTTCGTCGTTTGCCGCTTGTCCACTTGGCGCTTACCACGCGCCAAGCCTAGCAGTACCTTGGCTATGCCCCTTTCGTTGAAATAAATCGACATCGGGACGATCGTAACGCCCTGACGGTTCGCCGCGCCTATTAGTTTTTGCATTTCCCGCTTATGCAACAACAACTTACGAGGTCGCCGCGCCTCGTGATTATTGAACGCGGCGCTGTTGTCGTATTCGGGAATATAACAGTTGTTCAGCCAAAGCGCGCCTTCACGAGGGCCAGCCCAAGCCTCCGACAGGCTCGCTTGTCCCTGGCGCAAGGACTTGACTTCGGTCCCTTGAAGAACGATTCCGGCTTCGATTTTCTCGTCGATGAAATAATCGAACCGGGCACGCCGGTTTTGTGCGACCGGGCCGCTTGCCGACGACTTAGCGGCCATAACGCTAGTTAAGCAAACCGGCCGAAACCATCGCATCACGCACGGCCGTTTTACTGCTTTCCATGATCGGTGCGAGCGGCGGCCTGCACATGGGCTGGCTTTTGCCGAGCAGGCTTGCTGCATATTTAACGGGTCCCGGGCTCGACTCGCAGAACAGGGCCTCATGCAAGGGACCCAGGCGGTCGCGAACAGAAGCGAACGTGTCCAGGTCCCGGTCTTGCCAGGCAGTGTGCAGCGTTGAACACAGCTTGGGCGCCACATTGGCTGTCACCGAAATACACCCATCGCCGCCTTGCCCCAGGAAAGCCCCGATCGTCGCATCCTCACCGGAGAGCTGACAAAAATCTTCGCTGATCGCGAGCCGCGATGCCAGCGGCCGTGCGAGATCGCAGGTCGCGTCCTTGACCCCGACAATATTTGGCAGCTTTGCCAGTTTCGCCATCGTTTCGACGGACATGTCCACGATCGAACGGCCCGGAATATTGTAAATGATGACCGGCAAATCGACTGCTTCGACGATCATTTTATAATGCAAATACAGACCGTCTTGTGTCGGCTTATTGTAGTAAGGCGTTACGACAAGAGCAGCGTCCGCTCCCGCATCTTTGGCGTGCTGTGTCAGCTCAATCGCCTCTGCGGTCGAATTCGACCCGGTACCGGCAATGATC
>JAJFJB010000459.1 GCA_021774435.1 Alphaproteobacteria bacterium
ATCACGAAACCAAGCAGGGTGAGCATATCAAGCGGCTGAAAATAGAATTGATTGAGAACAACCAGTCCAGCCACGCCGCCACCCGTGGCGAGCGGTACCGACAACATTATGATCAGCGGATAAACAAAGCTTTCGAACAACACAGCCATGACCAGGAACACGATGATCAAGGCCATCAGCAGGTCGATCCGCATTTCATTCCAGGTTTCGACCAACTTATCAGCGGCGCCCGAGAACCGCAGACGCAGGCCGGGTGGGAGGCCTTCTTCGCGGAGTTTTTCGACGACCTGCGTGTCGAGCATTTCAAGGGCTTCACCCAACGCCAATTTTTCCGCCGGTTTCAGTTCCAGCGTCACGGTCCGTTCGCGTTCAACATGGCGGATAGCCGTTGGACCCGAGGTCACGACAACGTCGGCGAGCGATTGCAACGGCACGATCGCGCCGGACTGTGTGACAACCGGGAGGCTATTGATGCCCTGGGTCTGCCCGATATTCGCATCAGGCCCCGCGAGCATGAGATCCATTCGCTCAGACCCAACGGTTATTTCCGCCACGCGCAGCCCATCGTTAAATGCATCAACCGTATCCCCGAGGTCGCGCGCCGTGACGCCATTGTCGGCAAGGCGAACCGGATCCGGCTTAATCCGCACTTCGGGCGCACCAAGCTCCAACCCCGGCCGGGGACGGAATTGATTGCCTTCGGACTGCGGCAACACCTGACTGATCTTGCCGACCGCGCGCAATGCTACGTTGATCACTTCCTGAAGATCGGGGCCGGAAATATCGAGGTCGATCGACCGCGAGCCGCGTACACCGCGGCCGAATATAGAACGCTGTGACATGGTGCCGAATGTACCTGGCTCTCGGAACACCGGCTCGGAAAGGACGGGAATTAACTCCCCCGCCCGCCGGCCGTCGAGTGAACGCGCGCCGACAATGGTCCATTCCCGGAAAGTGACAAAGAAAAAATGCTGCATTTTGGGCGGTTCGCCCTCGGCTGATTCCGGCCCCGTTTCTATCGCCCAATGCGGCCTGACGGCATTTTCCAGATCCTGCGCAATTTCCGATGTTGTTTCCAGATTGTAACCAGGCGGCGGCAAGATGAAACCGATAATGAGATTCTGATTTCCTTTTGGCAGATATTCAAGCTTCGGTAGGAATTTCCATGTCGCAAGACCAGTGATTGTCGTAAGGACGACGACCAGACCGATCGCGAGTAATTTGTTGCGCACAACAGCGGCCGCCAAGCCTGTCGACATTCGCACGAACCAGGCACCAAAATCATCGATAATGGGCAAACGAAATCCAGCTCCTTTTGCCGCGACCTCGTGCCCCAACAATCTTTGAGAAAGTGCGGGAATGACCGTAATCGAAACCAGAAGCGAAAGCAGAACCGCCACTGAAATTGCAACCGCGATATCGCGGAACAACTGCCCGACATCAAGTTGCATGATCAGGATAGGAATGAAAACCATGACGGTCGTCAGCGCTGAAACAAGAATTGCACCCCAGACCTGTTGCGCCCCGCGGTAAGCTGCTTCCTTAACTGGCAATCCGTTCTGCCGCAGCCGGTAGATATTCTCCAGAACGACAATCGCCGCATCCACAACCATGCCCACGGCGAACGCGATCCCCGCCAGGGAGACAACATTCAAGGAACGTCCCAAGGCCGCCATGGCGACGAATGACGCAATAACCGAAACAGGAATTGCCAAGGCAATGACCATTGTCGCGCGGCCTGAGCGCAGGAAGATCAACAAAATTATGACTGCCAGCGACCCGCCAACCCAAATATTCTGGATCACGAGATCGATCGACGAGTTGATATAAATCGTCTCGTCGTAGAGCTGTTCCATCTCCATTTCGGCGCGCGGCAGCACACCCTGCTTCAACTCCGCGACAGCTTCCCGGAGTCCCTGCATGGTTTCGATGACATTTGCGCCCGTTTCACGTTTGACGCTTAGAGCAATCGCTTCAATTCCCAGGGTCCGGATGCGCGCGACGGGATCCTTGTAATCGAATTGGACAGTGGCAATATCATCGATGGTTACACGTCCGATACGCCCGGAGTTTCCGCCGCCACCCGATTTGTCAGAACGCAGCAGGACGGCACGCACCTGTTCTGGCGTCTTGAATTCGTTGTCGGTACGAACGATGTACCGGCGCTTGCCTTCCTCTACATCACCACCGGTTATGGACGCATTGGCGGCGCGCAGACGATCGACAACTTCGGGCACCGTTAACCCATAGCGCGCCATCTTCGCGGGGTCGACGACAACCCGCATTTCACGTTCCCCACCGCCATACACATCAACGCGTCCCACGCCCGGCACCCGTTCCATGCGCTCCTTGACGACGTCGCTCGCAAAATCTCCAAATGTGTGTATCGGCTTATCGTTCCCCACCGCACGGGTCAAACGGAACCAAGCAATCGAATTGTCGTCGGCACCCGACGTTCGCAGGGTCGGCTCATCGGCTTCGTCCGGATAGCCGTTAACCCGGTCAAGGCGATTGGCGACAAGAAGCAGTGCCTTGTCCATGTTCTGCCCGACCTCGAACTCAAGCGTGATCTCGCCATTGCCGTCACGGGCGCGGCCAACCATGCGCTTCAAGCCTTCCAGACCCTTTAGCGCTTCTTCCTGCCGGTTGATGATTTCGCGTTCGACTTCCGCTGGCGCAGCCCCACCCCAGTTCGTCGATATCTGAATGACGGGGCGGCGTAAATCGGGCGTCAGCTGGATAGGAATTGTTTGCAACGCCACCATTCCGAACAGAACAGCAAGAATTACCGCCGCCATCACGGCAACCGGTCTGTCGATGGCTGTTCGGATCAAGTTCATCGCTAGCTTGGTGCCCCAGACTTCGGTGCGCTCTTCGCACCTTCCTGCTTTACCATACCCTTGTGCGTGACGGCTTGACCGGGACGCAGACGCTCATTGCCACGCACGACCACCAAGTCACCTTCACCCAAGCCGCTTAGCACTTCAAATCGGTTACCGATAGCATTGCCAAGCCGAAGTGCGCGGACTTCCGCTTTTCCTTCGACCACAACGAATACGATGTTTTTGCCACCCCGCGGTATAACTGCATCCTTGTGAACAGAAAGAACCTGCCTCGCCCGGCCTATGGGGACCAGAACCGTTACGCTTTGATTCATCGCCAAGCCGAACCGTTCTGTTTCCGAAGCGTCGAAGGTTGGGGTAAACCGAACCGGACGCGTACGCGTTAACGCGTTCTCATCAGGGATACGCGCTCGCACAACGGCACCCTGCATTCCGCCATCGTCGAATTTAATTTCAACCTCGCGCCCTTTGGTAAGCCCGGATATGCGATCTGAAGGAACATCGGCTTCGATTTCCAAATCGACATGATTGATAAGCGTCACGACCGGATCGCCAACACTCAAATAAGCACCCGCTACCGTGTGCCGTTGGGAAACAACACCGTCATAAGGTGCGCGAATATCGCTGTTATAGAGATCGATATCGGCAAGGCGTAATTCAGCCTTAGCGCTAATGACAGCCGCCTCCTGCTCGCCGAATTCGCTGCGATATTTCACGAGTTCATTGCCTTTGTCGTCAAATCTGGCTTGCGAAAACGCTGCGGATTTCTTCAAACTTGCCAATCTCTTAAGCTCAACGCTCGTAAACGCTATCTGCGCTTTCGCCGTTTTCAGCCCCGCCTCTTTTTCCTTCAACTCAGCGGCACGGAGCTGGCGATTTCCCCGAATTCGATCCCTTACCAGGCGCGCAACAATGTCACCTTTTTTGACGCGATCACCGATCGCTACGGTCACCGCAGCAACGGGCCCACCCGTCAGCGCCGATACAACGCCGGTTTGACGGGCAACAAACCGGCCAAGAACAGGCATTGTTTGCGACAAAGGTTCTGAAATAACCTTATCGACCTTTACTGCCGCGGCTTGTCCCTGAGCAGACGCGCCGGAGAATGCAGGCACCGAAAGCGCCAAAGCCAATATCATG
>JAJFJB010000460.1 GCA_021774435.1 Alphaproteobacteria bacterium
GCCGCGGCGATTTTGACGAGGCTTTCGTCGGGCAGTGCGAGGAACTCGGTATGCTTATGGCCGCTGGCCTCGACGCGGGAATTTTCTAGATCCCCGAAATGCTGGTCTTGGCAAGACTGCCTCCAATTTGGATCCGGTGACATGCCAGAATATGATGCCGCAAACGTTGGTCGGGCGACGAATGTAATTATCTAGCGCGACGTCATGCGGAGGTAACTATGTCCAGTGGGATTCGTCTTGGCCTTCAGGTTCCTCAGGCAGGACCAAACGCTGTAGCGGGTTTCGTCAAAGAATTCGTACACCGCGCGCATGACGGTGGTTTCACGATGTTCTGGGTGGGTGACCACATTCTGATGGGGGGATTTGCGCACCGTGCCAAGGAGCATGAAATGTTCCTTGAGCCGCTGGTCCTGCTGTCCTATATCGCCGGAGAATTGGAAGATATCGAACTGGGCACGAGCGTTTTGATTGTCCCGTATCGCAATGCCTTCTCTTTGGCAAAGAGTATTGCAACACTCGCTCATCTGACTCAGCGCCAAGTCGCCATTGGAATTGGTGTGGGCTGGGCAGAGCACGAGTTCGATGCTCTCGGGGTCCCATTCCGGGCGCGAGGCCGCCAAACCAATGAGTTTTGTGAATTGTTCGCCAATCTGCGCGATAAGCCGGACGAGGCTTGGCGGGTTGGGTCCTATGAATATAAGGGCAGCGGCTTCGAGCCGCGTCTGGATGCACGCACAAATATCTGGATTGGTGGCAACAGTGCTGCTGCCAGGCGCCGGGTCGCGCGTTGGGGCGATGCGTGGCAGCCAACCGGGTTGACGGTCGAGGCGATGCGAACAGGCCTTGCCGAGTTGCGTGAGTTTTGCGACGTCACTGAGCGCGATTTTTTGGAAATCGAAATCGGCTTGCGCTTGCGAATTCGCCCGACACCGGAAGCGTCACCGCACTACATCGGCGATCTTCTCGGGCCGTATATCGACGCCGGCGTGCGCGACTTTCTGCTCGAAATCAATACCCGCGATCGCCAACGCGCATTGGAGTCGATAGACCGGGTGGTTGCTTCAGCGCAACTGGCCAAATTGCTCGCCTAATCCCGACGCTTTCTTCGAAAACACCGCTTATTTGCCCTGAGGGCGCCACTTTTTCGATTCCACCAGCGCAAAAAATTCTTCGGTCAGGCGGTGAACAAGGTCAGGTTCCTCCAGATTCACCAGATGGCCGGTTGCCGGCACAATCGACAGCTGCACCGCCGGACTGACCTGTTTCATGAACAGTCCCGCATCGATGGCACCGGGATCTTCGTCGCCCACGACAACTTGTGCCGGCACCTTCATCGCGCGCAAGGGTTTCTCCATGCTGAAAAGCGAACGCCGGCGGGCCATCACCCGGCGCGTGATATGGGCGCAGCCCTGCGCCGAATGCTGCATGAAGCGGCGGCAGAAACCCTCAAACGCGCGCGGGATTTTGCGCTTGAGCCGAATGCGGTTGTCGGCCTTGCGCAACCCCTTAAGCACTTCGGCAAGACCGCCTTCTTCATAGAGCTGCGCGCGCGCCTCCGCGTCGCGCTTGAAGGCTTCCGAATTGCGTGGGTCGCCGCCGCTGCCAATGCCGATCATGGTGAGCGACAATGCCATGTGTGGATACGTCAGGCCGAAGTCAAGTGCAGTGCGCGAACCCATCGAACAACCGACGATGTGCGCCTTGCGAATCTTGAGTTGACGCATTACCACCGCCACGTCATCCACCGCATGCTTGTGCGAGTAGCGGGACGGCAATGCCGGCACGTCCGACGGCGGATAACCACGGGCGTTAAAAGCGATGCAGCGGTACCGGCGACTGAAATGCTGTATCTGCTTTTCCCAACTCCACAGATCACCCGAGAATTCGTGCACGAATACGATCGGCGTTCCTGTGCCCGCTACCTCGTAGTACAGGCGCGCCTCGTCGGACTGAATGTATGGCACGTAGAACTTCTCCTTTCTTTCTTGAGCCGCAGGTGGCGCGGCGGACATGGGTTTGATTTTATTTCGGCGCATCAATTCCCGGCTCGCCTTTTAACCACCTCATATCTCGCGATAGATGCGCGGGAAATAGAGACTCCAGATTTTGCGTATGCGCCCATTGTAGAATTAAAGTTTGTATTAGCTCCGCACAAATTGCGCGCCGGGTAATTCGTCATCGATTTGGTAACCGACTTCGTAAGGTGTGAGGTCCTTGAGATTTTCATCCACCGAAGACAGCAGATGCGAAATGCCTCAACAATCGGTTCTAATTCTGCTACCAACGGGGCCGAGTTTGGGAGTCGTCTTGGGAATATTTGAAAAACAGAGGCCTCTTAATTGAGAAATGCCGGCTAAGGAGAACGGTTTCATGAGCCAATGTATCGTCATCGTCCAATTTCCGTTAGAAAAACGCAAAGAAGAACAAGCGATCGCAGGCGGCACCTCGACCGCGCCGACTTATCGGGGTCTCGCGGAAAAAGGTCTGATCCGGAAAGACTATTTAAACGGAGATTGTGGCACTGGTGGCGTCTATCTCTGGGAAAGCCGCGCGGCTGCGGAAGCGTGGTTCACTTCTGATCGCGTTCAGATGCTGACCGAAAAGTTTGGCGCAGCGCCGACCCTCACCTGGTACGACACCCATGTGACGGTCGACAATCTGAAGAACGAGACCCGTGTGAATGGCGTAGCTCAGTCTGAAGTGCAGGCAGCGGAATAGCCGCGAAGTTTAACAATGGCCGTGGCCTGATCCCTGCAATCGCCTGGTTAATGGTCTTGGCATTTGTTAAGCCGAGGCCTCGCCTAATGAGGTCGATACTCTTGTAGTCGCGTTTTCAGCGGTTTCTCGGTTAGCGTTTTATCCGCCCCAGACCGTGCGATAGACGCGCAGGAAATTGAGACCCCAGATTTTTCGGATGTCCTCTTCTGAAAAGCCGCGCGCAATTAGCCGTTCGGTGAGCCGTACGAGCGTCCTCGGCGTTTCGATCCCCTCCGGAAATTTGTAGGGCGGGGGTGGATAATCTTCCGCGCGCCATTGCCCGGTTTCGAGGCGGTTCTGATAGCGAGCCATGGCTGCCGCATCGTCTTCGACTGGGTGCTGCCCTTCATAGTAATCGATGCCGATTCCGGTATGGTCGATGCCGACGAGGTCGGCCTTGTAGGCAATGTCGTCGATGAAGCGGTCGAGGGTCGGTTGTCCGTCGCGTGTCAGGAAAGCAGGAAAACCGACGGTGCCAACCACGCCGCCGCTTTTCGCGATGGCCTTGATCAGCTCGTCGGACACGTTGCGGCCATTGTCTTCGACCGCACGCGCGTTGGCATGACTGATGATGACCGGCGCGTTGGAAAATTCGACAGCGTCCATACTGGTGCGATGACCGGTGTGGGAACAGTCGACGAGCATGCCGAGCCGGTTAAGCCGCTCAATCAGCTTGATGCCGAAATGGCTGAGCCCGGAATCGGTCCGTTCCGACGCACCGTCCCCGACGAGATTCTTGGTGTTGTAGCAAAGCTGAACGATGCGCAGCCCGGCTTCGTAATAGGCATCGACCAGATCGATCTCATCCTCGATCAGTGCCGTGCCCTGGCAGTGCAGGATCAGCCCGAGCTTGCCCTCCGCCTTGGCCCGTTCGATGTCGGTGGCCTGCCGCACGATAAGCGTATCGTCATGCTCCCGGACATAGCGGTACCAACTTCCGATCTGTGTAAAGCCGCTGCGCGCGCTGCCCGTGGCCCCGGTGATGGTCGGCGCGATCGCCGTTGCGCCGCCGTCCCGATACCAGTCGACATATTTGTGAATTCGGGCGAGCGGGCAGGTCGCGTCGATAACGATCGCATCGCGGTGCAGTGCCTCGGCGTTCGTCGTGGCAGTCATTTACCGGACGGTTAGCCCGCCCCTTCGACGATTTGGGCGTGCCCGGTCGATGCGCCTAAGCGCAAGCCGATTATTTCTTGGTATTCAGGCGAGTTGTACCAGGTTTTGGCCTGCTCGACGCTCGGAAATTCAAGGATTACGGTTCGTGGTGGGAGTTCGCCGCCTTCCATGGTTTTCATCGCACCGCCGCGCACAAGATAGGTGCCGCCATATTGGGCGATGGTTGCCGGAACCTTCTCCCGGTACGCCTCGAATTGCTGCGGATCGGTCACGTCCAGATGCACGACCATGTACCCTTTTGCCATTTTGATTCTCTGCTTTCCTCGTTACAGCGGTATTTTGTGTTCGCTACTTTGCGTGATCAGGCCACTGCGCCGTCCGACTTCAATGTCTTGATCGCCTCTTCGTTTAGTCCTAGCCAATCGCTGATTACGTCGTCGGTGTGCTGGCCGAGCATCGGCGACGCTTCGATTCGCGCGGCTTTGCCGTCCACCCGAACCGGCCAGGACGGCATTTTGAAGGGACGGTGTACCGGATGAACCATCGTCTGCATGACGCCACGTTCGTCGAAGGTCGTGTCATTGTTCAATTCGTCGGTGTCGAGTACCGCGCCGGCGGGAATGCCTGCTTCGCCGATCGCTTTCATGGCATCGATTTTGTTCAGTCCACGCGTCCAGTTGGCAATAATTTCGTCGACCTCTGGTTCGCGCTCAACCCGGTCGGCCGGGGTCAGGTAGCGTTCGTCGCCGATCAGGTCATCGCGTCCGACGAGTTTCAGCAAGCGGTCCCAGTGTTCCGGGTTGGCGCGGCTGGTCATGATGTAAACGTAATCGTTCGGTCCGCCGGGTGCGCAGGGATACAGGCCCATTGGGGCATTGATGATGCCCGGTACCTTGCTGCCGCCGCGTTCCGCCGCCTTGCCGGTTAATCCCTGGGTCGAGAATGGGATACGCATATAGTGCAGAATGGCATCCTGCATCGCGACTTGCAGCCGGTGACCTTCGCCGGTTTGCTGTTTCTTGTAGAGGGCGCCCAAAATCGTGATGGCCATGACCATGCCAGTCCCCGTATCGCCGATTGAGATGCCGGGCCGGGTCGGCGGGCCATCCGCATCGCCGGTGACGCTGAAGGTGCCGCCGCAGGCCTGGGCAATCATGTCGAAGGAGAGATTCTTTTCAAACGGGCTGCCTTCGCCGAACCCTTTTATCTGGGCGTAGATGATGCCGGGATTGATTTCCTTCACGACATCGTAGGACAGGCCAAGCCGCTCCACCGCGCCGGGGGCGAAGTTTTCGATCATCACATCCGCCTTGGCGATCAGATCCTTTACAATCCTGAGGCCATCCTCCGATTTGAGATTGGCCGTCATCGACTTCTTGTTGGCGTTCAGAATGTGGAAATAATACGGATCATTGTCCGGTTTGTTGGGCCGCAGCCGCCGACCCGGGTCGCCGCGATTGGGGTTTTCCACCTTCACGACCTCGGCACCAAGCCAAGCCAACGCTTCGGTGCAGGTCGGTCCTGCCTCGAACTGGGTGAAGTCGATTACCTTGACGCCTTGCAGGAAGGCAAAGTCGGTAATGTTGTTCGGCAACGGTGTCGAGTCGGGCATGGCGAGGGTCTCCTGTCGTCAGGCAATTTGCGTGGTTGGCCGTAAGATTGGCACAGTCTGTGGGTCGACGCCAAGCGTGCTGCTAGAACGACCTTCTCAGTATCAGAGCGGCATGACGGGCAGCACGACGTGTGACGCATGTTTGGCGTCGTGGAAAATGGTCTGGTGCGCCACTGCCAACGTGGGGTCAAAGTAGTCATCGCCACCGGTATTGTGGTTGCGGTCGAAATTCGGGAAATCGCTACTTTGGATATCAACTCGAATCCGATGCCCGCGAAGGAACCGGTTCCCGGTCGGATTCAACGTAATCTTATATTCGTAAATTTTGCCTGACTCGATCAACTCGGGATTGCCGGTACCGTGCCGATACCGGGCGCGGACCAGACCGTAGCAAAGCTCTTGCGAGAACCCGTCGGGATGAATGTCCAGGAGTTTGGCGACGAAGTCGGTATCCGAGGCGGAGGAGGACGCGAATAGCGTCACCTTAACCGGTCCGACCACTTCGACCGGGGCCTCGAGCGCGGCGGAGGTATAGCTCAAGATGTCCTGCCGGCCGTCTAGGCGGCGCTGATCCATAGGGACTTGCTGTCCTTCCATAGTGTAAATCGTCATCACTGGATCGCGGGGGTCGTAATCGTATTCGTCGGCGGGTTCGTCTTCTGGCGGTGCCGGAGACAGAACCCCGTCGCCGTCATTGCCGTTCGCGTGTCCGCCGCTGTGCAAATACCAGGGTGTCGGCGCCATGCCTTGCGGTGGCCAGTTGTCCTCCTGGCGCCATTCATTGCGCCCCATGACGAAAATTTGCGCGCGCGGCCAGCTGTCGAAAGCGGTTTCTTCGCCTTTAAGCCATTTGCCGAACCAGGCGTCCGCCATGTCGAAATAATTGCGTTCGGCTTCCGCGCCGAAATCCATCTCGCCCAATTCGCGGTCGAGCGCCAGGGTGGTGTGGCCCCAGGGACCGACGATCAGGCGCTGATTGTCGCGGGCATGCGCGGTCTTGGCGTTTTCCGTCATGCCTGTGAAATGTTTTATGGTGCCGACCTGCTGGTCGTACCAGCCGGTCGCTGTAAGCACTGGGACATCGACATCCTTGTGCCGCTCATGGTGATGGAAGTGATCCTTGACGGTGTCGCGCATCAGCCGGAGCCAGTATTCCCGCATGCCCGGCATGACCTGTTCCGGAATGTCGGAAATCGGCAAGAACCAGAGCCATTTACTGCGGTCTCGGGCTTCCCAAAGGGCGTCGGCTTCTTCAGTTGTTTTCGGCGCGCCTTTCGCCTGGAGACGCCGGGCGAAATCCGGACTGATGTTGTTGATGGTCCAGGTCATACGCCGGCCAAGCCGGATCACGCCGCTCATATGGCGGTCGAGATGGTTGGCGACGACCCCCTGCGCGAACATGCAGACGAGATGAGGCGGCCGTGTCGGCGCCATCTCCCATTGCGTCATACCGCAATAGGAGTTTCCGAATGTGCCGACCTTGCCGGTCGAGCTCGGCAGCTTGGCACACCATTCGACCGTATCGTAGCCGTCATTGATGCAGGGGTTTTGCGGATCGCTTCCCATATGCAGGCGCGCTTCGCCGTCCGAGTCGTAGCGGCCTCTTATGTCTTGGAAGACGGTGATATAGCCGCGTGCGGCCATTTCATTGCCGATTTTCTTGTGCATCTCCCGGCGCGTCTTGCCATAGGGTGTCCGGCACAGCAGGACCGGAAACGAGCCCTCGGATGCGGGCCGATAGATATCGGACCGGAGGATGACACTATCCCGCATGGCGGCATCCACATTGTATTCGATAGTTACGTCATGCCGCATATCGTCTTAGACCTCCGCCTGAATGTCTTCTTGGTCCGCAACGTTGTAGTTCGCGTCGTACCACCAGCTAATATAGTCGTCGTAGGTTATGGGTGGATATTGCGGCGGATTCTCCTTGTCGCGACAGCTTGGCAGGCAGGAAATCAGCGTGTCCATGTGGGGGCCGAGGAAATAGGGAATGGCATAACGGTGGCTTTCTATCGGCGGCAGCGCGCGATGCGCTGTCGAGCGAAACCGCCCGTTGGTCCAGCGATGCAACATGTCGCCCGTATTCACCACAAAAGACCCCGGCACGAAGGGGACGTCATGCCATTCATCCGATGCAAGCTGGATCTGCAAGCCGGGTACATCGGATTGCGCCAGAAAGGTCATGAAGTTGGCGTCCGTGTGGGGCGCGATGCCGTATTGGTCGGGTTGCCATTGAACCGGTGGATAGTGGCTGAGCCGGAAGGAAAACTGGCTTTCGGCGAAGGCGGCATCGAAAGTATCTGCCGGCAAATCCAAAGCCAGGGCGATGGCGGGCATCATCCGGCGGCCCAAGGCGTCCACGGCCTCGGTATAGGCGAGCAGGTTGTCGCGGAATCCGGGAAGGTTTGCCGGCCATTCATTGGGCCCCGCGAATCGGCGCCCGGCCGCCGCCAATGGGTCGCCCGGTGTTCTCTCCCGTTTGATGAAGTATGCCTCGTTCATATCCGGAAGGGCCTCTTCACTGACCCGCGAGGTGCGCACATTGTAACGCGCCATGGCCATGTAACCGTTGTTGTGCGCATTCATCCGCACCGCCAGCTTGGCCTCGAGG
>JAJFJB010000047.1 GCA_021774435.1 Alphaproteobacteria bacterium
GGTTGAGACGCCGTTTCACCTGAACCGTCGGAGGTAGAAATCATGGAAGTCATACTATTAGAACGTATCGAAAAGCTTGGTCAGATGGGCGACGTCGTCTCCGTCAAGGCTGGCTTTGCACGTAATTTTCTGTTGCCGCAAAAGAAAGCGTTGCGCGCAACGAAAGGCAATCTCGACTATTTCGAGAAAGAGAAGGCGCAGTTAGAGGCTGTCAATCTGGAACAGCGTGCCGAAGCGGAAAAGGTCGGCGAGAAACTGGAAGGCTTGACCGTCGCGATCATCCGTAACTCCGGCGATAATGGACAACTTTACGGATCTGTGAACAGCCGCGACATTGCCGACGCCGTATCGGAAGCCGGCTTCACTGTCGCGCGCAACCAAGTGCTCATGGAACGGCCACTCAAGATGCTGGGCTTGCACGATTATCGCATTCGCCTGCACCCGGAAGTCGCGGTCAGCGTTACGGTCAACGTTGCACAGTCTGCGGAAGAAGCAGAAATGCAGGAACAGTTAGGTCACGCGATCATCCCGTCAGAAAGCGGCGATGATGAGCCGGAGGAACAAGTTGCCGCGACCGAGGCGTTGGCGGAAGAGACGGCGGGCGACGACAGTGCCGAGACCCCAGAAGCAGCCGATAGCGACGCGGCGGAGGAAACGGAAAAAACCAACGACTGAAGCGATTCGCTAAATTGACGGAAATTCGGGCGGCGTGGGTACACTCCACGCCGCCTGTTTTTGGTTTGGCGTGGTAAGGCCTACTGCGTTGTTCACATTATCCACAATCGATCTGGGCGGACGCATAATTACCCCCAGCTTTCCCAAGACTATTTTATGAATTTTGGTCGCCAGCTAGAGTAGCGCTTCACATGGGCTGGTTTTGAGTATTTATGCCTCTGATGGAAAACACAGATACAAACGTCACCAGCTTGCACGGCGATACCAGCGCCGCACCAGCCTATCGCACGCCGCCACATAATACCGAAGTAGAAGCGGCTCTTCTTGGCGCGATCCTCACCAACAACCGAGCATTCGAACAGGTCGCTGACTTTCTTCGGCCGGATCATTTTTTCGAACCCGTCCACGGTCGGATATATGAGACGATCACAAAACTGGTCGAGCGCGGCCAAGTCGCGAGCCCGTTGACCCTCAAGCACTTCTTCGATGGCGACGAAGCGCTCGCAGAAGTCGGCGGAACTGACTATCTCTATGAAATGGCGACGGCCGTAATCTCGGTCGTTAATGCAGCGGACTATGGCAAGACGGTCCACGACCTCTACCTCAAGCGTTCTCTAATCGGGCTGGGTGAGGATGTCGTAAACGGCGCTTACGAGAACGATATCGAAATCAGCGCCACCGACCAGATCGAACAGATCGAGCAACGGCTCTATGACCTCGCCACAACCGGCGAAACCGAGCGTGGTGCCATAACCCTCAAAGACGCGGCCCTCGAAGCGGTTAACATGGCCGAGCAGGCCTTTAAGAGGGATAGCCATGTCGTCGGCGTTACAACCGGCCTGGATATGCTGGACCGGAAACTTGGCGGTCTGCATGAATCGGATCTGCTGATTCTGGCCGCCCGTCCCTCGATGGGCAAAACGGCGCTCGCGACCAATATCGCGTTCAACGCGGCGAAGGCATCACGAGATGAAGCCGAGAACCCTGAAAAGGAAGGCGGAGGCGGCGTCGTTCTCTTCTTCTCTCTGGAAATGTCCTCCGAGCAACTCGCGACTCGTATACTTTCCGAACAATCCGAGATTCCATCCGATCGCATTCGTCGCGGCGAAGTCAAAACGGACGAATTCACCCGTTTTGTAACCGCGAGCCAGGAAATGCACCGCATTCCCCTCCTAATCGATGACACGCCAGCGCTCTCGATTTCGGCGGTGCGGACTCGAGCACGGCGGGCGAAACGACAGCATGGTGGGCTGGCATTGGTTATTGTCGACTATTTACAGCTCTTGCAACCGCCGACCGGCCGCCGCAACGACAATCGGGTCCAAGAAATCGGTGAAATCAGCCGTGGCCTGAAAACCCTTGCTAAGGAACTCGAAGTCCCGGTTCTCGCTCTGTCGCAGCTTAGCCGGCAGGTAGAAAATCGCGAGGACAAACGGCCGCAATTGTCCGATCTTCGCGAGTCAGGATCAATTGAACAGGACGCCGACGTCGTGATGTTCATCTATCGCGAGGAATACTACCTGGAAAAGGCGGAGCCAATCCACAATGCCGAAGAGGCCCGAGACCGCTTCGAGGATCGCGTCGCCCGCTGGAATGAGCGGATTGCCGATGTCCGCAACACGGCTAGCGTTATCATCGCCAAACAACGTCACGGCCCGGTCGGCGCAATCGACCTCTATTTTGACGGTAGTCTGACTCGCTTTGCCGACCTTGACCGCCATCACGACGATTCGGATGTCCCTTATTAACGAAGCAGGACCGCAGTTTGCGACGTCGGTTCTCACCATCGACCTCGGTGCGGTAAAATCGAACTATCGGCTTCTCGCCGAACGTGCGGGAAAGGCTGTATGCGCCGCAGTCGTAAAGGCCAATGGTTACGGGCTTGGCGCGGAACCAGTTGCTCAGGCTCTGACGGAAGCCGGCTGCACGACCTTCTTTGTTGCTACGCTCGACGAAGCGGTCGCACTCCGTGCGGCACAACCCCAATCGATCATTTACTATTTGAACGGCCTCATGCCTGGCGAAACCGATGCTTGTGCCGAATACCGAATTAGTCCTGTGCTAAACGACCCTGGGCAACTCGACCGCTGGGCCGGGTTCCGGTTTGAGAAGCAAGTACCGCCAGCGGCTCTGCAAATTGATACGGGTTTATCTCGGTTAGGCTTTACGCCGTACGAAGCAACAGAGCTTGCCGCAACGCCAGAGCGGTTCAAAAATGTCGCCCTCGACCTCATCCTCAGCCACCTCGCCTGCGCCGACGCACCAGATCATCCGCTCAATGCTCAACAACGGGACGCTTTCGCCGCGACTTCGGCCGCGTTGCCGATCGCAACCCGGTCACTCGCGGCGTCGAGCGGCATATTTCTCGGGCCCGCCTGGCACTTCGATATGGTGCGCGCAGGTGCCGCTCTCTATGGTGTAACACCGAACCGAGACAAACCGAATCCAATGACACAAGTCGTTCATTTACAAGCAAAAATTCTGCAAATCCGTGACGTTGACACCCCTCAGACCGTTGGCTATGGTGCGACGCGTCGGTTCACCGGCCCCACAAAAGTGGCGACAGTCGCGGCGGGCTATGCGGACGGATTGCCACGAAGCTTGGGCAATGAAGGTACTGCCTATATCGGCGAAATTGCGGCGCCTGTGATAGGGCGGGTATCGATGGATCTTATCACCCTCGACATTAGTAACATTCCGGATGCCAAGCCAGGCGACATGGTCGATCTAATCGGCCCTCTCAATGATCCGGATATGGACGCTGAAGCGGCCGGCACGATCGGGTATGAGATTCTGACGCGATTGGGCCGTCGCTATCGACGACGGTATATCGAGACCGCCGCGTGAACCCGTTTCGCCCCGTCGGAAAAGCGATTCTCGGCTTCCTGGAAGCTACGGGCAAACTCGCGCTCTTCACCTTCATTTCTGTTTCCCATTGCGTTAGGGCCCCGTTTTATTTTCGGCTGCTTGGCCGGCAGATGATCGATATAGGTTATTATTCCCTACCTGTTGTTGGCATGACGACCCTGTTCGCAGGGATGGCGCTTGGCTTGCAGACCTATGCCGGTTTTTCCCGCTTCTCCGCCGAAGGCGCCATCGCCAAGGTCGTCGCATTGGGCATTACCCGGGAGCTCGGACCGGTTCTCGCCGGGTTAATGGTTGCCGGCCGCATCGGTGCGGCAATGGCGGCTGAACTCGGCACGATGCGCGTGACGGAGCAAATCGATGCGTTGGATACGCTGTCGACAAACCCGTTCAAATACCTCATTGCGCCGCGGATCATCGCCGGATTGACCATGTTGCCCCTGCTTGTTTTCGTCGGCGATATCATCGGGGTCTTTGGCGGCTATATCGTCTCAGTCTACAAACTAGGTTTTAATCCCGGCGTCTATATAAGCGAAACCTTTAAAGTCCTGGAGTTCGTGGACGTCTTTTCTGGACTGGTCAAGGCTGCGACATTTGGATTTATCGTGACATTGATGGGCTGCTATCACGGCTATAACAGCCGGGGAGGCGCTCAAGGTGTTGGTGCGGCGACCACGAACGCGGTCGTGTCAGCATCGATATTGATCCTGATCTTCAACTATATCATCACCGAATTG
>JAJFJB010000461.1 GCA_021774435.1 Alphaproteobacteria bacterium
GGCCTTAAGTGAGGAGCCGATCCGGTATGATCCGGCTGGGCGCGCCGGCCTTATCGCACAACTCATCAGCTTGGAAATCGGCCGCGCACGTGAATTATCGTTAAATGTCCCTCTGCCGAAAGACACACGATTACAGCGCCTGTGTGCCGAATTGCTTGCCAACCCCTCGGATCGAAGAACGTTGAACGATTGGGCCGACGTTGCGGGTGCTTCACCCCGTACACTCGCCCGATTGTTTGAGCGCGATTTAGGAATGGGTTTCAATCAATGGCGACAACGCCTGCGCTTACACAATGCAATGGAAGCGTTGTCGCGTGGCGAGACAATTTCTTGTGTCGCACGGCAGCATGGTTACAGGAGCGCAAGCGCATTTACCGCTGCATTCGGCAAGATTATGGGAGTCCCGCCATCGAAAATCTCAAGCGAACGGCAATGAAAACAATAGACGCGGCTACTTAGTAAGGATCGCCTACGAAGATGAAAGTCGTGCCAGTAACGATCGGCGCGCTGGCGCCGACGAAAGAGACGTTGGCGTTTTTTACCTGGCGAGGGCCAGCGCGGCCCGAAGCCTGCAACGCACCTTCGATGATGTGCCATAGCCCGTGAATACGGCCGGTACCGAGGCTGCCACCGAATGTGTTCATCGGCAGTTCGCCATCAAGCTCCATGCGGCCATCCTGAATGAAATCCAGAGCCTCACCCTCCTTGCAGAAGCCATAGGATTCCAGGCCGTAAATCACCGAGGCTGAGAAACCGTCATAAATTTGCGCGACATCGACATCATTGGGAGTGAAACCGGAGCGCTCCCAGGTCAGCTTGGAGGAACTGCTGCCCCCCTCCATATAGCTGCTCAAACTGCCGATCCGCCCTGCCGTCTCGAAATGCAGCCTCTGTCCGTATCCCGCGACGTAAGCCGGTGTTGGTTTCAGATCTTTAGCCCGGTCCGCGGTTGTCAGCACGATTGCTGCGGCGCCTTGAACCGGAATATCGCAGTCGAATAGACAGAAGGGATAGGCGACCATCCGCGACGACAGATAATCTTCCTTGGTGAGTTCGGTGCCGTAGAAATATGCCAGCGGATTGTTCTGCGTATGCTTACGCTGCGTGACCGCCAAGGTCGCCATCTTTTCTCGGTTCTGGTTGTTCTTCTCCAACCAACGGGTATAGGCAACCGCCATGCCCTGCCCCGGCCCGCCGAAGCCGTAAGGTGCGGTAAACTGTGCTGCGCCATGGGCATATTCACCCGGCAGGTTCTGATAAGTGCCCTTTGGGTTATGCATGGCCCGCCAGACCACGACATATTTGCAAACCCCAGCCAGCAAAGCATTGACCGCTTGCTGCACGGCGCCACCGATATTCACTGTACCGACCTGCATATGCCAGGCGAGGTCGGGCAATTTCAGCATCGCCATCATGCAATTGACCGACACTATGGAAACGCCGTCCACTTCCGCGTGTCCTGTCGCGGGCAATTCTGGATAGGTCGACAGACCATCGATATCCGACAATTCCAAACCGGAATCCGCCACCGCCGCCTTCACGGCTTCGAGCGCATGTGAGGCCAACGGCACCTCAGCAGAGCGCGTGACCTTGGAAAACCCCACGCCGCTCACGGCAACCATGCATCTATTGTCCCACATAATGCGTCCCCTACTCCTGCACTTGCGATGGCGCTAACCGGAATTGCGGCAGCGTGATCTCGTCGTTCAAGGGTTCAAAGACGACTTCGACCTTTCGCCCCACCTTCGCTTCGGTATGCGGGACACCGAGCAGATTACCGGCGAGCAAAGCGCCAGGGGCAGCGTCGAGCTCTACGATAATACTGGCATAAGGAACAGCTGCGGCAAACCGCTTGTCGCCAGCATGATACATATAGGTATAGGCATAGATTTTACCGCCGCCTTCCACCGGCTCGAATTTCAAGTCGATAGACATACAATTCACACAGGTTGCGTAAGGCGGATGCTGAAAATGCCCACAACTCTGGCAGCGCTGCAGTTCCAGCGACTCACGCTTCGCAGCATCCCAAAACGGCTTCGTCCATTCATCGGGAACGGGGATCGGTCTGATTACGTCGTCCCAATCGCTCATGCTCATCCTGTCGCTCCTGCCGGTTATACAGTAAGCCTAAAGCGTCAGGGCGGGCATGCACAATGTCACAAGAACTGGAAAGTTGGTCGGTTGGATTCCGTCATCCGGAAAGCAGAAGTACGACGACAAACAGTAATGCAAACAATCCCGCACCAACGAGAATTCTGCTGCGGCAAGGTGTCAGCGTCTCGTGGGGAACTATTTCGTAAGATTCGAATTTTTTCATGTGCTTAAATGATTTTCTTCACACACAATTTAATTTGTTGAAGTTAACGCAGAGCAACGATCAACGCCAGGATGACGCAACTATGAGCAATCAAAACGTACCCGGCGTCAAACCAGTACGCCCACCATCAAGCGTAACGACACTGCCATTAATGTAAGACGCATCATCGCTCGCCAGATAAAGCGCAGTCGCAGCGGCTTCTTCGAAGAGGCCCGGCCGTCCGAGCGGCGTCGCACGGCGCTTGCGTTCTTCATCGCCTGGTTCCCGGGACAATGCCGAGTTGCGGGCGGGAATGCCGTCTTTGCCAGAGCGCAACAAGCCGGAATTGATGCAATTTACCCTGATATTGTACTGCGCCAGCCAGTGTCCCATTACATGGGTCAACGGCACGATACCCCCCTTGGCCGCCGAATAGGCGGTTAAGGTCGGGTTGCTCAGAACGCCGTCGATAGATCCATGGTGGACAATCGCGGCGCCGTTTGCCGCCCTTAACGCGGGCAGCAGCTTCTGACTGCATAGAAACGGCGCGGTCAGATTTACCGCGATCTGCCGGTTCCAGTCTTCAAGCGTGATATCCTCAAATCCGGCCGGCTCCGTCAGAACCGTATTGTTGAACAGAACATGGATCGCGGCACGCCACGCGATACAAGTTCGGGCCATACCTTCGATTGAACGGGGATCGGTTAGATCTGTCTCCACAAAGACTGCGTCGCCGCCAGCCCCACGGATCATCGATGCGGTTTCTTCGCCCAGAGCCATGTCATCATCGACACAAGCGACTGCCGCGCCCTCACGCGCAAACGATAGGCTCGCGGCACGACCGGCGCCAGCCCCTGCGCCAACGATGACCGCGTTCTTTTCGGCAAATCGCTTCATTTCAACTCCGAGTATCTGCAGTCTCGACGTCAGTGAGTTTCATCACCGCCATGTATGTGTTTTTCGGGTGCCTCGGAGCGGATCAAAATAAACGCCAGCTGACAAGGTACTTCCCCCCGGTTTTCCCAGCCGTGCCACGTTCCGCGCTGGACCAAAACGTCGCCAGCGGACATTGGCACCTCTTCGTCGCCGTCCAGTTTCATGACGCAGGCACCCTTCATGACGATGCAATAATCGACCGTATCCGTCCGATGCATGAATGCGCCCTTGCCTGGCGCGAGCTGCAAAATTCGAAAGACATGCCCACCTTCCGGCGGTGCAATTCCAGGCAGCTTGCGTTTTCCAGGGTCGGCGTCACCTTTGATCGGTCCATTTACATGCGCTGAGTCCGCATCGGCGGCCCACATCAACGCACCGGAATGCCCAGACGGCATGACGATAACGTTGTCCATTTCCTTGTCCTGAACAATTATCGCCTTGCCGACCGAATCATGTCCCGTAACGACACGTCTGATCCTCAATGGGATTGGGTCCGCCATTTTTCGTTACTCCCTTACGTCAAATTCAGATGCTGTATATCCTACAACACTGTACTTTAGGCGGACATCAATCTGCCAATTGGAGCAGACGAAACATGGCCTACGCAGTGATAAAATCGCGTCTCGAAAGCGGTGGCATTGTCATATTCGATGGTGGCACGGGCACCACCAAGTTGGAGCGTCGAGGCGTAAGCATGGACCCGGACGCCTGGTGTGGGCCGGCCTCTCTCCCGCACACATCGCGGCAATTGCTCCGTTGAAAAGCCACACCACCTGACAAGCGAATTTGGGGTCTGGCGTCCCAAATGCTTAAATTCCCGGAAATCACTTCGTTTCAAACGGTAACTTGGCAGGGAAGACAGCCGGTAATGGATATCTTCGATTATGTCGTTGTCGGCGCCGGCGCCGCCGGTTGCGTGCTTGCCAACAGACTGTCGGAGGATGGCACTGCGAGTGTCTGTGTTCTGGAGGCGGGCGGCAATGACCGGCATCCCTACATTTCGATCCCCGCAGGTTTCGTCAAAACGCTCTATGGCGACAGGTTCTTGTGGCCCTTCACGACAGAACCTTCGGTATCTCTTGGAGGCCGCACCGTCAATATCCCACAAGGCAAGGTGGTCGGCGGTTCGAGTTCGGTTAACGGCATGGTCTACAACCGAGGCCAGGCAGCGGATTTCGACAGCTGGGCGCAAATGGGCAACAGGGGTTGGGGCTTCGAGGATTTACTGCCCTATTTCAAACGCTCCGAACAGCGCATCGGCGACGGCGACAACCGCGTTCGCGGGCGCAATGGCGAACTGCCGATTACCGACATCGACTGGATTAATCCACTTGCCGAAGCCTTCATCGATGCGGCGGTCGGTATGGGGATCCCAAGAATACCCGATTACAACGCGGGCACGCAGTTCGGCGCGGGCTATTTTCAGCGCTACATCCAAAACGGCAAACGGGTCAGCGCCGCCAAGGCGTTCCTCCGTCCCGCTCTGAAGCGGCAAAACACGTCGTTGCGCGTCAGAGCTCAAGTCGCGGCGCTGGTGTTCGACGGTAAGAAGGCCACCGGTGTTCGGTATCGCGATGGCGACGGTACCCAGCATACGATTCAAGCGAGGCGCGAAGTAATCTTGAGCGCGGGAACCGTCAACTCAGCGAAGATCCTGCAAATTTCAGGTATCGGTCCGGCGAACCTCCTCAACGACCTTGGTGTGCCTGTCGTCGCAGTGCTTGCAGGTGTCGGCGAAAACCTGCGCGATCACTATTCGGTCCGTATGACGGCGCGCGCACGCAATGTCGTGACCATCAACGAATCGGCCCGCTGGCCGCGCTTACCACTTGAAGTCATAAAATGGTTGGCGGGCAAGCCCAGCGTACTCGCTCTCTGTCCGACGATCGGCTTCGTGCACGGCAAATCCCATCCGGCCCTCGAGGAGGCCGATCTCCGTATTCTGTTTACCCCGGGCAGCTATATGGAAGGCAAGGTCTATGTTCTCGATGACCATCCGGGCATGACTTGCGGTGCGGCACAACCGCGCCCCGAAAGCAGCGGGCATGTCCGTGCCGTTTCCACCAACCCCGCCGACCACCCGATCGTACAACCGAACTACCTTGCCGCCGAAGCCGACCAGAGGATTACCCTCGCCGGCCTTCAGCTCGTGCGTAAATTGTTCAACAGCCCTGAACTCGCCCCCTACTTCGAATGCGAAACCCTACCCGGCGCCGAAGTCACGAATGACGACGAACTGCTCGATTTCGCGCGGCGGCGCGGCAACACAGGCTATCACCTAGTGGGCACTTGTCGCATGGGGCCTAAGTCTGACGAACGCACTGTGGTAGATGATAAACTCCACGTTCACGGCATCGAGAATTTGCGAGTCATCGATGCCTCGATCATGCCTATGCTACCATCGGCGAACACCTTTGCGTCCACAATCGCGATCGCGGAAAAAGGCGCCGACCTGATTAAAGGGCAGACGGTCTAAAGCACCTTCACAGGAACAGAATCGTCCTCGACGCCCTATCTCGCACTAGTGCTCAATTTGGCGCAGGCAATCATAGGCATTACGAAAAGCTCCATCGATTGTCGGCTGTAAATCCATCCATGTAGCATCGTCGCCATTTACAACGCGATCCAACATGACACTCGCTGATTGACAAGCATTACGCAGCTTCTCCACGCCCTTTCCCGATGACGGGTCCAACTCGGCAACCTTACTGTTCAATTCTTGAAGGTCGCGCCGCTTTACACTGATGTAAGCCTCTCTCGTACTCATTGTCTTCTCCTCCTGATCTTGTCTTTACGTTCCTTTGCTCTTGTTGACCCTTCAGCAATGATCACATCAGTTAGATCAAGGAACAAAGCCAAAATACGTCCAAAAAACCCTTCGAACGATCTCGGCGTTTCAATGATTAGGAGAAGCGTATTCGCTCCAATCGCAACCCGCATTGCGATAAATCAAGAAGTTGCTCCAGAGCCACTTTAGACCGTTCCAACGTCGGAATAATCATTGAAACGCGGGCTGCAGAGTGGTCGAAGAGACGCTATATGACTGCCTTTTCAAGGAACGGCCGGTTCTTGGCGATCCTCGAATAGTTGAATGCCGATAAGTCTAGTGACCGGTATTCGCCATAGGTTATCAGTTCAGACGTCCCTCTGCCCATGGCCGGAGACTGCTGAAAACCGTGACCTGAGAAGCCGTTCACGAAGATGAAGTTTTCGACCTCCGTATGCGGACCCAGAATAGCGTTGTGGTCGAACGTGTTGAAAGCGTAATGACCCGCCCAAGAGTTGGTCAGCTTGATCGCTTCAAACTGTGGAACTCGCGCTGCAATCGCGGGCCAGGCCTTTTCTTCCCAAATACTGTGATCCTGTTCGAAGTCGTCGTAGTCCACCGCCGGGTCGTCATCAGGTGGGCAGCCCGCAAGATAATAGGCACCGTCTGTGCGCATATGGACGCCGGAGGGATCGATTGTCAGGGGCAGGTCTTGGTCGAGCGGTTGCTCGGCATCAAAAATAAACGTGTAGCGACGCCGGGGTTCGACGGGAATTTCAATGCCGGCCATGCGAGAAGTCCGCACCGCCCTTGGTCCCGATGCATTGACGACGGCCCCACAAGCGATCACGTCACCCGATTTCAAGGTCACGCTTTCAACCTTCGCGCCCGAAGTATTCCGAGTCATCGCAACGACTTCATTGTTGATATACTCAGCGCCCTTTTCCCTTGCCGAACGTTTCCACCAGTCAAATAGTGTGCTGCCTTCGAAATAACCCTCATCCACCAGATTGATGCTGCCCGCGACGATGTCATCAACGTTGTAAAACGGATAGTCATGTTTAATTTCTTCAGCCGACATAATTTTTGTCGCGGCACCGCAGGCTGCCTGAATTCGCTGACTTTCGCGCAAATCGTCCGCAAACGCTTCGCTATCCGCGAGATACATGTACCCGAAGCTTTGCAGCGGCACATCGGGCACGCGAGGATCATCGCCCATAAAGGACCGAAAGTTCTTTACGAACTCGGCGCCAAACTGTGACACCCGGACATTGATTTCGTTCGAAAATTGCTGGCGAATGCAGCTGTTCGTGCGCGCAGTGGATGTGAATTCGTAAGTCGGATCTTTTTCCACGACCAGCAAAGAGCCGTCGAAGTCAGGATTATTCATCAAGAACCAGGAAACCGACGAGCCATACATGGCGCCGCCCACGATGACGACGTCATATGATGTCTTTTTCGGTGTCACCAAATCAGTGTTTTGGCTCATTGCGTTCTTCCTTCGAATTCCGGCACCCCGTCCGCGACGAATGCACACCAATTTCCATGCATAACGGGACTATAATAGCTGCACGGATTATCGCCGATCAGATTGGCGCCACAACCAAAATGACGTAGCCGGGAGTAGAATAAATGGCATCAGGACGGAAAATTGCACTGGTCACGGGCGGCGCGCAGGGAATTGGCCTCGCCTGCGCAAATGCGCTAGCAGAGGATGGCGCCAAACTGGCAGTTGCAGACATCAAGGCGGATGGCGCTAAATCCGCAGCTGCGGACATTGGCGGCGGCGCGATTGGGTACGAATTCGACGCAGGAGACGCGGAACAGATTGCCGCCTTGTTCGACGCCATAGAGAAAGACCTGGGGACGGTTTCGATCCTCGTCAATAACGCCGGGATTGCGCTGCCGGGTGATTTTCTCGACCTGCCCCTCGAGCAGTTCCAGAAAGTGATCGACGTCAACCTGACCGGAACGTTTCTCGCCAGTCAACGCGCGGCGAACGCGATGGTAAAAGCAGATATCAAGGGCGCCATTGTGAATATGTCATCGATCAATGCGCAGGTTGCCATCCCGAGTATTTCCGCTTACTGCGCCTCCAAGGGCGGGATTATGCAACTTACAAAGGCATCGGCTTTAGCGTTGGCTCCACATGGAATTCGTGTCAACGCCGTCGGTCCCGGTTCCATCGATACCGAGATGATGGCCGGTGTGAATGCCAATCCCGAGGCCATGGAAATGGTGCTGTCACGAACGCCGCTTGGCCGAATTGGCGAGCCGAGCGAAATCGCGAATGTCGTCGCTTTTCTGGCCAGCGATAAAGCCAGCTATGTCACCGGTGAAACCATCTATGTCGATGGCGGCCGCCTCGGCATGAACTATACCCGTTAACGGCAGATAGGCTGCATCGGCATGGCTGAAAGCCCCGCGAAGAAAATCGCATTCCTCAACGAGACTGATGTGAGTTCCCTTCTGTCCATGGAACTGTTGATCCCCACGATGGCGCAAGCGCTCATCGATTATTCGCGAGGGCGGATTGCACAACCCAACCGACAAATGCTCGATGTGGCGGAACATGGCGGATTCTTTGGCACGATGCCGGCGGCCGGGCGCTCCGTCGGGGTGAAACTCGTCACGTTTTATCCCGGCAATGCGGCACACCGGATCCCGACCCACCACGCGATGATCATGTTGTTTAAGCCGGAAACCGGTGAACCCTTGGCCGTGATGGATGGCAGGCTCATTACGGAAATGCGCACCGCGGCCGTTTCCACTGCGGTCGTCAACAAGATCAGCCCGCAAAATGCCAAATCGCTCGCCGTTTTGGGGACAGGATTGCAAGCGCATGCCCATATCGCAGCACTTCGGCATGTGCGGCAATTCGACGATATTCGGATCTGGGGCCGGACCGCTGAAAACGCGGCGTCACTGGCTGTAAGCGCCAATGGCCGCGCTATGACTGCCGAGGATGCGGTGCGCGATGCCGATGTTATCGTCACTGCGACGGCATCGAAGGAGCCAATCCTGAAGGGCGATTGGCTAAAGGCGGGTTCAGTGGTTGCGGCTGTGGGCTGGAACGGCAATGACGCCAGAGAACTAGACGATACCGTCATGCAGAACACGGTCATTGTTGAGTCCCGGGATGGAACTGCAAGCGAGTCTGGGAATATCAGGAAATCCGGTGCAGCGATTTTTGCTGAAGCCGGTGAAATCCTTGCGGGTGACAAAACAATCGATCCTGGCACAACGGTTGTGTTCGACTCCGTCGGTATGGCAGCAGAGGATGTCGCCGCAGCCAGTCTTGTGTGGGATGCCTTTCAGCTAACCGCGTGACTTAGTGAACGATGCCGTAATTGTTGAGATGAATTTTTGCGAACTGACCGTAGCTCGCTTCGAAGTTTAGCTTCATATCGCCCACAGCCTCGGTCGACGCGCTACCCACTTCCGCGAGCAAGAATTCATACCCGTTCGGCAAATCGATCCTTGCACGGTGCGGTTTGCCAGTCGTCCGATTGCGGATCGGTTCACCCCGCGTTTCAAACACGCCCGGTACGGAAATTCTTCCGGTTCGACCGCTTATGTTAATCTCCAGATCAATCGGAGCAAAGACAGGATCGACCTTGTTCGGGCACATTGTCGAATAAACCGACCACACGGTTGCCATCGGTTCCGTTTCCCCGCCACAAATAATTTTCACAAGTGCATCACGTTGAGCGTCGTCCGCCTGACGATCCACGACTACTTGCATCCGTCCATCACCTTCATGAACGGGTCCCGGCCACCACGCCAACAGCGCAGCGCGCAGCCCGTCCAGACGAACAGAGCCATATTTTCCCTTGTCGATTTTGTAACCCGCAACCGCTTCGCAGTTTCCCTTTGTCGGCAAGGCGCCGAATTGGCAAGGGCATCCGTAATCGCAATTGCAATTGACGAACTCCTCGCCCTCAATCTCCCAAGGTATCATCCGGCATCCTATCGGCGCTCAACAGTCGCGAACTTGAAAGCGGCCACAATCGGCAGCTCTGCGAAATTATTGCAGGGTTGCTGTTAGCAATCACGTTTGTCCCTTAGGGTCTTCTATACCGGAAAACCGTCACAGATCCATCAGCCCCTTCCGGTGGACTGATCCAGACGGCTCTCGTGTCGCTGACGAAGCGGAACGTGCCGCCAAACTCGCTCGTATACTCGTTTTCGTTCCCCTCGACCTTGTCGAAGGTCCTTTCGAGCGTAGTGCCCTCACGCCTCACGACGATTCGGCCGCTTGACTGTTCGATGAATTCGTCGGTCAAGATTCGTCCGTTGACTTCAAACTCCCATGGGCCGAGGACGTTGATTGCTGTCGGCGCCAATGCAATGTCTTCGTCCGAACCCAAGGTAAACTCACCCTTGTCCCCGTTTTGACGTTTAAATTTCAAAATGGACCAGTTCTTTTTGAAATCTATCGTATCGCCATCGTCGTTCTCCCACTTGCCGCGTCCGAAATTTTTGCGGTTGAATTTTACACGCGGGCCATCGTTAATCTTCGCGAAAAACAGCTCAACCTTCTCATCTGGACCGCCTTTCACCTTGGTCCTCAGTTTAAATTGGCCATCAATAAAAATCGTCGTGTCTACGCCTTCAATCTGACCCGTCCAGGTCCCTTCCGCCGACGTCGTCGCGACCGGAACAAGTTCGCTCTTCGCACCCCCAGCCGTTTCAAATTTGATGATCTTAAAGTTTTTCCGGAAGCGGATAATATCGCCCGCTTCGTTTTCGTACTTTCGACCAGCTTTCGTGGCGCGCGTATATTTAACCGGCTCGCCACCATCGATGCTCACTTGAATCGACTTTTTCGTCTGGCCGTCGATGAACATTGTGACGTCTTCAGCATCGATTTCGCCGGCCCAGCTTCCTTCAGTACATTTTAGTTCAATCGTACAGAACTGAACCGTCGTTGCCTTGACGTACGTTCCGCCGAGATCCAGCCCCGCGGCGGCGCCAACCGAAATGGTAAATCCAAGAAAACGGCCGACCTCATCTTCCTTTTCGTCGCCATCCTCATCGCGGCGTTCAAACCAAACGCCCACCGCAATATCGGGCTCCGCCATACTCGGTGCTAAGGCAGAGGGATTGGCGAGGGCAACAACTGATTGAGCGGCATCGACAAGATCCAATACGTAACCGTGCGATTTTCCGCGAAGTCGATTGAAATCATCAACCCACATACCGAACGTCACCGCCGCTGTAGCGCCCCCACCGGCATGGAAGTTCAGACTGCCGCTGGAATAAAACTTGGCGTCCTTGTTTCCGCTCGAATGTTGACCGCAGCGAAAGGCCCCACCAACTTCTCCTTCAACACTGACGATAGCCCCTACCTCGCCACCGACACCAAGAGTCCAACTTGCGAATTTTCCCAGGCAAGCCTTATTGTCCGGTATCTCGTCGCCACCAGTCACGTCCTGATTGCGGACCTGGCTTTTCAGCGAGCTGTTTCCGCGGTTCTGATCCGCAAAAATCGTCAACGCGGCGACGCTGCCGCCACGGTTCTTCAGTTCAACCATGGCTGACCGGCGAACGCGTTCCGCCTTCGTAATCTTGCAGATTCCGTTGAGACCGCGTTTCAGACCTGCCTGACAGGCCTTGCCCTTATCGGTGATCTTGCAGGCGCGTTGCCCTTCACCACCGCACGGAACGCAGACTCCACCGCGTTCGGTGGTGCCGACACCACACTGGCGTCCCTTGTCGGTAACCTTGCAAGCCCGTTCACCAACACCGCCGCATTTAACGCAGATGCCCCCGCGTTCCGTCGAGCCGACTGCGCATTGCCGCCCTTTCTTAAGCACACGGCACGCCTTTTGGTTCAGACCACCACAAGGCTTGCAGAAGCCCGCCTGGTTGGGTTCATAACTGCCTTTACAAGGGTAACCGCGCTTGATCTTCTTGCAAGCCTTCTGGTCCGGACCACCGCACTCTGCGTAGCAGCGGCCATCGATTTTCATCCGGCCACCGCTGCACTGCTTGCCTGACTTAAGAACCGGACAGGCCCTCTGTCCCTCACCACCACAATTCAGGCAACGGCCATCAATCTTCGTCAGGCTGCTCTGGCATTGCTTGCCTTGCTTAAGTGCGCGGCACGCTTTCTGGTTCAGGCCGCCACAGGGTTTACAGAAGCCCGCCTGGTTGGGTTCATAACTGCCTTTGCAGGGATAACCGCGCTTGGACTTCTTACAGGCCTTTTGATTTGGACCGCCGCACTCCGCATAGCACCGGCCATCGATCTTCATCCGGTCCCCACTACACTGTTTGCCAGATTTCAGGACAGGGCAGGCTCTTTGCCCTTCACCGCCGCAGTTCAGGCAACGGCCATCAATCTTCGTCAGGCTGCTCTGGCATTGCTTGCCTTTCTTAAGGGCACGGCAGGCTTTCTGGTTCAAACCGCCACATGGTTTACAGAAACCGGCCTGATTCGCCTCGTAGCCGCCCTTGCACGGGTAGCCTCGTTTGGATTTCTTGCAGGCCTTTTGATTGGGCCCGCCACAATATTTATAACAACGCCCATCGATCTTCATCCGACCGCCGCTGCACTGCTTTCCTTTCTTGGATGGTGGGCAGGAATATTGGCCCTCACCCCCGCATTTTCGGCACGTGCCCCGAATATTCCCAAGACCCGCGTCGCATATCGGTCCTTTGTAGGCGATGGGACACGGTTTTTGCCCTTCGGCACTGCAGCGATCCCGCTTCCTGTGGCTGCTGGCGTCTGCGCTGGACACGGTCACAAACGCAAACATGAGACAAAGGAGCAACGCCTGGAAAATAACCCACACGTTTCGCTGGATGCCGCTGGTGCCGATACTCTTCATATGTCCCCCTGATCATCGTGGCGAACTTACTTACTTTAGTAAGCTGCATTCTCACTTTCGCAAACTGAGCGCCGCGGATAAATGGGTACCTCTACCCAATCCTTACTGAAACGGCCTAAAATTCGCTGTTTTCGTCCAGGAGGCCATCTTTAAGGGCACGCGTCATGAGTTCGGCAACTGATCGGACGTCCAACTTCGACATAAGGCTCGCCCTGTGTTTTTCAGCCGTTCGTGGGCTAATGCCCTGCGCTTCCGCGATTTCCTTGGTTGTCCGGCCGCGTATGACCATATTCAGGGTTTGCTGCTCGCGCGGCGTCAAAGACACTGATTCGGATTGCTGCTGAATAGTTTCGAGGCATTCCGGCGCGATGAAACGACCCCCGCGCAGGATCAGAGGTAGTTTTTCGTAAAGCATCTGGTTGGAACCGCCCTTCGCGAACATGCCGTCGACTCCGGCCTCGATGAGTTGCCCCAGGATCCCTCCGGCCGTCACCGAGGAGAACACGACGACTTTGGTCTCGGGGCTCCACCGTCGCAGATCGTTAAAGACCTCTGCGCCGCCGGAAAGCGGCATTGTCAGATCGAGTAACAGGAGATCCGGTTTGTACTGTTTGGTTGCGGCGAGTGTTTCAAACCCATCGCCAGCCTCCGCGACAACAACCAAACCCTGGTCTTCCACGATTCCCGGGGTTTCCAAGGCCGTCCGTAATCCCGACCGCACAATTTCGTGGTCATCCGCGATTACAGCGGTGAACTGACCCGGTAGCGGTATTGGCGTATCTGTACCGTCCATGCCCGATGACATAAATGAAACAGCCTCTTTTGGGAACCGCGCCACCGCTCCCAGGCTTCATCGACACCTCTAAAGCAAATTATGTCGCAACGGGAACCGCTATCGAAAAGGCCGCCCCCTTGCCCACCGCCGAACGATATTGAAGCGCTAGCCCATGTTCCGACGCCAGTTCCCGCACGATAGAGAGGCCGAGGCCCGCCCCATCCGACCCGTCGCCCTTGACGCCCGACATTAGTGCATTGTCGATATCTGAAGACGGGAAGCCAGTGCCATCGTCGATGACATGCAATTGCAGTGCTCCGTTATGACGACGCACGCCAACAAGTACACGGGTCGCTCGGGAGTGCGCAATCGCATTGGAGACCAGATTCGCACCGATCCGCATCAAGACAACGGCGGGCGCATGAAAAATACCGGCGCTATCGACAAACCGGAGCGCAATTCCCTTTGACTCCGCTTCGGCATTGAACATCCGCTTGAGCATCGAAAACAGCAGTCTCACCGGAACATCCTCTGCCCCGTCCGTATTACCCGTTAAATGCGGCAAACCTTGATCATCACCGCGCGTAAATTCGTCGGTCAAAACGTCGAAATGATCCAGAATGCGGTCGAGCCTTTCGGTGTTTTCCGCAGCAATTTCCCCTTTGAGCCCATCCAGTTCGGCACGCATCGCAGCAATCGGCTGGCGTATGTCATGTGAAACGGTCGAAATTTCTCGTTTACGTCTGGCGGCTATGTCACGCGCGCGCGTATAGTTTTTTTCCATCTCCAATAGGGACGCCGACATCTCCGCGTCCTTTCGGGCAGCGACGACGGCAGCTTCCAGTGCGACGTCCCGCGACCGGCGAATATCAACCAATGCTGTTCCAATTGCGGCCATGGCCGGTACTACGACGAGCGCAAACAACCACCGAAAGATGGCGCCAATACTCAACGTGCCGCCGCCAGCAAAGTAGATCAGAAAGAGCAATATGACAGCCAGGAGCAGGGCCGATGCCGCAATTGCAGGCAGGCGGAGCGGCCGCCCATCGGACGTCCGCCACGTCAACGTTGCAACAAGATGGCAAACAACCAGCAAAAGAAGCAACGTATCGACGATCAGTGCCATCGGGCCAAAGGGCCAAAACCACGCACCGAGGATCAGAAGGAATGATAGCGCAGAGAGGCAGAAAAAAGCCCGCCGAACCCAAGGCCACTCTTTTCGAGTATCGATCGCCCGCTCGGCAGTAAAAAAGCCAAAGGCAATCCCCGCGAGCCCAATTGTCATGCCGGTCGATAGCTCCCGATCCTGGCCAATGCCAAGCGCCAATGAGGCCAAGCCGCCTTCTAAGAACCAGACCAAGGCCAGCATTGCGGTGAACAGAGCGGCATAATAAACACCGACCCGATTGTTCAGGGCGACATTAAACAGGAAGAAAGCACCAACCGTTGTCAGGGCCGCAGTATAGAAGATGATCGTCCCGACCGAAGGTACAAAGACGGGCGTCGCGGCGTTCGCCGACATCGCGGAAAACGTCAAGCCGATCGCCCCCATCGTCAACGCCGCGAACTTCGCAACTCTTGGCGAAATTGAGCGATCCTCCCCTTGACCCATCGACTGCATCGAATCCCTTTCCTGCACACTGTTAGAATCTAACGGGATTAGCCACAATCCGAAATGGGTAGCGATACCCATTCACCTGGGAGCGCTACCGGGTTACGTTCCAGGAATTCATTGGCAACTGAGCGGAAAGGTCTACACATGAGAAACAGAAAACACCGATATTTGCGATACATGATCGAGTTTGCAGCGTCGGTGTTTCTCATGACGGTCTTTGTTTGGTCACTCACAAGCCCGGCGGCTGCACAAATTCCCGCTTTTCTGCCCGACAAGAACAGCGTGCCGGAAACCAGAGCCATGCCGATTGACGGCACCTGGCGCGTCTCTACGCTCGGTAATAAGAGGATACGTATCGAGCAAGGCCGCGCCTATTCGCTGGACCCGTGGGTGTTCATGTTTGTCCTACAGGTTCAACCCAACATGGTCGTATCCAAGGATTATCGAAGAATCGAGGCGGGCAAATACACAATGTTTGACCTCCCCCTCCAAGGTCCCGGGACATTGCAGTTGCTACCCGACGGCAGCATAAACGTCTCGGTAAAGGGATCATGGGGACCGGTGACGTTCGTTTTGACGCAGGACGAAATCGACGACCCTGCCTCGCTGGACGCCGAGATTGCCGCCATGAGCGGCGGCGGTGACTCTCAGCCGCCTGTCGATAGCGAACCAGCGCCAATCGAACGCGAACCGGCTCCAGTGACAAGGGACCCGTTGGAAAACTGCAGGAACCTCGGAATCGATACGAAAACAGGCGATATCGTTTGCAAGGATTAACCCCGTAAAAGGTCGCCATATAGCGACCTTCTGAGCCTATTGTTAGGATGCACCGGACTAAACCTCACGCGAACGCAATAAGCGTATTCCGGGAGCCTGACAAATGGCGTACGAAAATATCCTGACAGAAATGGATGACGGCATTCTGGTCGTCACTTTGCATCGGCCTGAGCGGCACAATGCGATGACCCATCAAATGCGTGTCGATCTGCTGGACTGTGCGCGGCGTGCCGAGTCTGACGATGCGATCCGCGCAATCGTATTCACGGGGCATGGCGAAAAATCATTTTGTGCAGGTGCAAATATTCCTGAATTGCAGGAACGCACGCTTCCCTCCGAGATGAGCGCCGATGCGACCCTGAGAAAGGAATTGCCGACCGCCATCGAACGGCTTGGAAAACCCACTGTCGCGGCCATTAATGGGTACTGTTTTGGGGCCGGTCTCGAATTCACGCTTGGCTGTACAGCCCGTATCGCGAGCGAAAACGCACTGATGGGACAGCCGGAAATTACGCTCGGCCAAATTCCCGGTAGCGGTGGCACGCAGCGACTATATCGGTTCGTCGGCCTCGGTTGGGCGATGCAATTAGTTTTGACGGGCGAACCTGTCAATGCAACGACGGCGTCTTCCATTGGATTGGTCACAGAAGTCATGTCACAGGACGAACTGATGCCTCGGGCGAAAACATTAGCGCGCCTTCTCGGTTCGCGGGCTCCATTGACGTTCGCATCCGGCCGCGATGCCGTTCTTCGCTCGACTGAAACAGATCTGCTCAACGGGATCGATTACGAGCGGAAGCTTTATGCGCTTTGCATGGCAACCGAAGACAGCAAGGAAGGTCTGGCGGCCTATGCGGAGAAGCGTGATCCCATATACAAGGGCCGATAGAAGCAATGCGCCCAACCCTGGTTAGTTCGAAGGGAATCGAGGCCTATCTCGCTGCGGGGCATTGGTCCCGCGAAACAATGCTGGACCGCTATCGTGCATTTGCGCGCGAATTCCCTGACAAAATCGCCTGCCGCGACAACACGACCGCATTCACCTGGGCGCAACTCGATGAAGCAACGAATATTATTGCGACCAATTTGATCGCGCTGGGAATCAAGCGAGACGAGACAGCGCTCGTCCAGATGGCTTCATCGTGCCAAGAAATGCTGCTGCGCATCGGATTGAAAAAGGCTGGCGTCATTGGTGCGTTCGCGCCGCTCCAGTGGCGGCGCAAGGAACTCGACTATGTCGTTGACCGTATCGAGCCACGTATCGTTGTTATTTCCAATCAATTAATGGCATCTGGCGAGCGCGCTTGGCTCGACAGAACGATGGTTGAAAATCCGTGCGTCGAGCATCGAATTGACCTGGCAAACAGCCAGTCCGACGGGTGGTTGCAATGGTCAGATCTCTTCTCGCCACCTCGGGATGTGGAGGCGAACGTATCCCTTGAAGATCGCCACTTTCGATACAACGAAGTCTCGCTGATCACAGTGTCCAGCGGAACAAGCGGAATCGCAAAACTCTGCGAATGGCCCGAAGGCGCGCAAGTTTGCATGGGCCGCACGATTGCGGAAAGAATGGGGATCACCGCCGACGACATAATTGGCATCTTTGCGCCGATGTGTGGTGCGGCAGGTCTCTTGGTTTGGGCCGTCTCGGGATCATTACCGTGCAGCTTCATTTATCCGAAAACCTACGAGACAAAGTCTTTGCTTGATTTAGCGCGGCAGGCCAAAGTCTCGGTGATCACGACAGTGCCTGTTATCCTCGCCCGCCTCGCGCAAGAGCCGCTGCAACAGCATGATTTGCGTACTCTCCGCCTGTTGCGTGTCGGCACGGCTGCAGCCGACCTGGCTTCCGCACGAGCATTCGAAGAGCAAACTAAATGCCGAGTCATTGTTGCGTCAGGCGCAATGGAATGCCCGGGATTTGGGCACGCCGATGCGAACGAACCCAAAGAGCTTCGGCTAAATGGCTCTGTGGGTTTGCCGTTGCGGGGCTGCCGGCTGCGTATCGAAGACGAAAAGGGCAACGTTTTACCATCGGATACAATCGGCGAACTGAGGGTATCAGCTCCCTTCGCGTCGTCTGGGTATTGGAACGACGCAAAGGCGACAGAAGCCGTCTGGTCGGACGGCTGGTATGCGACAGGCGATATGGGCGTGCTGGACCATGAAGGGCGCCTGACCTTGCGCGGTCGCATTAAGGAATCAATCAACCGAAGTGGGCTGAAGATTCTTCCGGCAGAAGTCGAAAGTGAAATCGCCAAACACCCGGATGTCTTCGCCTGCGCCGTCGTGGGGGCGCCGGATCCAGAATATGGCGCCGTGCCTTGGGCCTTTGTCCAAATGCAATCCGGATTCGAACTCGATACCGAAGCCTTGATCGCGTTACTAAAAGAAAGCGGTCTCGCGCGCTACAAAATCCCACAGCGATTTATAAGTATCGCCGAGTTGCCCCGCATCAATGACAACAAAGTCGACAAGATCGCGCTTCAGGCATCCATGCAGGAATCGC
>JAJFJB010000462.1 GCA_021774435.1 Alphaproteobacteria bacterium
GATGACGATATCACCGTCTTGCAGTCTTCCGGTTTCGACACTTTCCTTCGCACCAGACTCGCCGCGATCTTCAGCAAGCGCCTCAAGCGCCGACTGATGCGCCTGGCTCAATCGCACCTGACTCTGGGGCAGTTTGGGCCCCGCAAGGCTGGCTTCGGCCTCGCCCACGTCGAATTCGATTATGTTGGAATAGACGCGCTCCACGGTGTCATCGCGCCACATGCCCTGTGCCTTGCAATAGGCCTCGACAAGAGGCGCCTGATCCCCACGACCCGTCAGATGAAGAAAGTTCAGGGTTTCCCGATCCGTGGGAAAAAAGCCGACACTGGCGCCGTATTCAGGCGCCATATTGGCCACCGTCGCGCGTTCGGGCAGGCTGAGGAAGTCCAGACCCGGTCCGAAATATTCAACGAATTTCTGGACAACGCCATGCTCCCGGAGCGTCCGTGTCAACGCCAGGACGAGATCGGTCGTCGTTGCGCCCTCGCGCAGCCGTCCGACCAGGCGCACACCCACGACATCCGGCATCATCATGCTGACAGGCTCGCCCAAAGACGCCGACAGCGCTTCGATGGCGCCAATCCCCCACCCCAAAACCGACAGCGCGTTGATCATGGGCGTGTGACTGTCGCAAGCCAAAAGACTATCGGGAAATGCCATCAGACCATGATCCCTATGTTCTTCGGTCCAGATGACACGCGCCAGTGATTCCAGGTTGATTTGATGACAGATGCCCTGACCCGGCGGCAACACGCGCATATTCCGAAAGGCCATTTGTGCCCATTTCGCGACCCGGTATCGCTCCGCATTCCGCACGAACTCGACCTGCATGTTTTGCGTCAATGCATCCTTTTGTCCGGCAACGTCGACGATGACGGAATGATCCAGGACGAAATCGACGGGCCGAACCGGGTTGACCGCCTCTGGATTGCCGCCCGACACCGCCATCTTTTCGCGCATGGCCGCTAGATCAGCCAGCAAGGGGATGCCAGACACGTCATGCACCATGATCCGTGTGGGAAAGAAATTGATCTCGGCGGGATTGGTGGCATTCTCGGCCCATCTTGAGAAAGCGGCGATGTTGTCCCGTTGAACCGTTTCACCGTCTTCGCGACGAAGCCCATTTTCCAACAGGACCTGCAAGCAGTAGGGGAGCCTGCTGGCGCCGGTCAGACCGGCCGCTTCCGCTCTGGGCAGACTAAAATAGGTATAATTTTTGCCACCGACGCGCAGTTCGTCTTTTGCCTTGAAACTATTGCCTTCTGTCATTGCTCCCCCGTCAATGCGATATCTTTCACCGTCGGATTTCTGCCATTCGGTAGACCTCTTTCAAGGCACAGTTTTACGACGTCGGACCTTATCCGCAAATGCAGACATATTCGTTCAGAATGGGGAAAGAGGTAGGAACCCCCAAATTACTCATACGCAAAAACGGTGGCGATGCGTAACGCAAACATCGCCACCCCGTCACGCACATAGCACCCGACTTAGTGCTACGGCGCGCTTTCAAGGATGGTATAATCCACTGTTGTGTCAGCAGTCGCCACGGCGACTGAACCATAGATGGGTCAGCGGCTTTTCCAGGTCTTGACCAGAAAACGGGCATCGTCATCGCTGACGCCCCACATCTGGAACTGCACGCGGACCGCGTCGTACAACGACACTTCGCCCTGGGGCTTGTCAAAATCCCGGAGCAGGGCGACATTGACTTCCATGCCGTCCAGCGCACGGTTTTCATTGCTGGCAATCGTCGAGCACATATTCACCGCGCAGGCGGCAATGGACGCACAAAACAGCTCACCCGCGCCGACCGCTTCGCCGCCCGTGTTTTCCGCCACCCAGTGATGATTGCGCGCATTGCAAATCGATCGGCCGACGATGCCAGCACTATAGCTCCGTGCCTCGTAAGCCAGCGCTAATTCAGCCATGGAACGCTCCTTGTTTTAAACGCCGGCACACTGTCGCAAACAAGCCGCGCGCCGACAACACCTACCCCGAAAACAAATAAATAGACTACACGGGCTATCCTAATCCGAGATTCAGGAATGAGAAGCCTAATTCATGAAACCGGGCAACATCGGATATCGGTGGTTAGAGGAATTCGTCCGTATTCGATGCGGCGTTGCGTCCGATTCTTATGCACCAGAGCAAGCCCGCTCAAGCAAGAGCGTTTGGGTACGATTGGTTCAAATCCTTATCAAATATTAACCAACTAAACCTATGGTTTCCGCAGCCACCTCTTTCTGGAGCGCGATTATGGCCCCTTTTTTCAATGCTTTGTTAGGTGCCTTGTTGATTTTTTTGATGGGTACCAACGTATTTGCCGGCCAATCCGTCAGTATTGCCGAAAAAGCATCTCTTCAGGCCGCCATGCAGCAACATATCGATCGCAGTTTGGTCAATGATTCTTATCTGCATTTTGATATGAAATCTGGAAATATTCGGAAACTGTATCCCTTGAAGGCCCATTCAGAGATTTTGAAAATGGGCCCATATTTTGTGCTCTGTTCAGATTTCCGTGACAAATCGAGCAACGCCGTCAACGTCGATTTCTACATCGCCCGAAGCAATCGATCGTATGTCGTATTTCACAGTGCGGTAGATGATCGAAAACGTCTTGCGGCACTCATGAAGAAAGGAAAAGTGCAGCGGGTCGATTGAACATGACAGTATCCGCTTTGCCAGATCAGGACAGTCGCAAATTCAGTTTTGCCTTCAACCGTCTATTTGCAAAGTTTCTGTTGGTTCTCGTTCCCGTATTTTTGGCCCTGGAGATTCCAGGGTTCTATTTTTTGACCCAGTATGAAACGCGCGATCACGAGGAAGCACTCGCGTCCCGGGTAGGCAATCACGCAGCGCGCATTGCGACTGCTCTCGCGGCCCATGATACGAGCGGTAATCCGCGTCTTGCGCACGACTTCCTCGCCTCCCTCGCTGCCGACCGCGCTTTTTTATGTGCGGAACTTCGCTCACATACAGGCGATCGGGTTCTGGCGGCCGCTCCATCCAACGTAGGCTGTTCTGGCCGGAACAGTGGACATCAATTTGCGCTGGCTGTTGGCGAGGACAGCGCACGCACGCTTCTCGTTCAATTCACAAGCTCGGAAATTGCAGAATCGCACAGTTTACGGCGATCCTTAACCCTCGCGGTGGTCATATTCGGTTTTATCGTTGCGGCGATTGCCGCTGCCTTTGGGTTTCATCTGATCGTCAACCGGCCACTTGGGAATCTGCTAACAGCTATCCGAACGAATGCCGAATCGGGTGAGCGCACCACAATCGATGCCTCGTCACACGACGAATTAGGTGCCGTTACCAAAGCTTTTAACAACATGCTCAAACTTGAATCGAGGCGGGAGCAGGAGTTAGGGCAGATCAATGAATCATTACGAGAATCTCGGGAAGAGTTCCAAACTCTGAATTTTGAACTCGAAGAACGTGTTCGCATTCGAACCTCGGAATTAAAAAGTCGCGAAACCGCGTTATTTGATAGCGAACAGCGCTTCAGAAACTTCGCAGAAGCATCCTCCGATTGGTATTGGGAGATGGATGAGAATCTACGGTTCTCGTATTTTTCCGATCGCTTCACAGAAGTCACGGGTGTCGACGCGACGTTACTCCTTGGGAAAACTCGCGAGGAAACCGGTGTTCCAGGCGTTGACTTAGAGCAATGGCAAAGTCACTTGGACGCACTGCATGCTCACCGGATATTTCGAAGTTTCATCCATCCAAGAGTGAAGCCGGACGGCAACACTGTCTGGCTCTCCATCAATGGCATTCCCTATTTTGATCCAGACGGAAATTTCCGGGGATATCGGGGCACAGGCTCGGACATCACGTTTCGCCACGGTCACGAAATCGCCTTGCAGCGAACAATGGATGACTTGGAAAGGCGCGTCGAGGAACGTACGTCTGAACTGCAAGAAAGCGAAGCCCGCCTGCAAGAAGCTATCGAAACCATGTCCGAAGGTTTCGCATTGTACGATTCCAGTGAGCATTTGGTAATTTGCAATCAACCCTATCGTGACACACTTCCCAGAATTGCGGCGCTGGGGCTGCTGACCCCTGGGGCGAAACTGGAGGAAAATATTCGAGCCGGCATCAAATTAGGATTCGTCCCGTCAGCTTATGACAGCGGCGAGGAATTTTTGAAAAAACGATTGGAAATGTTTCGAAATCCTGGAGGACCCTTTGAATACGTAACCACAAATGGGCAATGGATCCATTGCGAAGAACGAAGGACATCCAACGGTGAAACAGTCGCAGTTCGTGCAGATATCACCGAACGCAAGCAAGCAGAAGACGCGCTGCGCGAGAGTGAAGAAAGGCTCCGTAGTATCGTCGACAATTCGCCGTCAGCGATATTCCTGAAAGATCTGCAAGGGCGGTACCGCCTCGCCAACAAACGATTTGGTGAGTGGTTTGGAATGATCCCCGCGGAGATCATCGGCAAAAGTTCGGATGACCTCTTCCCGGAAAACACCGCGAAAAGAGGCGCGGCCCAAGACCGCGAGGTAATTGATCACCACAAAGGCCTTGAATGGGAGGCAGAGGTACCCTTCGGGGACGGCGAACAGCGTATGATCCACTTCAATAAGTTTCCGGTGACAGGCATAAACGGTACGATCATCGGGATCGGCGTTATCGGCACGGATGTGACCGATCGCAACGCCACGGAAGAACAGCTTCGCCAAGCTCAGAAGATGGAAGCGGTCGGCCAGCTGACCGGAGGCGTGGCGCATGATTTCAACAATCTGCTTGGAGTCGTCGTTGGCAACCTTGATTTTTTGGAAGAGTCGCTCGGGAACGACCCTGAGCAGCAGGAAATGGTCGGTACGGCCCTGCAAGCTGCCCTTCAGGGTGCGGAATTGACGAACCGATTACTTGCATTCTCGCGTAATCAGCCATTGCATCCCGTAATTGTCGACCTAAACGGCCTCATTCATGGCATGACGGGCATGCTCAAGCGAACACTTGGCGAGACGGTTTCAATCCGGACTGCCGCAACGGCCGACCTAAATCTGGTGAAGATAGATCCCGGTCAGCTCGAATCGGTGCTGCTCAATCTTTCGGTGAACGCGCTTCACGCGATGCCTGACGGCGGGCGGCTAACCATCGAGACCGAAAACGTTGAACTCGATCGCGAATACACAGAAAAAAATACGGAAGTCGAACCTGGCCTGTTTGCCATGCTGGCGGTATCGGATACCGGCGTTGGTATGTCTTCGGAGATTATCGACCATGCATTCGACCCCTTCTTCACGACCAAGGAAGTGGGCCAAGGAAGCGGTCTCGGCTTGAGCATGGCGTACGGTTTCGTGAAGCAATCAGGCGGCCATATATCGATTTATAGCGAAGTGGGCGAAGGAACGACCGTCAAACTCTATTTTCCAGCAGCCGAGGTTGAGGCTATTCCGGACAATGAAGAACCAAAAGAAAAAGCCGCCCCTCGCGGATCCGGTGAGACCGTTCTTATCGTCGAGGACGATGAAGGCCTGCGAGACCTTGCAATCAAAACCGTATCAAGCCTGGGCTACGAAGTCATATCAGCACCGGATGGGCCATCGGCGCTTGCGCTACTGGATGACGGCGTGGCGGTTGACGTGCTTTTCACCGACGTCGTGCTGCCACGTGGAATGAACGGTATTGCTCTCGCGTCTGCCGCATTGGAACGCCGGCCTCGTCTCCGGGTTTTGTACACGTCAGGCTACACGGAGAACGCCGTTGTGAATAATAGCGTCCTCGATGAGGGAATAGAACTTCTCAACAAGCCTTACCGACGAGGAGATGTGGCGCGGCATTTGCGGCTCGTCCTCATTAGTTAAGAGCCTAATTATGGTTCCAGTCCGCCCGGTTGCCGGCAGCCTCTATCCCGTTACCCTTAGGCTGCCGCCGGCGACCAGCCATAGGCGCGGGCGCAGGCGCCGCCCATCAGCATCGCCCGCTCGCTGTCGGAGAGGCGGGCGGTTTGTCGGAACGGCTCCACGGCCTGTTCGTAATTGACGACCGCGAAGGCGCGGGTCCAATCCGTGCCCCAAAGGCAGCGCTCAAATCCCCAGGCATCGAACACCCGCGCCAGCGGATCCCAGATATCCGGGAAGGGATAGGGTTGCTTCGACAAGGTGCAGGCACCGCTGACCTTGATCACCGCATTCTCGCGTTTGGCGAGATCCAGCACCTTCGGCAGGTCCGCCCAGGGTGCCGCTGGGGCCGGCGGCGTGCGCGGCTGCACAAGGGCAAGATGATCTATGATGAAGCGCGTGTCCGGATGATGGTCGACCAGGGCGATGCCCGCGTCCAGATTGCCCCAGCACAGCATATTGACCGGAAAGTCGTGCCGGGCCGCTTCACGCAGGATCAGATCAAGGCCGGGCTCCTCCGGATCGCGTCCCGCCTCCGGTGTCATCATGATGCGGATACCGACGGTGCCGGATGTGTTCTTCCAATCGGCAATGACCTCGGCCACGGCCGGATCATCGGGGTCGACCGGCTTAACCAGACCGAAACGGTCGGGATGAGCCTTCTGTACCTCGATCGCATAGCTGGCGTCGTACTGATACATGGAGAAGGCAGAGATGAAGATCGCGCCATCCACGCCGACCGCGTCCATCGCCGCCACCATCTCGTCGCCGTTGACGTGATCCGGCCAGTTCGGCACCGAGTGCCAGGGACGCTCCGGCGTGTTGGCGTCATAGACATGGACTTGAGAATCGATGATCGGCACGGGGTGGCTCCTCTGTACAAGATGATTGGTGCCTATTGCAGCAGGCCGCAGCAATTTCGTCCAGCGCGGGTTCGAGTTGAGCCGTTCAAAGCGTGTAGCGGATCTCCGTCGGTGTCCATCGCGACTTGCGCCGCTTTATCCGGTCTGTCGTTGACTCACCGTCATGGGTCAATTGCGCACCGTCCCGGTCCTTGAATGCCTTGATGCCGAGCCCGCGCGCGTTGGCAATCGACACCAACTGGTCGCCGTCCGTCATGACAACACCGGCATAAACACCGCAGCGCTTGCAGATCAGAACCGAGCAGGTCTCGGTACCGAAGCTGTATGTCGTGAGCTGATCGGCGGCAACAGTGATAACCGCCCGCCCATCCGCCGCCGACACGGTCCGCGACCCTTGCCGGCTGCAAAATTCGCATTGGCAGGAGCGTACCTGCATCTCGTCGGCAGATTGCGTAAAGGCCAACTCCATCGAGATGGAACCACAGTGGCAACGGCCGGTATGTTTATGGGTTGGCTCGCTCATCCACGACCTCCGCTTCGTATCGACAAGAATTGGGTTTCGTAACGCTCGAGTATCGAGTGACGGCAAGGCGCCTGTCAATTGGTGCGCAAGCGCGCCACCGCCCTCTTGTTTCCCATGCGCCCAGGTGCGATAGCTGGCGCCGACGCCATCGACGGCTTGCAGCCGCGCGGCTGCGGAGAAATGAACACAGGGTCTACAGGGTGGCTCAGGCTGAGACAGTGCAGGCACAAAAATCAGGTCCGGCTTTAGGATCGCCTAAGCGTATCGCGATAATCGGCGCCGGCGCGGCAGGAATTTGCGCCGCGAAGTATATGCGCGAAGTCGGCTTTGACGTGACGATCTTCGAGATCGGCTCGCAGATTGGCGGCATGTGGTGTTACCGGAACGACAACGGGCTGTCCTCCGCTTATCGCACTCTGCACATCAACACGTCACGCGGCGTGACACGGTTTCACGATCTGGACTTTGATGACGATGTCCAGGCCTTTCCCGATCATTGGGACATGCACCGCTATCTCGAAAAATACGCCCGGCACTTCGATCTGGAGCCGCTGATCCGGTTCAACACCCAGGTTACGGACATCTATCCCGCCTTCGATCCCGCGACCGAGCCGCCCTGCTGGGTGTTAAAATTGGAGAATGGCACGACCGAGCAATACGATACGGTCATCGCAGCGACCGGACATCTCGCGGATCCGTTGCACGTCCCGATGTTTCGAGACGATTTCGCGGGACGGTATGTCCATTCGCACGATTACGAGGAACCCGACCCGTTTGTCGGCGACCGGGTCTGCGTCATCGGCGTCGGCAACAGCGCCTGCGATATCGCAAGCGACGTCTGCGTCACCTCGGCCCGCTGTGTTTTGGTAGCTCGATCCGGCGTCATCGTCCTACCGAAACTGTTTTGCGGTATGCCCTTCACCGACATCACCCGGAAGATTCAACGCCCCTACATACCCGGCTGGCTGCGCCGCAAGCTGACGGCATTCCTGACTTTTCTCGTCCACGGCAATATGCAGAAACTCGGGTTCCGGCCTCTGACGGAGCGCGTGCACACCACCAGCAACGGCACGATCGTCACGGACATCGCCTATAAGCGGGTCGAGGTGAAGCACGAGGTCCTCAAGATCAACGGCAAGACGGTTTTCTTCTCCGATGGCAGTTCGGAAGAGTTCGACACGATCATCGCCGCTACGGGGTACCAGATCGAATTGCCCTTCATCGCCCGCGATATCGTTCCTCTAGCGGAAAACAAGCTCCGCCTATACAAGCGGATGGTGCAACCGGGCTGGCCCGGACTGTATTTCACCGGGTTCTTCAACACCGACACGGCCCTCAACATGGTCTTCGAACATCAGGCCCGCTGGATACGATCGGTGGAGACGGGCGAGGCCGCCCTGCCAACCGACGCCGCAATGCAGGCGGATATAGAAGCACAGGAACGCTGGGTCGGTGCGCGTTTCAAGGACACGCCGCGCCATACGATCGAAGAAGAACACGTCGTCTATCTGAGTGCGCTACGCAAGTCGCTCCGCCAGATGAAGCAACTGACGTAGCGGGAATTTTTTCTCCACTTTACGCTAGCCACCTTTAGAAAGAAGTGCCGTCAGGCTGTTGCAGAGCGCATCGCCTGCGTCCTCATCCACATCCAGATGCGTCACCAGCCGGATGCGCCGATCGCCAAACGCGCCGGCAAGGATACCGTCCTTTTCCAGCGACTCCACGATCTCCGACGCCATCGGTGCGGTGTCCGCGACGTCGAAAATAACGATATTCGTATCCGCGGGCAGGACGCGATCAACCTGTGCGAATGTTGTCAGCGTCTTGGCGATTCTTGCGGCCAGTTCATGATCGTCCGCGAGTCTTTCGACATTATTGTCCAGTGCATACAGACACATGGCAGCGACAATTCCGGATTGCCGCATCGCACCGCCGATCTGCTGCTTGATGCGCCATGCCTGCGTCACGAATTCGGTCGAACCGGCCAAAACCGCGCCGACGGGCGCGCCCAACCCCTTCGTGAAATCGAGCCAGCAGGACTCATAACCTTCCGTCCACTGCGCCGCCGGGACACCCGATTTGACAACTGCGTTTAGAAGGCGCGCGCCATCCATATGCGTCGCCAAACCCGCTTCCTTCGCGGCGTTAGCGACACCGTTGATTTGCTCCAGAGGCCAGACCGTGCCGCCGCCCATATTGGCCGTCTGTTCGACACAGACCAGCCGGCTTTCCGGGTAGTACCGCGAGGCCGGACGGATCACATCGCGGACCTGAGCCGCGGTAAACGTCCCATTCTCGCCATCAACCGGTTGAATCATCACACCACTGATCGCCGCAGGTCCACCGGTCTCGAAATTGATCAGATGGCAGGACCGTTCGCAAATGACTTCATCGCCAGGCTTTGTGTGCACGCGAATGGCGATCTCGTTGCACATGGTGCCCGACGGCAGGAAGACCGCCGCCTCCTTTCCCAGCAACGCCGCAACGCGTTCGCACAATTCGCGTGTTGTCGGATCCTCGTCCTTCTGTTCATCGCCGACGACGGCCTCGAGCGCAGCCTCGCGCATGGCCCGGCTCGGTTTGGTTTTCGTATCGGAATAGAAATCATGCATGGCGGCCAGTACATCCCTTTTGTGGAAGAGCCAGAAGTTTCAATGCTGCGATTGAACGAAAATTTCAACTTGATTGAAGGTAGATATCAAGCAGAGCGCAATTCTTAAAGGCAGAATGGTCCGGCTCTGCATCGCCTCACGGCGGTTGTCGCATCGATTTCAAGCGCATTATTTATAAAGGACCGAATTCATGCCCTTCCATTTCAAACCCGTAATCCATGCCATGGTGTTGGGCCTAGGTACTTTCATTGGCGTTACCGGAACGGCGAGTGCGACGCCTTTTTCCTTGGACTGGAGTTCCGAATTCACCACGCTGCCGACAACAGCGACGGCGCCGTTGTCCGACACAGAGACGTTATTCGTTCTGAATACTCTAAATGGCGACGATTTCAATGTGGCCGACTTTTCCGGGCAAGTGGGTGTCGGGCACTCGACCGCCAATCAGTTTACCTCGTTACGTCAATCGACGGGAGACCCTTTCTCCCTGTCCGGTTTAAGTTTTGGTTCGGTTGGCAGCAGCCCGTTTACTCTCAATTGCTTCGCAACGGATTTGGACGGCGTTTCTCACGATTGCAGCGTTGGCGTTCCCCCGGCAGCTTTTGGTAGCCAGACCTTTAACATCCTTATTCCATCCCGTATCGGCGGCAACCGTCCCTTAACGGAATTGATTTTCGACACGCGGACATTCAACGATGTCTTTCTCATCAGCGCTGCCGGCGACGATGACCCTTGCGGCACGAATCCGTCACTGCAGGGATGCCCCGTTGCGACAAACAATGGTGGCGGTACGGTACCTGAACCGGGCACTTTCGGGCTTTTGGGAATTGGCATGGCCGGTCTGATCTTCGCGCGCCGCCGACGCCCCAATTCCGGCAGCCTGGCTGACCCTAACCCGTCCGCGTAACACGCCCCATCGGCGGATGCCGGTTCCAAATGAGACCGGGCGACGCCGGGTGGCCCGCAGCGACGAGGCTATCGACCAGGGCCTCGTCCTCCGCCGTGAACTCGTGCTTCAGTGCACCGAGATAGGCATTCCATTGCGCCAAGGTGCGAGGCCCGGCAATGACACTTGTGACGGTCTTGTTGTTCAGCACCCACAGCACGGCGAAATCCGCCGGTGTCATGCCGCGCTTGGCCGCGTGTGTGCGGATTTTCTCGACCGCGGCGAAGGTTTCCTTCTGCATGTCCCGGTTCAACACGCTGCCGTCGCCGCGCGCCGCGCGGCTGCCTTTGGGCGGCGCTTTCTTCGGATCGTATTTTCCCGTCAGCACACCGCGTGCCAGTGGCGAGAACGGTGCCACACCGATACCGAAATATTCGCAAGCCGGCAGGTGATCGTTCTCCGGCATGCGCATGGCGAGGTTATACATCGGCTGGCTAACGACAGGGCGCGGCACGCCGAACTGATCGCACTGGCGGATGATTTCCGCCACCTCCCAGCCATAGTGATTGGAAAAGCCCCAATACAGCGCCTTCCCGCTTGCGATGATATCGCCCATCGCCGCGACGCTCTCGCCAAGCGGCGTATCCCGGTCGCGGTGGTGCATGTAATAGATATCGACGTAATCGGTGCCGAGGCGCGACAGGCTATCGTCAATGGCCTCCATCATCCATTTTCGCGACAGGCCGCGCTTACGCTCCGGCGGCCCGTCCTGCTGACCGACCTTGGTCGCCAGGATCCAGGCCGCGCGATCTTTTTTGATCAGTTTGCCGACGACTTTCTCCGATGCGCCGCCGGTATAAGCATCAGCAGTATCGATGAAATTGACCTGATTGGCACGGGCTGAATTGATCACCTTTCGCGCGGACGCATCGCTCATCGTCGCGCCAAAATCCATCGTGCCAAGGCAAATCTGCGAGACCCGCAAGCCACTTTGCCCGAGATAGCGGAATTCCACGGAAGTCTCCTCAATCTATTACTAGTAAGTCTGGCTCGTACAGCGAATCTTCCGTCCACCGACATAGCTGGTGTAAACCAAATAGCATGCCACCGTTGGCCGACCGTCATCATCGACAACCCAAAGGGTGCGTCCGGCAACCACACGGGCTGGCCTACTTTTCGGAACCGCCTTCGTCGGCATCGCGCGCATCGTACCGCCGCCGCGCAGCACCGTGACATCGCTCGTCGTGCGGACAGTCTCCGCACTGTTGCCGCGCAAGACCACAACGTCCGCGGCGTTTGTCACACCCGAAAAACTCATCGTGAAAAGCACTGCTGGCAGCGCGAACGCCGCAGTAATCAAATTCATAGCAACCTCCTGTTACGTCCCCGTTCCTCACTTACAGCTTACGCAATCCGGCGCGCCTTTACCATGAGGCTAGGGTCTGGGACGGGCTTATTGGGGGTCGTCATCCGGCTTGTAAATCAGGAGGTCGCCGGGTTGGCAATCCAGCACGGCGCAAATGCGCTGCAAGGTCGCGAAGCGTACGCCTTTCACTTTACCGGACCGCAGTAGCGACAGGTTTTGCTCGGTGATACCCACCGCGGCGGCAAGATCCTTACCGCGCATCTTGCGCCGTGCCAGCATGACATCCAGAGTCACAACGATGGGCATACCTAAACGATCAGACGATTTTCTTCGCTGATCGCGGCGGCATCGTGCAGCACCCAAGCAATGGTCAGCAGTAGCACGCCGATGACACCAAAGAACAGATCGTGACTCGACAGGGACAAGGCGATCATGCCTTCGCCGGGTGCGGCGTTCCGTGACAACCATGCCGTCGTCAGCCCTTCGGTAATCAGCCCCGCGACCGGCAAGCATAAGACGGACAACGCAAAGCGCCGCAACAATGTGGCACCCCGAACATCGAAAAGATCACCGCGCCGGAACCGCACAAACAAGCGCGCCAGACTGACCAACCCCCAGACCGCCACGCTGACAACCAGGAGCGAAAGCAGGAAACCACCGGCCCGGTCGGCTATAGACAGGTCGACGAGCAGTTTTTCCGGCACGCGTGGCGGCAGCATCTGCTCGACAAAAGCCCAAATGACCGCCATGCCGAACGGCAGGATGACCGCCAGCGCCCCGCAACAAACCGCCATGACACCGGCGACGCGGCGGATCCGGCGATGCCGACGGTCCGCGTCGGAAAGTTTTTCTGTATTCTTCATAAATTATCGTTTAACAGTAATTTATCTATATGAAAAGAGAATATATCGATGCGTATGTTATTTCTGTCTATAATCCTTCTCCTGCCGATGGCGTCCGGCTGCACTGCGCAGGAGGCGCGGGATACGCTGTTCCGGACGGTGGAAAACGCGGCCCGCGGCGCTTGCGAGACTGCGGAAAATTGTCGCAACCAATGCTTCGACGGCCGTACGGCGCACGGGCCGGGATACCGCTGTCCCTAAAGTATCACGGGTTTAGGGAGGCCTCCGTATGAGAAGCGGTATTGTTTCGGTGTTAAACATGGGCCGCCCCCCTTGTCGCAGAAGGTCAGATACAATAGTGAGGGCGCCAAACCGCAACGCTTTTCTCTTGGAGTAGAACCATGCCCGGATTACGGCCCGATATCGATCCCGACGGCTTGCTCGAATATTCCGTGGTCTTCACCGACCGCTCGCTCAACCACATGTCCCGTTCCTTTCAAGGCGTCATGACCGATATCTCCGGCACACTGAAGCGCGTCTACAATTCCTCCTCGGTCGCGCTCGTGCCCGGCGGCGGCACCTACGCCATGGAAGCGGTCGCGCGCCAATTTGCCACAGACAAGAAGTGCCTTGTTCTCCGCAATGGCTGGTTCAGTTTCCGCTGGTCGCAGATCCTCGAGGCCGGAAACATTCCCTCGGATACGACCGTGCTGAAAGCGAACCCCGTGGAAGCCGGCCAGCAAGCCGCTTTCGCGCCAGCGGTAATCGACGATGTCGTGGCGACTATTCTAGCAGAACGGCCGGATATGGTGTTTGCGCCGCACGTCGAGACCTCCTCCGGCATGATCCTGCCCGACGAGTATCTGCATGCGGTTTCAGACGCCGTGCACGAGGTCGGCGGCCTTTTCGTGCTGGACTGCATCGCATCGGGCACCATCTGGGTCGATATGCAATTCGCCGGCGTCGACATACTGATCAGCGCCCCACAAAAGGGCTGGAGCGCCTCACCCGGCTGTGGACTCGTCATGTTGAGCGCGCAGGCCCGTGAAGTGATCGAGACGACCACCAGCACGAGCTTCGCCTGCGACCTGAAGAAATGGCTCGAAATCATGGAGGCCTACGAGAAGGGTGGGCACGCTTATCACGCGACGATGCCAACCGATTCCATTGCCAGATTTTGCGCCACCATGCAGGAGACTGAAGCGTACGGTTTCGACAAGGTTCGCGACGAGCAGCAGGAATTGGGTGACCGGGTCCGCGCCCTGTTGACGGCCAAGGGCTTCAAAAGCGTTGCCGCAGAAGGCTTCCAGGCGCCCGGCGTGGTGGTCTGCTATACCGACGATGGCGACATCCAAAATGGCAGTAAGTTCGCAGCGCAAGGCCTGCAAATTGCGGCAGGTGTACCGCTTCGCTGCGACGAACCGGAGGATTTCCGGACATTCCGGTTAGGCTTGTTCGGTCTCGACAAGCTTCATAATGTCGACCGTACCGTCGAAAGTCTCGCGAAGGCCATCGACATCGTCACGGGCGAAACCAACGTCCGGTGACGCGCAGCGTCCGATTGCGCTAATGGTCAGGCGGCCCGCCTGCGTTTGGCAAACCCAAGTCCGATCAGACCGGCAAGAATAAGGCCCAGCGCGCCCGGTTCCGGCGCGCGGGTCAGCCTGACACGAAAGATATCACTGTCAATGCCATCCACGACGAAGGCTTTGGCAACGAACCCATCGGCGAGCCCCACGAAACCAACGGCATCGAAAAACGTATCGAAAACCTCGTTCGTAAAGGCGTCAGTCAGTGAAAATGTCTCTGCGATGATCAGATCGATATCCATGTTGAGCGCCGCGGCAAAGTCGAAGCCAGACGCGAATTCGATCTCAGCCATTCCGGCCAAAGCAGCCACACCAGCGACATCGATTGCCCCATAACTTTCCCCGCGCAACAGCCCCTCGATGCCAAAGTGCAAGGTAGTACCATCGCCAAGCGTCATGTCGCCGCCGATATCGAGATGGCTGCGCTCGAGGTTCAGAAGGCCAGTAACCCCGCCTTGCGAGAAGGGATCGCTTGCGACCAATAAGTTATCCTGGACCGTCATCTGACTGTCTCTCAAATTGAGGGTCCCGCTCGCACTAGTGGCGCCAACCGACCTCGAGCCGATCTGTACACTGGCGAAACCGCCAGGGTTCTCGACATTGACGATGCTGTTCTCGAAGGTTGCAGCGCCGGTGACATTTGCGCTCGTGTCGAAGAAGGCAGAGGACGTTCCGATCGAGAGGGCGCGCGCGGAAACGTCGGTGTTGGTGACGAGTGCGGTACCCTGGGCATTGGCCGAGGAGCCTGCGTCAGGAAACGCGTCGCCACGTCCGACGGCAAAGAACCCGACCTTCATATTGTGCCCTGGTGCCGTGTTGAGTAGCGAGAATTCACCCATCGCGGACGTACTTTGACCATTGGTGCCGTCGGCAAATCCAACAAACAGAGCGCCAACATTCTGTATCCCACTCTCCGGTAGCGTTGTCAGATCGATCGACCCTTCAATCACGGTAAGCGCGCCCTTGCCCAATCCGAGTGGTGCCGCCGAACTACTATTCGCGATCGACGCACCGACCCGTACGCCACTAATTCCGGAAAATTGGGTGAGATCGCCGCCGGTTATAATAACGCTGCCATCGGCCCCTGCGGCGCCGAACGTCGTGCCTATTTGAAGGCTGCTGAAAAAGCCGCCTTCGCCAAACAGGCCACCGGCACCGATATTGAGCACACCGTTGGCATTTCCCGCTTCGGCATTCGCATCGGCGACGCCAACTCTGACAGTGCGATAGTCGCCCAAACCGCCCAGTGATGCGGTACCGTCGGCCGTACCGCTGCCACTGAGCAACCCGACATTGGCACGGTAGTGAAACGATCCATTGTTGAGGCCATCGGGAACGGCCAAGACGGTACCACCGAGAGTCAGCGCGCCGGTTGCCGTCGCCTGATCGGCGCCGCTGGCGCCGAAGACGGCCCCGACGGCGACGGCATCTTGCGGCACAGTGAAAGTTTGACCGACTAATATGTTCGTGCCATCGGTGCCTGGCGCGATGAAGCTACCAGTTGCCGACGTTCCATCCCCGCTGGCGGTCCCGACATGAAGCGCCGAGGCCGCAACAAGCCCGCCCACCGCGTTCAACGCATCGGCCGTCACCGTACCATTCGCGGTTCCACCGCTTCCGGCGATATTCGACGCCGTCCCGACCCGGATCGAGCCCGCGAATTGCGACGAGCCGGTATCGGTTCCCGGCGGCCCGATGATGGCGCCGTTCTGGACATCGACAACACCCGTCGCCGTGCTGCCAGCATCAAAGCTGCTGCCAACACGAAGCTGGCCTGACTCCGCGATCGTCAAGTCGCCACCTTCAACGGTTAGGCTACCGATTGCGGTACTCCCGTCAGAGGCCTGACCCACAACCGTCGATCCGACCGACGCGCTGCCTGCGATCGTGACAGTGCCACTACCCGTCGCCGATGCGTTCTCTCCGGCAGCACCGATTATCGATTGCGCCGTGCCGAGCAGATTCCCATCGATGCTCACTGTTCCGGTTGCACTCGCATTAACGGCGGTGCTGGTCGTAAGACCAACGTGCGTTAGGAGCAGCGTGTCCAGATCCGCATTGGTCGTCGCGAGAGTGCCCGTCGCTCCGGCCGAGGTCCCCGACGCGACTCCAGCCCTGAACTGGATGAGATCGATGGCGACACCATCGGAAGCCATGCTTCCGGAAACCGCGGCGCCCGCCGCACCAACGCCCAAATTCAGCAGATGCGCGGAAATTTCGATCTGTCCCGCCGCTAAGGCGTCCGCCGCGTTTGTATCGATTGCCGGCGCGAGCGGGTCGTTGACGAACGCATTGTCCGGGTTGATCGGGAATATGTTCGCATTGAAGTTCGTCGTCTTGGTCCAATTATCTTCCGAGAACCAACTGTTGTTCCCAGGATCCGCACCGGTCCAGGTAAATTCATCGGCAACTGCCAAATTCGCCGCCACGCCGAATGCGATACTTCCGATGGCCCCCCATCCCACGACCGCAGAGATAATTTTAAGTTTCCGCATCCTTACACGCATCCCAGGTACAGTTTGCCGATCCTATTCGCGTATCGCGCCCTACCGGAAGGCGCATAATTTGCGAAGGCGGGCCGCAATCCATCAGCATCTCAGAAGAGCGTGCTCCCTGCTTGATATTTACTTTCAATTAACTTGAAATTTTGGTTCAATTTTGATGGTCCGACCAAGTCTTTGGCCTAACGGGCTGCCAGCATCGCTTGCTTTGGCAGCCCGCAAGTAGAGCACCGGTGGTTTTGGGGGGAAGCTACCGCAAAATCTGGAGTGTGTGTTAGAAGGGGCGGTTTGCCCATGCATGTGGCGTTTGGCGACTGCGTATTGGATCTGGACCGCCGCGAATTGAAGCGGAACGGCACCGTCGTGCACACCAGGGCAAAGGTCTTCGATATCCTGAGCTACCTTATTGCCAATCGTGACCGGGTCCTGAACCGCGACGAGCTTATGGCGCATGGCTGGCCCGGCTTGACGGTCAGCGACACGACTCTGAGTACCTGCATCCTTAGCATTCGCCGCGCGATTGGCGACGATGTCGGGCGGCCCCGTTTTATCAGAACGCTGCGAGGCCAAGGGTTTCGGTTTATTGCCGACGTGACCGAGGACAGTGCCGCGGCGAAATTCGCAACCCTGCAGGCCAACGGGATAGCCCAAGAAGGGAACAGCAGGAACCTGTCCCTGGCCATATTGCCTTTTGTCAATCTAAACAAGGAGCCAAAGCTGGATTTCCTCGCGGAAGGCCTCGCCGAAGATATCACCACGGAGCTGTCCCGCTTCAAAGCCTTCACCGTAATTGCCCGGAATTCCAGCTTTCAGTATCGGGCTGCCGATTATGACGTCAAAACGATTGGCGCCGAACTCCAAGTGGATTACGTCCTGGAAGGGAGCGTGCGGTGCGACGACGACCTTTTTCGGGCATCGGCACAGCTGATTCAGGTCCCGACAACCAAACAAATTTGGGCCGAACGGTTCGACGGCGGCATCGATAAGTTACTTGTCCTGCAGGATGAAATTTCACGAAAAATCGTTACGAACATGGCGCCGGAAATAGATCAGGCGGAAATGCGCTGGGCTTCAAATCAGCATTCCGGCGACCTCAAGGCTCAGGAATTGGCCTGGCAGGCGCGCATTTTTATGGATCGGGCGCGGTCTGAAGGCGATCCATCATTCTATGACAAAGGATTAAAGATTGCCGAGGTCGCGGTTGCCCAGGATCCGAATTGCCGTCTCGCCTGGTGGACAATTTCCGTTATCAGTTTCCTCCAGGCTTTCGCCCGGATCGGTGGCGAACCTTCGGCATTATTGGCGCGCGCCGGGGAAGCCGCGGAAAAACTGCGCGCACTCGACCGCAACGACCACAGCGCCTACATGGCGCTAGGCTGGGTCAGCTATATCGACGGGAATATCGAGCGCGCGCAAACGAATTTGAACCATGCGCATGCGCTCAATCCCAATTGCACCATGACGCTGATGCTTCTAGGTGTCGTCGTCGCCTCCATGGGTGGGCCCGAAGCGGGTTATGAGCATCTGTCCCGGGCGATGCGCTTGAGCCCGCGCGATTTATGGCTTGGCTTCATGCTGGCGGCGCAAGGTCTCATCTGCTTTTCACTGGAACGCTTCGGTGAAGGGGCTGACCTGTCGCGACAGGCCATAGAGCGGGAACCCTACGCACCGGCCAACCATGTGATTTTGGCAGCCTGCCTGGCAGAAACAGGCGACATTTCCGGCGCCGCTGCCGCCATTCAGGCACAACGCGCGATTAACGGCACGTTCCTTCAGGAATATCTCGACGGCACACGGTTACCGTTCGACTCCGCGACCATCGGAAAACGTTACACGGCCGCCCTTAACAAGGCTGCAGCCGCCGCCGACGGCGAACAAGGTTGATCACCAATTCGTGCCTGAAATAACGTGGCGGGAAATGCTATAAGAGCCGCCACTCACAGCAAACGGGCGGGAACCTCCATGACTGACATCGATATCGGGCTGAATGTCTGGCAGATGACGACCAACCACAATCGGATGATCGATCTGCAGGAGGATAATTCGGCGCCGAAAGATGGCCCGGTTGAGGTCGCTTTCTTCGGCAGCTCCGCCTTCCGCATCACCTCGCCGCGCGGCGTCAGCGTGATGATCGATCCATGGCGCAATCATCCCTCGCGGCGATGGGACTGGTATTTCCACGATTTTCCCATCGTACCGGTGGACATCGGCACCTCAACCCACGCGCATTTCGACCATGACGCCCTGCACCGTCTCGATGCGCATGTGCTGCTCGACCGCCTGATCGGGATGTATCGGTTCGGCGACATGAAGATTTACGGCTTCGCCGACAAGCATGCCATCGATTCGAGTTGCGCGATCTACGACTACAAAAAAATCCACAAGCGCTTCCACGGGACCGACATCGAACCGCCAAACAATCCGCGCTCCTGGGACCATTGTCTGATCGTGGTGGAAACCGGTGGCATGCGGATCGTGCATTGGGGCGACAACCGGCATAATCCGCCGGAAAACATCTGGAAGGCGCTCGGCAATATCGACATCGCACTGCTCCCGATCGACGGCTCGCAGCATGTCATGGGCCATGTGCATGCCGAAGCGATCATCGACCGGCTGAAACCACGCGTCATCGTCCCGCACCATTACTACATCTGGGACGTCCTGCAACGGCAGAGCACGCTGCAGCCGGCCGAGGATTGGGTCAATTCACGCGAACAGGTCGAACGCATCGCCGGCGCGAAACGGGTCTACGAGATCAAGGCGATGGACAAGCTGGAACAGGCCGTGCATTTCTTCGGCAACAACGTCGCCTTCGACAAGGATGCGTGGTTACGGGACGGGCGCTAGAAGCTGGGAGTGACCAGCCGTCACCCGTCCAACCGCGCCAAGTACTGCCCGACGATGTCGCAACCGACAGACGCGGAATAGGCCTTCAACAGTTTGTCCGTGACCGGCGCCGGCACGCCGCCGGCGCCGATGGTTGCACCATTCACTGTGCGCACCGGACACATGCAGAGGCTGGTCGAAGTCAGGAAAATCTCATCCGCGTTCATCGCATCGAAGACGTCGAGATCGCATTCTTCACAGGCAATGTCCAATTCCGCCGCCAGTTCCATCACCATCGCGCGGCTGATGCCGGGAAGGACAAACTGTTCACGGGGCGTGAACAAAGCGCCGTCGCGCACCAGAAAAATATTACAGCCCATCGCCTCGGCAAGATTGCCGTTGACGTCGAGCAGCATCGGCCAGCTATCCGGGTTGCTCGCCTTGGTCTCAAGATCGGCCATGATCAGATTTAGGTAATTATGCGTCTTGGCGCGTGGCGACAGGAACTCCGGCGCCGTTCGACGCACCGAGGAGACAGCCAGGTCAACGCCGTCACGATAGATCCGCGCGCGCTTTTTAAACGGCAGCGGCGTCGCCTCGACGATCACCGTCGGCCCTTCATGTTCTATTTCGGAGGAATCCACGCCGTCGATGCCGCGTGTCACACGCTGCGCGATCCAGTAGTCGTCGCCGTCACCGCGGAGGTGCTCGTTGCGGCTGGTGACTTCCTCGCTGATCGCAATCATCTCGTCCGGCGAGAGGCCGGGGTCGATCTGCAGGTACTTCAGGGATCGATAGAAGCGGTCGATGTGCTCGCGCAATTTGAACGGCGTCCCATTGAAAGTCCGCGTCATGTCGAACGCCGCGTCGCCCAGCCGGAAGCCGCGGTCGCGGAAGGAAATGGCCACCTGATCTTCCGGGACATAGTCGCCGTTGAAATAGGCAATTCTCTGGTTTGACAGCGCTGGCATGGGACATCCTTTCCTCTGAGGGAAACCGTGTTGCCCAAACAATAGGCCAGCAACCCGTCCGCGAAAATCCAAAAGTTAAAAAATTAAAAAGGCCGGATCGCGGTCCGGCCTTTCAATATAAGGCTGAATGACGCTTGTTCGCGCCATACCGCCGGGGCTCAAAGAATTAAGCCCCGGCGTGGCACGAACGCTAGTTCATCGGCAAGCCGGGATGGACAGACCGTGAATTCGCGATATCGACGAACCCAACCGAAAGGGCCGGCATCGCGTTCTCGGCAATGAGCTCCGGCGTCCAGCCGCCATCATGGTGTACCATCCGCACAGGCCGTGGGTGACCATACAGTGAAAGCTCGCCACCGCGCTGATGGAATATCTGCCCCGTGACGTGCCCCGCACCTTCCGATGCCAGGAAGGTGATCAACGGTGCGATCGCATCCGCCGGGCTGCGCGAGAGACGTTCTTCGCGCATCTTGGCCGCGTCCGGATCTTTCGGGGTCGGCACGGAACGCGTCATCCGCGTGTCCGCAGAGGGGCAAATCACGTTGCTTGTAATGTTCTTGCTGTGATTTTCCATGGCGACGATACGCGACATGCCGACGATACCCATCTTGGCCGCGCCGTAATTCGCCTGACCTATATTCCCGAGTAAACCTGACGTGGAACTGCACATGATGATGCGGCCATATTCCTGTTCCCGCATCAGGTTGATCACGGCGCGATTGATGTTGAAGTGGCCGGTCAAGTGCACGTCGATGACGTCCTGCCAATCGTCCGGCGACATTTTGTGGAACATGCGATCGCGCAGAATGCCCGCCGGGTTGAAGACAATATGAGCACCGCCGAGTTCGTCGCGCGCCTGCTGCACCATGCCGAGACAATCTTCATAGCTGGCTACCGAACCGAAGTTTGGTGCGGCGTCGCCGCCGGCCGCCTTGATCGCATTGGCGATTTCTTCAGCGGGACCTTGCTCACCACCTTCGCCGCCACCACCAACACCAGGATCGTTGACCAGAACCTTGGCCCCATTGGCCGCAAACATCTTGGCAACCTCTGCGCCAACGCCGCGGCCACCGCCCGTTACGATCGCCACGCGACCATCCAGCATGCCCATTTCAACATTCCTCCTGTGTGATTTTCTGTTTGATTAGGTTCGCGTTCTAGGGTGCGGCGGCGGCAATTTCCTGTCAACTGCGACACGTGCTTTTCCTGTCGACGAACGATCGAGAATAATGACCACACCCATGGCCTGCGCGCGCAGACCCAAGGGATGCGTACCATCGAAAATTACGGAGAAAAAATGGTGGACCTGACTGGAGAAAATTCGAACCGCCCCTTCAGTACCTTACGCGATTGGAACATCGCTCTTGAAGCCAAATCTCGACCTCTTACGCCGGCACCGTAGCCACGGCGGAAAATCGTCGTAAGAAAAAAATCCGCCGCTGTTCTCGCTGCCTCTGAGCCAGGAAGAATGTGCCCATTTGGAGAAAACCGCAGTGGATAAGCCGCTTGGCAGTTTTATTAAGTCCAGACTGTTTGCTGATGCACCCAGCATTGAGCAGAACCGCGCCAAATCATCATCTGAGAACAAGAAAGCGTTAGCCCAAGTCCTGGCAATGTTGGGACAGTCGCGCCTAGCAAGCAATCTGAGCCAGTTGGCCAAAGCCGCCAATAGCAGCTCGTTGCCGGTTACGCCAGATACAGAGGCCATGTTGCAGGCGGCTTATCGTGATATTCGGTTGACGTGTTCCCCAAGTTCGAGCCATTCATAGGTGGAGTCCTTGGGTGGTTTGATGCCTTTTTGAGGCGTTTGATGCAATCAGATAAGGGGTATCCCCTTATCTGATTGTTCGGTGATTTCTGCCGGTATTTTTCCATTATGTGCGGAATGCGAC
>JAJFJB010000463.1 GCA_021774435.1 Alphaproteobacteria bacterium
CGCCGAAAGCCGCTGCGTCCGATCCCGAATTCAAGACGCCCTTCGCTGATTTGGTCCAGGGTAGCCGCTTCCTCGGCGACACGAAGCGGATTTGTCAGGGGCAGGACGTAAACCGCCATGCCAATCGCCATGCGTTTCGTCCGCGCCGCGATCGCGCTTGCGGTGACAATCGGTGACGAAAGGACAGACCGTTGGGGACTGAAATGAAACTCGGATAACCACGCGCTATCCAAGCCCCATGCTTCCGCCGCATCGACCAGATCGAACCCTTCTCGAAAGGCTTCCGCGTCTCCCCCGCCCTCGCGGAATCCGAACTCCATAAACATTCCAATATGCATGCTTTGTACTTTCCGTTGTGGGGTTCGAAGTCAGCAAGCCGCCGGCTTCCTCGTCAGGCGTCTTTCTTCTCCGCAAATTCGGGGTACAAATTGACATAACCCAGCTTTACTCGCTTCTCCGCATTCTCGCGGGCCCGTTCCTTACTCATCGGTGTGAAGCCAAACCCTTCAACAAGACGGTTCATGAAACTCATGCGCGCCGTGACGGCGATGGCATCATGCAGGGCGCGCTCGTCCCATCCCGCATCAAATACAGCGTCGGCATCCGATTGCGTCATCTCGCTTGGCGTCAGTGTCAGCTTTCGAATGAAAGCAAATAGCGGTTTGAACTTTTCCTCAACCGGCGCCGATTCCAGGTCAGCCAACATTGAGTCTATAAGCCCTTCCTCGATGCCCCAGGCATAGGCTGCGGCGGAATGCGCAATATAGGCAAACTCGCACGAGGCCGCGCCCACCACATAAGCCGCGATCATTTCACGCTCGCCCGGCGAGAAGGGAGACGGTCCGTTCATCAAAGCCTGCCCCATCGTCGACCAGGGTCCATAAATGTCGGTATAGGTACCGAAAACGTTCGCCGGGCCCGCGTCGTCAGGGAGAGACTTGAAGAAGGGCATTGTCTGCCACCCTTTCTATTATTTTGTGACCGTGTCACCCATCGGCACAAAGTCTATTATTTTTTTCTCAGCAAAGACAAACGCCCGCCGGAATGGGTCATCCGGCCGCATCCAAAAGATCCAACAAGTAAGGCGGCGTTATCGGGGTTTGCGTAATGTGAATATTAAATGGCGAAAGCGCATCCTCCACCGCGGCCGCGATCGCGGCCAGCGCTGGAATGGTACCGCCCTCGCCTGCCCCTTTGACACCCAATGGATTGAGTGGAGTCGGTGTCTGAACATGTACTTGATCGACACGCGGTACATCCGTTGCCATCGGGATTAAATATTCGCCGAAATTGACCGTCTGCGGCTGCGCATCTTCATCATATCGCATCCATTCGAAAAGCGCGTTGCCGATACCATGCGCGACACCGCCCACAACCTGACCATCGACCATCTTTGGATTGATCATAGCGCCGCAATCATGCGCGGTACTGTAGCGCAATATCGTCACAGCACCGGTTTCGATATCCACCTCGACCTCCACGACATGCGCGCCATTCGCATAGGTAGAACGCTCCGGCGTGAAATAGGCCGTATCGTCGAGTCCGGGCGTCACGTTGCCGGGCAATGAAAATCCCGGCATGCCGTTCGCAAATGCCGCAATTTCAGCGAAACTCTTGCCGTGATCCGGCACGCCCTTGATAAAGACCCGGCCATCGGCCAGGTCGAGATCTTCTTCCGCCGCTTCGAGCAGGTGCGCTGCTGCCCGGACAAGTTTTTCTCGAACGCGGGTCGCGGCAAGCTGCGCCGATGGCCCCGCGTTAGCGGTAATGCGGCTCGCAAAGGTACCGATCCCGATGCCAACGCCACCGGTGTCTCCCGGCGTTACGGAGACATCCTCCGGCTTGACGCCAAGCCCGTCGGCGACGATTTGCGCCAGCATGGTCTGATGGCCCTGACCTTGCGGCGCGGCGCCCGTTTGTACCGCAACCTTACCGCTCATTTCGACTTTGACATTGACCCCTTCAAACGGTCCCAGGCCGGTCCCTTCGACATAGCTGCCAAGTCCAATGCCTATATAGCGTCCTTCGTTGCGCGCCGCCGCCTGCCGTTCGCGGAACGTCTCATAGTCCGCCAATTCGATCGATTTTTCCTGGCAAGCCGGGTAATCCCCGCTGTCATAGACAACTGGGCTGCCGTCCCGAAACACCAGGCCTACCGAATAGGGCATCTGCTCCGGCTGGATAAAGTTCCGACGGCGTACCTCTGCCCGGTCGAGTTCGAGTTCGCGCGCGACACGGTCCATCAAGCGCTCCATGACGAAAGCCGCTTGTGGCCGCCCCGCACCGCGTACCGGTGTCGTCGCAACCTTATTGGTGAACACCGCGGTCAACTGCATATGATAGGCTGGGAGGACATACGGTCCCGGTACTGTCGTCGCCGAAATAAAGGGCGTGATAATGCCCCAGGGTAGATAGGCACCTGCGTCGTGGAGTAAGGATCCCCGGATACCTCGTAACCGGCCTTCGGCATCCACGGCCACTTCGACATCCCAATGCTGATCACGTTCCTGATAAGTCGCAAGGAAATTCTCGCGCCGGTCTTCGGTCCATTTCACGGGCCGGCCGAGCAGTTGGGCCGCCGCTGCCGCACAAAAATGCTCCTGATAATACATGCCTTTCGGCCCGAACCCGCCACCGACATCCGCAGGCGCTATCACACGGATTTGGCTTTCGCTGACGCCCGCCATTTTGGCATAGACATCCCGCAGCATGTGCGGCGACTGGGTATTGACCCAAAGCGTCATGGCTCCACCGACAGGATCATGTGATGCCACGATGCCTCGGCATTCCATGGCATGTCCGCCGCCGCGATGCGTGAAGATCGACTCCTTGAACACATGAGCAGCGCCGGCAAAAGCGCCGCCGATATCGCCATAACCAAGCGGAAAATCCGCTGCAACGTTATCCGGCCAGTCCACATGCGCGACGGGCGCGTCAGGCAACAATGCAGCCTTGCAATCCGAAGCGGCGGGCAGCGGGTCATAATCGACCGCGACCAGCGCCGCCGCGTCTTCAGCGATATACCGGTCGTCGGCCACAACGAAGGCAACCGCCTCACCAGCAAAACAAACTTCATCCTTGGCGAGTGTGTAATAGGTTACCGGATATCGTATCGCCGGATTTGGCACGAGTAGCAGCAGCCTCGACTCACGAAAGACTTCCGGCAGGTCCGCATGGGTTAATACCGCGTGGACACCTGACAACGCCAAGGCGTCACTAGCGTCTATGTCTCGAATTTTCGCATGCGCGTAAGGGCTTCGCACGACGGCGGCATGAAGCATGTTCGGTACATGGATGTCATCGACAAATCGTCCCTTGCCGGACAATAAAGCAGGGTCTTCGAGGCGCGGAACGGCACTACCGACCCAACTCATGCCTCACCGCTCTTTCTGGATTTCGCATAATCAAGCGCAGCATCGACGATGCCTTGATACCCGGTACAGCGGCACAGATTCCCCGAAAGTACGATCCGGACCTCTTCCTCGCTGGGATCTGGATTGGTATCCAGGAATTCGGTAAGCGTGCAAAGGATACCCGGCGTACAGTACCCGCACTGTAACCCGTGATTATCGACAAAGGCCTGCTGCAACGGGCTCAACCCTTCCGCGGGCGACAACCCTTCGACCGTCGTTACCTCATAGCCATCGGCTTGGACTGCCAGCATTAGGCAAGATCGGGCCGAACGTCCCTCGACCAAAACCGTGCACGCGCCACAGACACCATGCTCGCAGCCGACGTGCGTTCCGGTCAGTTCCAACTCGTGCCGCAAGAAATCTACGAGAGTCCACCGCACCTCGACCTCGCGTGTGACAGGTCTCCCATTGACGGAAAGCGTGATCGTGCGTCGTTCCCCCATGACTACGCCTTTCCCTGTAGGGCACGGGCATAAGCCGCCGACAAAGCCCGCCGCGTATAAACGACCGCCAATCGGCGTCGATAATCCCGCGAAGCATGCACATCGTCGATTCCGGCAACCGACTCCGCCGTTTTCGCAACCTCGGCAAACAGAGCTTCATCCGGCTTGCGCCCAACCAACACCGCCTCCGCCTCGCGCAGCCGCACCGGTCCCGTATCGACACCGGTCAGCGCGATTGCGATCCGTTCGATGTCCCCGCCACCATCCAACGTCATCAGAACGGCAGCTCCCGCAAGTGCGAAGTCACCATGGCGGCGGGCCATTTCCAGGAAGGCATAGCCATGCCCCACTGGCCAACATGGTGCCGTGATCCCGGCCAGGAGTTCATCCGGTTCCAGGTTCGGCATCATGTATCCGAGCGACCAGTCCGAAATAGCTATATCGCGGTCGCCGCGCGCGCTGCCGACATGCAAGACGGCGTCGAGCGCGCTAAACACCGCGGGCATTTCCGCCGACGGATCGAGATGAGAAAGGCTACCGCCGACCGTCCCGCGATTGCGTGTCTGTATGTGGCCAACCTGTTCCAACGCCTCGATCATCAGCGGACAGCGAGCCTGCACGACCGCCGAATCCGCCACATCGCGCTGTCGGGCCATGGCGCCAAACCGGATTGAGTCACCGACGTCTCGAATTTCCGCGAGTTCTGGAATACGGTTGATATCGACGATGTGGTCGGGTGCGAGGTAGCGAAAATTCATCATCGCCATCAGCGACTGTCCGCCCGCGAGGATCTTCGCATCCTCGAGATTGGACAACATCGCAACAGCTTCCGCGACGGTCTCGGGGCGATGATAGGAAAAGGGTGCCGGTTTCATGTGACTAAGTCGCGATCCGTTGTGCTATCGGAAACATTCGTCCTAATCATCAAAGTCCGGACATTGCGATGCAAGTCCCATTTTCACCATTGGCCTTGCAGGAACAGCACTTCGGTATGGTGGGGAACCTTCGGCAGGCTAATTTCAATTGTGTCGCTGCCGTGCACGCGAATCGGATAGAGCGCTTTCGCCTTCGCCGTGAACGCCTCGACCGCGCCTTCAAAGCCGTAATGCATCGGAATGATCAGCTTCGGTTTGATTTGAGCCAACACCCGAAAGAGCTCGCTATGGGACATCGTCATCCAGCCATCGATCGGCGCAAACGCAATATCAATGCGGCCCAATTGTCCCACTTGTTGCTTCGACAGAACGTGATGCAGGTGACTGATATGGACGACGCAGAGGTCTGCCGACTCGAAAACGAACATCGAATTGCCGTTTGCCATCCTGCCGCTGATGTCGGTCAGATTCGTCGGTACGTTGCGCACCCGGAGATCCTTGAGAAACAGATTGTGGCGGGCAACACCACCGGCAGGGTCCCAACCACGCAGGACATGTTTGATCTTTTCGTCGACGAAATCAGTGTAATGCGAGTCGTGTGAATTGTTCATCGTCACGATGTCAGGTACCGCCGTTAGCGGCAGGTAGCCGTTGTGATCGGTGAGGACGCGAACGCCGGCAGCCGACTCGATCATGAAGCTGGCATGCCCCACATAAGTAATTTTTATATGTTCCGCCGGCACGGCAGCCGTTCGCGCATAAGAAGCAGGCGCAATGGCATACGGCACCGATGCGATCGGAAAACAGGTCGCTAACGCCGGCCCCAGGCCGATCCAGGACGCCAGCATAAACACCGCTGCAAACCGTGCTTTCATGTACCGCTCCATTGCTGGGCAACAGCTGCGACCGCAGCTTATCACTCTTTCATCGAATTGCGAGACGTTGTGATGACCGCACTTGCGCGCTAGGCTTTGCCATATTGCCCGTCAGCATGGTGGAGATTTAGGGAATGAAATTCGGAATCTTTTTTGAATTGCAGCT
>JAJFJB010000464.1 GCA_021774435.1 Alphaproteobacteria bacterium
GAACGTTGCATCGGCCTATTCCCTTTGCTTCCAAGTGTTTGAGAAATTGCCCTTGTCAAACTTTGACAACTTATCTTGCATTACAGCATAAATATTTACTCAATAAATGATAATAATCAATTAGTTATTGCATGATTGACATATGAGTCTCACCCTGCCCGTTGGGTGAACAAATCGCCCTTCGGCCGAAACGCGCCGCGATGCGGCATTTCATTTCGGCTCAATCCAGAGAAATGCTCAACGGGAGGACCAAAATGAGCAAGAAACAGATGAGCCGCCGCCGTCTTCTAAAAGGATCGGCCGCAGCAGGCGTTGCACTCGCCACACCAACAATTTTCACCAGCAGCGCGTGGGCCGCTGGCTACACGAATGAGCCGAAAGGCAAAACCGTTACGCTTGGCTTCAACGTTCCGCAAACCGGCGCATATGCCGATGAGGGCGCGGATGAGTTGCGCGCTTACGAGCTCGCCGTCGAGCACATCAATGGCGGCGGCGATGGCGGTATGCTGAACACCTTCTCCTCGAAGGCACTTGGCGGTAACGGCATCAACGGCAAGAAAGTCGTCTTCGTTACCGGTGACACGCAAACCAAGTCCGATGCCGCCCGCGCCAGCGCAAAGCGCATGATCGAAAAAGACGGCGCCATTATGATTACCGGCGGTTCGTCATCCGGCGTTGCTATCGCGACGCAGGGCCTTTGCCAGGATGCCGGCGTCATTTTCATGGCCGGCCTGACGCACTCCAACGATACGACCGGCAAAGACAAGCGGGCGAATGGATTCCGTCACTTCTTCAACACGGAAATGTCCGGTGCTGCGCTTGGCCCGGTGCTTAAAAATGCCTTCGGATCGGAGCGTGTCGCCTATCACCTCACCGCGGATTACACGTGGGGCTGGAGCCAGGAAGGTTCGATCAAGAAGTATTCTGAAAAACTGGGCTGGAAAACCGCCGCCGCCGTGCGGACACCACTCGGGGCCGGCGATTTCTCGCAATATATCACGCCAGTTCTGAACTCCGGGGCTGACGTTCTGGTGCTGAATCACTATGGCCGCGACATGGTCAACTCGTTGACCCAAGCGGTGCAGTTCGGCCTGCGCGACAAACAGGTCAACGGCAAGGATTTCGCCATCGTCGTTCCGCTCTATAGCCGCCTGATGGCACAAGGTGCCGGCGAAAACGTGAAGGGCATCTTCGGGTCAACGAACTGGCATTGGTCGCTGCAGGACGAGGGATCGAAAACATTCGTGAAGTCCTTCGGCCAGAAGTATGGCTTCCCGCCGAGCCAGGCTGCGCACACGACTTACTGCCAGGCACTTCTCTATGCAGACGCCTGCCAGCGGGCTGGCACGTTCCGTCCCGCCGGTGTCGGTAAGGCGCTGGAAGGTTTCAAGTTCGACGGGCTAGGTAACGGCCCAACCGAGTATCGGGCCGCCGATCACCAGTGTTTCAAGGACGTCCTGGTCGTGAAAGGTAAGGCGAACCCGTCCTCGAAGTTCGACGTCCTCGAGGTGGTTGAAGTCACACCGCGCGCGCAAGTCGAATATCCGGCTTCGATGCTCGGTGGCGAATTGGGTCCGTATAACGACGGCGCCTAATTTCGCTGATAATCGAACAATCGGTCGCCCTCCCGACTATTTAGGGAGGGCGACCACCCGATTTGAGACGAGTGACCCCGATGGACGCGATTTTTCTGCAAATTCTAAACGGCCTCGATAAAGGCGGCGCGTATGCGTTAATCGCGCTGGGCCTGACGATCATCTTCGGCACGTTAGGCGTGGTAAATTTCGCGCACGGCGCCTTGTTCATGCTGGGCGCTTTTTGCGCCGTAGCGGTGAAAGCCGGCCTCAGTTTGGAAAAAGTAACGCTCGACCCGAGCAAAACCACGGCCTGGGGCACACCGATGGAAATTCGGGAGCCCTATATCGAAGCGTGGTTCGGCGAATTCGGGGCCAACGTGCTGGACTATTCAGTTCCGATTTCGATCGTCATTGCCATACCGATCATGCTGCTGATCGGCATTGCCATGGAACGCGGTCTCATTCGCTTCTTCTATAAGCGGCCGCACGCCGAGCAGATTTTGGTGACTTTCGGGTTAGCCATTGTCGTGCAGGAGATCGTCAAAAGTCAGTTTGGCGCCAACCCGATACCACAGCCGGCCCCCGATGCCGCAAAGGGAATGATCGATTTCGGGATCGCGCTTGGCTTTGACGCAGGCAATGTTGTGTATCCGGCCTGGCGCCTCATTTACTTTCTCTTTTCCACTATCGTCATAGCCGCGGTATTCGCCTTTCTCCAATTCACGACCTTCGGGATGGTCGTTCGCGCCGGCATGGCCGATCGCGAGACGGTCGGCTTACTCGGGATCGATATCGACAGGCGCTTTACCATCGTCTTTGGCATGGCCGCGGTGGTCGCCGGACTTGCTGGCGTGATGTACACGCCGATCCTCAGCCCCGACTACCATATGGGCATGGACTTCCTTGTCCTCAGTTTCGTTGTCGTCGTCGTTGGTGGCATGGGATCGCTTGGTGGCGCCGTGGCCGCCGGATTCATGCTGGGTATTCTGCAAAGTTTCGCCTCGATGAACGAAGTGAAAACGATTCTGCCCGGTATCGACCAAATCATAATCTACCTGATCGCGGTGGTGATATTGCTGGTGCGCCCGCGTGGCCTGATGGGCCGCAAGGGTGTGATGGAGCACTAAGCGATGAAATTATTTGCAATGAGTCGGAAGGACCTCCTTTTACTGATCTGTTTTGCAGTAGCCGTCCTCGCCGGACCGATTATCCTTGCCCCAATCGGGGCCGGTTATCCCGACCTACTCCAGAAATTCGCCATCTTCGGCATCTTCGCTTTGGGCTTCAACATACTGTTCGGCCTGACGGGCTATCTCTCCTTTGGACATGCCGCGTTTCTGGGAACCGGGTCTTACACCGCGGTGTGGGCCTTTAAGCTGCTGAGTATGAATCCCTTGCCGGCGATCATCTTCGCGACCCTGATCGGCGGCCTGTTCGCTGCCATCATCGGGTTCATCTCCTTGCGCCGCACGGGAATCTACTTCTCGATTCTCACACTCGCCTTCGCACAGATGAGTTACAACCTCGCCTATTCGGTTTTAACCCCCATCACAAATGGTGAAACGGGACTGCAATTGGCGCAGGCGGATCCCCGCGTCCTCGATGTCGCACTCGGGCGCGATTACGGTGCGGTATTGCCGTCGTCGGACCTTTTCGGAATCGGTATGACCGGATATCCCGGCTTCTATTTCTGCGCTGTCATGTTGATTCTGTGTTTCTTTCTCTCGATGAGGATCTTTCGGTCCCCTTTCGGCATGATGTTGCGGGCAGTGAAGTCTAATCAGAATCGTATGAATTACACCGGGCTCAACACGCGCCCCTATGCTTTGGCAGCGTTCGTCATTTCCGGTATGTATGCCGGGCTCGCCGGCGGACTGATGGCAGTGACGGATCCCCTGGCCGGCGCGGAGCGCATGCAATGGACCGCGTCAGGCGAAGTCGTTTTGATGACAATTCTTGGCGGCTCGGGCACCTTGCTCGGCCCGGTCATCGGTGCCGGCGCAATCAAATACTTCGAGAATATTTTTTCATCCTTTAACGAAGGCATCCTCTTGAAGGCCTTCGACTTTCTGCCGGAAACTTTACAGCACATCGCGGTGTCGATTTCCTCACTTTTCGTCGGCGAAGGATGGCATCTGACCTTGGGTGCGCTCTTTATGATCATCGTCATTTTCTTGCCCGGCGGGCTTATGGAAGGTTTCAAACGCTTCCGAAATTGGCTGGGCAAACTGTTTGGCGGAAAGAACGACAAGCCAGCCAAACCCGTTCCTGTAACAACGGCTTAAGGAGCGGTCGAAATGAGCATTTTATCCGTACAGAACGTCAACAAAAGCTTCGGCGGTTTGAAGGCGCTGAATGACGTCAATCTGGAAATCGAAGCCGGCACAGTCCATGCGATCATCGGGCCGAACGGCGCCGGAAAATCCACCCTTTTGAACTGCTTTGTTGGGCGGCTCGACCCGGATACGGGCACCGTTACCTTCGATGGCAAGTCTCTCTTGGGCATTGATCCGCACGAAATCAATCAAACCGGGGTTAGCCGGGTTTTTCAGACGCCGGAAATTTTCGGTGACCTCACATTGCTCGAGAACGTCATGATCCCGGCTTTCGCAAAGCGGGATGGGTCATTCACGATGAATGCCTGGGGATCGGTATCCGGGCAGCAAGACATATACACCAAAGCAATTGATATGCTGGCCGATGTGAGTCTGGATAGCAAAGCCAACGACATGGCCGGCCAGCTTTCGCGCGGTGACAAACGGCGGCTTGAGCTCGCCATGTGTCTTGTTCAGGAACCGAAATTGCTGTTGCTCGACGAACCCACCGCCGGCATGGCGCGCGCCGATACCAACAACACGATCGACCTCATGAAACGGATCGCGGAACGTGGCGTCACGATGGTCGTCATCGAACACGATATGCATGTCGTCTTCTCCCTCGCCGACAGAATTTCCGTCTTGGCGCAGGGAACCGTCATCGCCGAAGGCCTGCCGCAGGACATCAAGGGCGACCCCCGAGTTCAGGAAGCCTATCTGGGCGGAGCACATTTATGATGATGGGCATGAATGCCGGAGGCTCGTATGAGTAACGTGGATCAGCCGCAAAATTTGCTGGGCGACAAACCGTTTGATGGTGCGGCGCCGGGAACGCCTCCCGCCAAGACGACAGGCGGTCAACCCGCCTACTTCTCCTGCTGGGATGTTCACGCCTACTACGGCGAAAGCTATATCGTGCAAGGGGTGAGCTTCGATGTTCGCGAAGGCGAAATCGTAGCGCTCCTCGGCCGCAACGGCGCCGGTAAGACGTCCACGCTGCGTGCCATCGCACGCGTCGATGACCCGGCGCTAAAACATGGTGAAATTTGGCTCGACCACCAACCGCTACACGAAATGAAGTCCTATCAAGCCGCCCAAATCGGTATCGGCTTGGTGCCGGAAGACCGTCGCATCATTCAAGGTCTCACCGTTGAAGAAAATTTGAAACTTGCGCAGATAGCGCCGCCCGTCGGCTGGTCGATTGAACGCATCTACGATTTGTTTCCGCGTCTCGGCGAACGGCGGGGTCAGGAAGGTACGACGCTCTCTGGGGGCGAGCAGCAAATGCTGGCGATCGGGCGCACACTGGCCCGCGACGTCAAACTTTTACTTTTAGATGAGCCCTATGAGGGTTTGGCGCCGGTCATTGTGCAGGAAATCGAGCGGACATTGGATCAGATCAAATCGCTCGGCATGACAACCATTATCGTCGAGCAAAACGCCATCGCCGCCCTACATCTAGCGGACCGCGCCATCATTCTGGATATGGGACAAGTCGTATTCGACGGTAAGTCACAGGAAGTACTCGACAACGCTGATTTACGCCAACAATACCTGGCGATTTAGTCCGTTAGGACTCGCCGGAGAAACTTTCGATGTCTGACGACCGGTCTAGTCCGTACACTACGTTGGCTTTGAACACCAAGGTCGAGGAGGATTTCATCGCGCCGTTGACGGCGGTTCGCGGTGCACTGGAAATCCTCCGGGATACACCGGATTTAGATGTCGCGGAACAGCAGCGGTTTTTGGATACGGCTTTACGGGGCTGCGCCAAGCTGGGAACAAGTATCCAGGAACTCGCGGCAACGGTTTATGACGCTGGCCGTCGCAATTCCCCGAATAAGTCCATAAATCTGCCGGAAGCAACGTACCGGGAATATGTATCCCGGGTACATACCCTGGATGAGTACGAAACGATTGAATTAGACCTCAGTGATTTTGAGTTTTCCAGCGCCGCAATCGTCAACGAATTTTACGATGTCATCGAAGAATTGGTCGCGGCATCAGGCCGCGACTGGTATTTCTTGGTGAACTATCGCGATTGCCGCATCTGGCCAGAAGCCTGGATCGCTTTCGCCCACCGCGGAAAGAAGATCAATGCAATCTGTTCCTTGGGCACTGTCCGCTACGCCGAGAGCGTATCTGCCGGCGATGAAAACTTAGGAAGCCGCTTCGATCCGGACCTCTTCCCCTCCCGTGATGCCGCATTGGAGCGCATCCAGGCATTAAAAGCGGCGCGATAGACATTATGGTGACGTTTTTGGCTTTGACGTGAGTCAATCCTTATCGGCAATACATGCCTATACTGTGATTTCATGATCGATAAATTTATCTCTGGTGGCATTCAATGCCGCCAAGTGAGCGGTCGAACAGCGAAGCCAAGAGGCTAAACCGGAGCAAGTAATGGGCAAACGGGATACCAGCTTGACGGACGATCTCTCGAATGCGGCACCGAACAGCAATGACAATTTCACCCCGTACATTAGAACCGTCGCGCGGGGCGCACACCTGTCGCGATCTTTGACGGAAAGCGAAGCGGAAGATGCGATGGGTCACATATTATCTGGGGCCGTGACACCGGAACAGCTGGGTGCATTCCTGATGGTCCTGCGATATCGAAAGGAAAGCCCTGACGAACTCGCCGGTTTTGTTCGCGCAGCACGGCGGCATTTTCCGAAGCCCAAGAACACGAACGCTGAACTGGACTGGCCATCCTATGCCGACCGGCACCGTCAACTGCCCTACTTCGTGCTGGCCGCGAAACTATTGGCGGCGAATGGCATCCGCGTCCTCATGCATGGGCTGGCGGGTGCCGGCCCCGCGGCAACCCGTCATGCCTTGTCCGCGGTCGGATTGCCGTTGGCCGTGTCATTCGACACGGCGCGCCAGCAACTCGACGATACCAATTTCGCGTATCTGCCTCTCGAAACTTTTTGCCCGCCGTTACAAGCGCTATTCGATCTGCGGGCCTTGTTCGGCCTGCGTTCAGCGGTCAATACGTTCGCCCGCATGCTGAACCCCGGCGCGGCAGCGTGTCAGGTTCAGGGCGTGTTTCATCCGACCTACATCGATACGCACATCGAAAGCGAACGGCGCCTAGAACTGCCGAAAACAGTCGTTTTCAAGGGCGGTGGCGGCGAGGTTCAACGCAATCCTGAGAAATCCTGCCGCGTTGCTATGCTGACGAACGGCACGGTGAGTGAAGAAGATTGGTCGCCACTGATTTCGAATAGCCGATATCCCTGGCGTGATGAGGCACTCGATCCCGTTCGCCTATCCGCGCTGTGGCGCGGCGAATGGCAAGCGCCGGAACCGGAAGCCGCCGTGACAGGAACAGCGGCCATCGCACTCAAACTACTGGGACGAAGCGCAACGATGGCCGGCGCCGAAGCACTGGCCTCTGACATGTGGCAGGCGCGCCTGAAAGTTTAACCGCTACCATCAATCATACTCGTACCAGCGATTCCTGCGGTCCCGGGCAACTCGATTGCTCAACCGGTTTTACGCGAAATCAATTCGAGCAAAACGACTCTTTTACGGCCTCTGCGTTACAGATCTGCTATACCGGAGGAAACAAGGGGTGCGCAGAAAATAGGCTGCCAATACGCACCAGATAATACCGCGCAGGGGGTATGGGGCGGGTGAACGCAGACGAACCGAAAACTTCCAACAAATATCTCTTGGAAGCACGCGATATCGTCAAAACGTTCGGCGACCTGCGCGCGAACGATGACGTTACCCTTTCTCTGGCCCCCGGTGAAATCCACGCCCTCCTAGGCGAAAACGGTGCCGGAAAATCAACACTCGTCAAAATCATTTACGGTGCCTTGCAACCGACATCCGGCCAGATCTATTGGAAAGGAGCGCCTGTCAGGGTCGCGAGCCCCGCAGCGGCGAGAGACCTTGGCATCGGCATGGTATTTCAGCATTTTTCGCTTTTCGATGCCCTGAATGTTACGCAGAACATTGCGCTCGCCCTCCCCAACAATCCGGATATGGCGGATCTCACCGGCCGCATCGAACAGATTTCAAGCGACTACGGGTTGCCACTTAAGCCAGATGCCCTCGTGGCAGATTTATCGGTCGGCGAGCGACAGCGCATTGAGATTGTGCGTTGTCTGGTGCAGGAACCACGCCTGCTGATAATGGATGAACCTACGGCGGTCCTAACTCCGCAGGAAGCCAATCAGCTATTCATGACATTGGAACGGCTTTCGGATGAAGGCTGCGGGATCCTGTATATCTCGCACCGCCTCTCAGAGGTAAAACAACTCTGTCATAGCGCGACGATTCTGCGCCATGGCAAAGTGGTCGGACAAATCGATCCGCAACAGGAAACCGCCGCATCGCTCGCCAGCCTCATGGTTGGCTCTGACGTCGTGCCGGTCAAAACAAGCGCACGGGCAATCACAGGCGAACCGCTACTCGAATTGTCGAACTTGTCCCTCTTCACGGACGACCCGTTCTGCGTACCGCTAAAAAATATCAACCTGCAGGTCAGGTCGGGCGAAATTGTGGCCATCGCCGGTGTCGCCGGCAATGGTCAGACGGAATTTTTTGGTGCGGTGTCGGGAGAGCGGTCAAGCCCGGACAAGGACGCGGTGATTCTGATGGGCGAGGCTTGTGGCAATGAGAACATTACCAGGCGCCGCCAGCGCAACGCCGCCTTCGTGCCGGAGGAACGGCTTGGTCACGGGGCCGTTCCTAATTTTGCCCTGTCGGAAAACGTTGTTTTGACGCATCACGCCACCGGCGGCAACATTGTCCGCAGAGGACTGATCAACCGTTCCGCTGCAAGCAATATTATCGCCAAAGTCACGGAACTATTCGATGTCCGCAAAGGCACGCCGGACCCTGAAGCCCGTGCGCTTTCCGGCGGCAATCTGCAGAAATTCGTCGTCGGCCGCGAGATCGCACTGGAACCGAAAGTGCTTGTCGTCAATCAACCGACCTGGGGGGTCGATGCAGGCGCCGCCACGCTTATCCGCCAGGCGCTGATCGATCTGGCCCGCCGCGGGTCGGCTGTCCTCGTCATCAGCCAGGATTTGGATGAAATCTTCCAGATCGCCGACCGCATCGCGGTGATTTCGCGCGGTGAGTTATCCGACGCCTACCCCGCAAGCGATGTAACCCTGGAACAGGTTGGCCTGCTTATGGCTGGAGCTCACGAACAAAGCTTTCAAAACATCGAAGCAGCCGCGCCATAATGAATGTCGTCCTCGAAAAGCGGAGCCAGCATTCAAGGCTCATGACATTTTTATCGCCGCTTTTAGCGCTTGCGATCACCGTCGTTATCGGCGGCGTCATTTTCTCCGGGTTAGGCCTCGATCCATTCAAGGCGCTCTACATATATTTTATCGAACCGATGACGAGCCTGTGGTCGATCGAGGAACTCGTCGTCAAGGCGGCACCCTTGATCCTGATCGGAGTCGGCCTCTCCGTTTGCTATACCGCAAATGTCTGGAACATCGGCGCGGAAGGGCAACTGACCATAGGCGCCCTGTTTGGCTCCTTTGTTCCCATCTATTTCACGGCCTGGCAATCGCCGCTTGTCCTAGTGCTGATGATCTTGCTTGGCGCCTTCGGCGGCGCCCTGTACGGGGCGATTCCCGCCCTTCTCAAGAACCGGTTCGGCGCGAATGAAATATTGACCAGTCTGATGCTGGTTTACGTCGCACAATTCATATTGGACTGGTTGATTAGGGGACCATGGCGAGACCCAAAAGGGTTTAATTTTCCCCAATCCGTGCCCTTCGAAGGTTGGCAGCTACTCCCCTCTCTCGGCGATGGGCGGGTCCATATCGGCGCACTTTTTGCCGTGCTTGCCGCCCTCACTCTCTGGTTCATGATGGACCGGACATTGCGGGGGTTTGAAATCCGAGTCGTCGGCAGTGCCCCACGCGCCGGTGCCTTTGCCGGATTTGCCGAAAGACGCGTGGTCTGGTTCTGCTTTTTGCTGTCGGGCGCGCTGGCAGGAC
>JAJFJB010000465.1 GCA_021774435.1 Alphaproteobacteria bacterium
GTCACCCTTGAGCGCTTTGGACGTAAAGGTGTTCAGCATGCCACCGTCGCCACCGCCGTTGATATGTTCAACGGCAAGCTTGTAGGCGCGAAGTTCATCGGCGCCTTCGTCGGCATAGGCTCCTGTCTGCGGAACGTTGAAGCCAAGCGTAACGGTTTTTCCCTTGGGTTCATTCGTGTAACCGGCAGCCCAGGCACTGCTTGTGAAGATTGTCGGTGTTGCAAGCGCGACACCAGCTGCGGCCGATCCTTTTAGAAGACCGCGGCGGCTCATCTGTTTTTTGCTCATTGAATCCTCCCGTGAGCATTTTTCATGGATTGAGCCGAAAATTGATGCCCCGCATCGCGGCGCTGTTTCGGCCGAAGGACGACCTGATCGTCCACACCGGAGGGTTATATTTTATTGTAAATAATACAATAACTATTTGAATATAATATATAAATATGTAAATTAATTTTGCTGCAGTACGGAAAATTTGTCAATAATTGACAATTGATAAGACAAGCACATGGAACGAAAGGAATAACGGCCGATGCACCGTTCCATCCTGGGAACTAGAATTCGCCAGCGGCGGCGTGAAATCGGCGTCACGCAAGCAGAATTGGCGCGAAGGGTTGGCATTTCAGCGTCGTACCTGAATTTGATCGAATGGAACAAGCGACCGATTGCGGGAACGCTGCTTCGTAAAATCGCCGAGTCCCTGAAACTGACATTGGACGATCTTGATGGCGCATCGGAGAGCCGCTTGCTTGATACGTTGATGGAAATGGCGCAATTGCCGCCGCTTCGCACACTGGGCGTCGAGGGCGAGCGAACCAATGAAATGATTGGCCGGTTTCCCGGGTGGGCGCGAGGGTTGGCCGCGTTGGCGCGATCCGAGCGTGACGCCGTGACCCGGGCACAAACGCTTTCGGATCGTTTGTCGAATGATCCGTTTCTCAGCGAAACGGTTCATCGCATGCTGACGCGGATTGCCGCGATTCGCTCTGCCGCTGAAATTTTGACCGACTTTCCCGATGTGCCGGCGGCACAGCGTGACCGTTTTGGCCACATCATACATGAAGAAAGCCGCGCACTCTCCGACGTCGGGGAGGCGCTTGCCACGTACCTCGACAAATCGGAGGAGTCCGAGCGCGTCCAGACACCATTGGACGAGGTAGAGATGCTGTACAATGCCCGAGAAAACCATTTCGCGGAAATCGAGGCGGGGGCGAGCGGTCTGACCAATTCATTGACGGACCCACGACCGGTATCCCGCCGAGCCAAAGCACTGTCTCTTGCCGAGGCCCATCTTGGTTCCCTAATTGATGACGTGATCGAGCGGCAGCCGCAGATTCAGACTGCCGCCGCGCGCACGCGCGCGCGACGGGCGCTCAGCAAATATGCGGTTGGTGCTTTACTCATGCCAATGGAAGTGTTCGCCCGACGGGCCGCCGAGCTTGGATATGACATAGAAGCGTTGGCGGAAGCCTTCTCAACGGACGTTGCGGCGGTATGTTATCGTCTGACAGCGCTGCCTCGAAGCCGAGATGTTCCCCAGTTCGGGTATTTTCGCGCAAATGCGGCCGGTACGATCATCGAAATGCTGGGTTTGGAAGGGCTTTCCATCCCGCGCTACGTTGCTGCCTGTCCGCTTTGGGTTCTTTATCGCGCGCAACAATCGCCGGAAGCGGTCATTCGACAACGTGCCCTGTTTCCTTCGGGGGCTCGATTAATATTTGTCGCACGGGCGCGCCACACGGGTCCGACCGGGTTTGGCAAACCGCGCCACTATGTCACCGACATGCTCGCGATGAAGGAAAATGAGTCCGGTAAAACGGTCTATGCGCCGGAAGCATCCACGCTTGTTGAGGAGGTGGGACCGAGTTGCCGCTTGTGTCCCAGACGGAATTGCCTGCATCGTGTGGAGGATCCCTTGTCTGAGTGAGCGGCGTTTCACGATTGCCGCCGCGCCGTACATGAGGTCTAATTGGCTGCGATGTCCGCAAAAGATGGGCACGCAAGGGAGGATCACAGAGCCATGACGAAACGGGTTTTGTTGGCCGAGGATGAACCGAATATTGTCGAGTCCCTGACATTTCTCTTGGAAAGAGCAGGGTTCGAAGTTGCGGTCGAAACCGATGGGCGACAGGCACTGAAAGCCGCGCTCGCCGAAACGCCAGATATACTGATATTGGATGTCATGTTACCGGAATTGGACGGCTATGAGATCTTGCGCCAGCTACGCGCCGATCGCCGCGCCGAAGCGCTGCCGGTACTGATGTTGACGGCGAAGGGCCAGCGGGAGGATCGCGAAACGGCGTTGGAATGCGGTGCGGACCTCTTCATTACGAAACCTTTTTCGAATTCGGAGATCGTGGCCGCCGTTGAACAGCTTTCCGACGGACGTCCCGGTTAGACAACCGGAGCTCAGCCATTTGACTGATCAATCCGACCCGCAACTATCTCGCCGCAAGCTGCGTGATAGGTCGATCGCACTGCTTTTGGCGGGCATCGTTTTGCTGATGCCGCCCGTCGTCGGCATTTCTTTGATCGACGGTAAGATCGGCGGCGTACCGGTTCCGCTCCTTTACGTCTTCATCGTTTGGGCGATGCTGATCGCAGGGGCCGCAGCGCTTGCCCGCCCGTTGCGCGATAGCGACAAAACAACCGCGGCGGCGGGACCGTCCGACGCTGAGCGCTAATGCTATCCGTCAATCTCCTCCTGGTCGTTTGTCTGGGTTACGTGGCACTTCTATTTGCCATCGCGTTCATTGTCGACCGGCGTACCCGCCAGCGGCCAATCAGCTGGTTGCATTCGCCGGTCATTTATACGCTGTCGATTTCCGTCTATTGCACGTCCTGGACGTTTTATGGCGCGGTAGGCTCTGCGGCGCGAAACGGTCTCGAATTCATCACAATCTATTTGGGGCCGACACTTGTTTTCGTTGGCTGGTGGTGGCTGTTGCGAAAACTTGTGCGTATTGGCCGTGCGCACCGCATTACGTCGATCGCCGACCTGATTTCTTCGCGTTATGGTAAAAGCCCGAGTCTGGCTGTGCTCGTGACGATTATCGCGGTTATCGCAACGACACCCTATATCGCCCTGCAATTGCAGTCGGTAACGCGGAGTTATCAGGTCATCGCCGGCGAGTCCGACGGTGTGACGACAGCCTTCTGGATTGCAGCCGGCATGGCGCTGTTTACGATATTGTTCGGCACACGGAATTTGGACGCAAATGAAAGACATCACGGCGTCGTCGCCGCCATTGCGCTCGAGGCCATCGTCAAACTTTTTGCCCTTATTGCCGTGGGCGTTTTTGCGACATATGGAGTCGCCGATGGTTTTGGCGACATATTTTCCGACGTCTCCGCCGAGGCAATTCGCGGTGCCGGTGATATCTTCGGGCCTCGATGGGCGACGCTGACCTTCCTATCCGCGGCGGCAATTATCTGCTTGCCACGCCAGTTTCAGGTAACTGTCGTCGAAAATATTGAGGAACGCCATCTCGCGACGGCGTCATGGCTGTTTCCGCTCTATCTGTTCGGCATGACCCTCTTCATCATGCCGATCGCTATCGCCGGCTTGAAGGTCATGCCGGAAGGATCGAACCCCGATCTCTTCGTTTTATCATTGCCGTTGGCGGCGGAGCGTCAGGAATTGGCGCTCTTGGCCTTTCTGGGCGGGTTTTCGTCGGCGACGTCGATGGTGATCGTTGCGGCGATCGCAGTGTCGACGATGGTCTCCAATCACATAGTGATGCCTGTTGCGCTGCGGTTGCTGGCCGCCGGTAGCACGATCCGGGGCGATGTCCGCAATCTGCTCCTCACATCCCGCCGAATCAGTATTGCGTTAATTCTCGGCCTCGGATTCCTCTACTTTCAAGTCAGTGGAGGCTCTGATGCCCTGGCCGCGATCGGTTTGATCGCGTTCGTTGGCGTCGCGCAATTCCTACCCAGCTTGGTCGGGGGAATTTTCTGGCGCGGTGCGACGCGGGCGGGTGCGATTGCCGGTCTATTAATCGGGTTTTCCCTGTGGGCCTACACGCTCTTTTTACCCAGTTTTGGTGGTGACTTTATTCTAAGTGCGGCGGCGTTGAGCGAAGGACCCTGGGGGATCGAATTTCTGCGGCCGCAAGCGCTCTTCGGGCTCACCGGCTTTGATCCCCTTGTGCACGCCGTAATATGGAGCGTCGGGGTAAATGCGCTCAGCTTCCTCATCGTCTCCAGCCTTACAGGATCCGATGTGCTTGAGCGTCTGCAGGCCACACTCTTCGTCGATGTATACCGGTCGGCTGGCGGCGCTCCGGCGAGTTTTGAATTCGGTGTTGCTGACACGGAGGATCTCTTAGTTCTTGCCCAACGCATTCTCGGTACGGAGCCTGCGCGGCGGTTGTTCGATGAGTTGGCCAGGGCCCAAGGGATCGATACGGGTTTGCCGCACGCGACGGATTTGCTTATCGCGCGTCTGGAGCGTGAACTCGCGGGTTCGATTGGTGCGGCTTCGGCGCATGCGATGGTAACGCGAATTGCGGGCCGCCAGACCGTGGGCATGAATGAGCTGATCGATATTGCGGACGAAACCCAGGAGTTGATCGAAACATCCCGCCAATTGGCCGACAAGTCAGCCGAACTCGAGCGGACGGCGCAGCAGCTTCGGAACGTGAATCAGCAACTGCGCGCCCTTGATACCCAGAAAGACGAATTTCTCAGTCAGGTCAGCCACGAGCTTCGGACTCCTATGACTTCCATTCGCTCATTCTCGGAAATTTTGATGAGCAATGCTGAAATCTCTGGCGACGAGCGGGAACGCTTTGTTTCCATAATCCATGACGAAAGCATGCGTTTGACCCGACTGCTCGATGAAATACTCGATATCAGCCGCCTCGAAGCGGGTACGCTAAATTTGCTTTTGGAGCCGGTCGATGCGAACGCCGCAGTCGCCGCTGCATTGGATACTGTATCGGGAATGACACGGACCGCCGGCGTTGAGGTGAAGGTCGTGCCGGGACCGGAAGGACAACGCATTAGCGCTAATGCCGACCGTCTTCGCCAAGTCCTGATTAATATTCTATCGAATGCGGTTAAGTACAACGCATCGGAGTCGCCAAGAATTGAAGTTCGCACCCACCTATCGGGGAACCGGGTATTTGTGGATCTAGTCGATAATGGCGGCGGTGTTTCGCGCGAAGATGCAGCAATGGTATTCGAGAAATTCGCCAGGGGCAGCCGGGCTGATCATAAGTTCGGCGCCGGATTGGGTTTGCCGATCAGCCGGGCAATCATGCGCGCCATGAATGGGGATCTGACGGTAGAATTCGCCTCCGACCGCACCAGTTTCTTCCGGCTTAGTTTCTCGCAACTGCATTGACCCGTCCAAATTGTAACCCGGAGCCGGCATTGTCGTTCGCGTCTTAAGCTCCTGCTGCGACTGCAATGAACAAGATCGGGTTAACTTTCGATCCGCTATAAATGCGCCACGTCGCTCTTTCCGACATCGCGTAAGAGGGTGATATCCGGAACAATGATATCGGGTCCGTCGCACTCCACACCAAATTTGCGTAAACGAGCGAGCGATCTGGAAAAAGTCTCTGGTTGCATGCCGAGCCGCGCGGCGATGAGCGATTTATCCAGTGGAAGGTGAACCACCGTCGAGCCGACATCGGCCTGCGTAAGTTTCAAGAGAAAATCCGCGAGGCGCTCAGTCGTTGAACGCGCGGTAAGCTGCTCGATTTGTCGCACTAAGCGTCGTAGATGGCGGGACATCGATGCCATCACGTTGAGAGAAACAGCGCTGTCTCCCTGCATGCAGCGCAAAAATGGTGCCGCGGGAACGACGAGTAAGCGGCCGTCATCTACCATTGCCGCACTGACAGGGTATGTGCCGCTTTCGAAAATTGCCGCCTCGGCGAACGATTCACCTTTCGTGAATACGGCGATGACGCTTTCATGCCCATTGGCTGTTTCTCGAAACAACTTCACCCAGCCGTCGAAAACGATAAAGAATCGGTTTGCGGGTTCTTCGTGCAGAAATAGTAGCGTGTTCTTCGGAAAGTGCCGAACGACCGATTCCGCTAGCAGCGTGCGCAATACTTCGGCAGGAAGGCGATCGAACATGGGAAGTCGACGAAGAAGTCTCAAATCCTCAGACTGAATCCCGGTTCGCCGCTCGAAGACTCCGGGCTCAATAACTGCTGGATTGCCATGCATCGCGTTTTCCCTGTCTCGCCTATTCCCGAATTTGGGATATGCACGCGCATCATGCCCGAATGAAAACGCCCTCGATTTGATCTGAATCAAATTCCCGGCCGGTGAATAGCGCGCGCGGATGCCTCTAAGTTTTGGCTAAATGTGCTCGTGATCGTGAATAAAACGATGCAGCCGCGCGTCTTGGTTTTTGAAGTGATCCGTGAACCAGGTTTCGAGGTGTGTGGCTAGAAGTTCTTGGTACTGCGCGTAATCGCCGCGTTCGTAGCCATCCATGATGTCGCGGATACCGTCTAAGAGTTCTTCGTGTTCTGCTTTATGGGCCTCGGTCTGTGCATACCGAAGGCGGCGCATAACAGATTCTTCCAGGGCAAAATGGGCGGAAATACGCGCATAAATTTCACCGAAGAAGGCGGCAACCGAGGGCATATCCGCTCCGGCTTGTAGGGCGCTATGCGCTTCGTTGATAAGTGTGATCAATTCCTGATGTTCGTGATCGATCTCTTCGATGCCGATCTCAAAATCATCGCGCCAGTTAATCAACGGCATTCTAAATCTCCTCAACCGATTGACCGAAATCTCATCGGCTATTTCCGAACTACAAACCCGCCCAATTCTGCTCGAAAATCCAATGCGACAATCTCCCGAGGGTGAAAATTAAGATCGAGCCGGCGCACGTAGTCGAAGCCTTTATCGCGGCGGCTGTCGCGTAATTTTGCCACGAGTACATGCGATCCCGGTGATACTTGAAATTTTTCATAGATCCGTGAAGGGCCGTCGTGGGACAGGCCGGTCGGTGTCAGGGAACCGTCAAAGATGACATCCTCATCAAGGGATAGTTGGATGAAAAGCGGCACCCGTTCGCGCGGACAATCCATTGGTTTTCGCATGTTCGGCGCGAGTTTTCTCAATTCGGCGGCGCTTCGGCGATGGCACTCGACCGTTCTGGCGCCACCGTGAGCAAAACTAATTTTTAGCTCCGCTTTATCGGCAGGAAAGTTTTCATACGTCGGCGAATTGGCAAAATAGCCCAACACCGCCGCCATGCAGGCGTATACAAATGCCTGTCCTGAATATCTTAGGATATTAGACATGCGACGGTTCCACAGATCGTTTAGAGGTGCTGGGAGTTGTGGTTTCTAACGGAGGGGTTTGTGGCAGTGTGTCGCGGAAGGTTTCGATCTCGCGCTTCAACCGCGCCTGCTGCGACTTGTACACCCATGAAAGTAAGAGACGTTCCTTTGGTACCCTGCGGCGAAGATAGGGATCACGTTCGCGTGCCATTCGCGCCTTCGTCCAGTCGACTCCGGAGCGGTGTTGGCAAGCGCCATCCGCGCAGCCGGTCAAAACTATCCCATCTGCGATATCGTGGCTCAGGGCATAGTCGATAAAAGAAGGGGGTAACATGCCAATGCACGGCAAGGAGAGAGTGCCGGTCTGACAGTCATGTAAGGTAGCGACATCGACCCCGTGATCGCAGCCGATTACGAGTAGCCGTTTGTGAGTAGTTGGTTCAAGCGCCTGAGCTTCCAAATCATCGCGCAGTTCGGCAATTGTTCGGTCGGGGAGTTCGATGCCGGGAACAAGTTCACTTTTTCGGCGAAACGGTGTCGCAGTCGGACAGGCGCCCGCGCAAATCCCACACGAAACACATAGATCGCCATTGACGACGGCTTCGAGTTCAAACGGTTTGCCATCCGTACGCCGTTGCATCGAGATGGCGGCGTAAGGGCAGTCTTCCGCGCATCGCGTGCAACCATTGCAGTTGTCCAGATCGACTCGGGCCGCTGCGCTTTGCCGCAAGGGGGGGAGCCAGGGCAGTGCGACGAGAATGAGGCCTAATGTGGCCATGCCGCCCCATGTAACGGCGCCAGGCCATTGGTTCAGGAGCGGGTAGAAACCAAGGTAGAACCAGTCGAGGCCGACTCCGCCAACGGCTTGGGCGAGATCGGCCGGCGCTTGACTTGTTGCCGGCTTGATCAAGGACAGAACCAACAGCATGACGAAACTGCCGATGGCGAGGCCTCGTGGAGGATTGCTTCGCGGCCGGCTGACCCGGTTCAGGTGTAGCCATAACAGCAATAGCAGGATTAACGGCGCGGCAATGTGAATGAACACCAATACTGTAAAGAACCGGTCGTCCAACATCTCTGGGGCCATGAAGTTCCGAGCGATCGGCTCTCCGAATATCGGTAGCCAATCAAGCCATTCCGTCGAGGTGATAGCGACATATTGCGCAAGCTGATCCCAGACCAGCCAATATCCCGTAATGCCGCAAACGAAGAGCAAGACGACAGCAGGCCAACCGGTTACCCAGGAAAACCAGCGGGTTCCACGGTACCGGTCGTTGCTGAATTCGCGCAGGACGTGGAGCACCATGAAGAAAACCATGCCGTCGGAGGCGTAACGGTGCAGGCTGCGCATGACGCCGGCCAGATACCATTGCTCGTTTGTCATATATTCTATCGACGCATAGGCTTCCGTGACGCCCGTGTCGAAGAATAGATAGACATAGATGCCACTTGCCGCGACGATCCAATAGAAGAAAAAACCGAGTGCGCCGAGTTGGTGCAGCGGGTTCCAAGCCGGACCGAAGGCACGGTCGAGCGCATTCTCTGCGACCTGAAAGATGTAGCGTAGTGGTTCGCGCACGATCAGTACTCTGATTAAGCGTTTCGGCCAGTGCGAAATTCGCGATAGATCGCCCGCGCAAGAACACCCGCCATCGTCGACAAGATTAAACCACCAACCGCGATTCCGATGAATATTGAATAATCGAACCGGTAGCGTTCACTGCGTGGATCGTAGATCGTACAAAAGAGTTTTAGACGGTTTATGAGGCCGGATACGCTGACAAAATCTGCGGTACGCCCATATAGCAAAGCTTTCAGCGGTTCGACGATGCCCGGCGCATCGATCTCGGAGCCATAGATTTGGCGGAATACAACGCCGTTTGCATCCACGACAGTGGTCTGCGCCAGATGGTCGAAGCCGCGAGGGGAGGGTACGAAGACAAACCCGATCGTTTCGATTAGTCGGTCGATGGTTTCCGGCGTGCCGGCGAGAAAACGCCAATTTGTCCTGTCTATGCCTTGGTCTTTCGCATAGGCGCGCAGTCGCTCTGGCGTATCTGCCCGATAATCGAACCCGATGGTGACAATCTCAAAGGCTTTGTCTCCAAAAGTCTCTGCCGCCGCCTCGACAGCACGATCCAAGGTCTGCACCGCCAACGGGCAGCTATGGTAACAACTGGTGTAGATCAATTGAACCAACAGAGGCTTGCCGCGATAATCCGCCAGCCGAATTACACGACGCTCCGTATCCCGGAACTCGAAACCGTCAAGGCGCCTTCCGATAGCGGACTGACTGATACGCAACGCTTCCCGCTCGTCCAGTACCGGTGTTGCGGCGGCAGCATTGTGTAGTGACGCGCTCGCTATCGCGGCCAGCAGTCCGGCAATCGCGAGAGGTAAGGCGAGGGACCGCATGGGTTTCCCCTTAGATACCAAGCCAGCTATCGGCACAGGTGCCGAGGAGGAGCAGGCTAAGCTGCACCAGGGATGCGTGGAAATTCGCCATCGCCGCCTTTGGACCTGGATTCATGGTCAACCGAATGCTCCGCCACACAAATAGCCCGCCGCCCAAGGAAGCTGCGGCGAAATAGATCCAACCGGTCCCATATGCCATTGGCAGGAGTGAGAGTGCGACCAACAGGACCGTATGCGCCAAAATCACATGAGCGGCTTTGCGGTCGCCGATAACGACCGGGAGCATGGGCACGCCGGCATGGGCATAGTCCTTGCGGAGCGCCATGGCGAGGCTCCAGAAGTGGGGTGGAGTCCAAAGGAACAGGACGATCGCTAAAATTATCGGTCCAGCCGCCAAGTTGGGATCAACAGCCGCGGCGCCGGCCAGTACGGCGAAGCTGCCGGATAGGCCGCCGACGACGATGTTGAGCCAACTTCTCCGTTTGAGCCAGAGCGTATAGATGACGCCGTAGACGATGGCGCCGCAAAATGCGTAGAAGGCGGCAGCGGTATTCAGTGTCCATGCCGCGATCACGACGGAAGCAACGAGCAAGCCCGATATGATGCCAAACCACAAGGGCCCGGCGCGGAACCGCCCGGTCACGAACGGGCGATTTCTTGTCCGCGCCATCTGCGCGTCTAGATCCCGCTCCGCAAATTGATTGAAAGCTCCGGCGCTAGCCGCCGACATGAGTATGGCCAGCGCGAGAACCGCCATCTCCCATGCCGAAAGCGCCTCTCCTGGCGCAATCGCCGCGCCAGCAACGGCACTGAGCGCAATGGCGAAGCCGATTCTCAATTTAAAAACCGCGTAGAGTTCTCCAACCAACCGGACGGCGGCTTGTGATCCTGCCAGCCGTCCGGATGGTCTCG
>JAJFJB010000466.1 GCA_021774435.1 Alphaproteobacteria bacterium
TTGGCCGTAAGCGTCACAACGCCATCCGGTGCTGCTGCGGTTAGATGGGACATCGCGCCGACAATCATTGTCGCCTCTTTGGCGAGATGAATGGCAATATCGCCGCCATTATTGACGTAGGCTTTCGTAAGCCCCGGCGTCGCCACCATGGCTGCCAAAATTTCGTCTGCGACGGCGCCCGCGACGGCTGCCATGGGTGTCACAAAGTTCGCACGATGCGGTCTCGTCGCCGTCAGCATGCGCTGTGCCACGACATCGACTAGGAAGGGGCCGCTATCCGTGACGGGGGACCGCAATGCGGGGAGTTCCGCAACCAGGGCCGATAATAACCCTGTGAGCCGCTGTTCTGCTTTTTCGAATGCGATACGGACGGGCGTGGTTTCACCCTCGGCACCGATGATGAGATCGATGGGGCCGTCGCTGAGATGCAGACGACCGTTCGGCAACCAAGCGTGTCGATGCGTGGCCGCGCTTCGAAAGTTGGTTTGCGGTATCGCGCTCACGCTGTCTTCACTCCGCCTTTTGCTGCTGCAGCGGCCAGGGATTGCCGGCCTGCCAGGACTCGCGACGGGCAATGTCCTTGAACTCGGCGGCAATCGCGTCCAGTGGCGTAATAGACCGCATATGGCCGCCGAGTGCTGCAAAATTATCGCGTGACAATGTAAATTCGATGGGCGCGACGATCGCGGGTGTCGGGACATACCCGAAGGCTTGGTCCGGCATACGGGTAACATCGACCATGACAGTGATGCCCCCACCCGGCCAAACGTAGGTTGGAGCGCCGCCAAGTGTTACCTGGGTGATACGGTCGCGAACCGATCGTGTGAGATGCACGGGATTTTCCGTTACGCCGGCCCGGAGCGAACCGCCCGCACCGGCCATGAAGAGTACGGTCGCGAGAGAGGGTTCACAATTCTCGCCGATCCGGTCGACGACGGATATGAGTGGCTTCGGCATGTCCTGTTCGACGGGGTTTAATGTTTCGTCGAGTTCGCAGTACAGCGAATCTTCTCCAGTGGTGCTGGTCATCAGGAGACGCATGCCAGGCCAAGCAACCTTGGAATCAAAGGTCTCGATAATACTCAGCGGATCGGTAATGTCGGTGCCGCCCCAGCCATGTCCTGGCTCGGCGACCTGGAAGTAGCGTCCCGCGGTCGATTTACGGCCCCTGATGCGAATGCCCGTCGGCTTCATGTCAAGAACCTTGCCGGCCTGATGCTCCGATAGGACTCCCGTGATGTGATCATCGACAACGATGACTTCGTCGGCATGCCCGTGCCATTGCTGAGCGAAGATACCGATCGTGGCGGAACCGCAGCCGACCCGCATGCGCTTCTCTTCGACCTGATCGATAATGGGCGCTTTCCCGGCTTCGATAATAAGCTTCGAGCCGTCGTCGATTTCGAGTTCAACCGGTTCCTTGTTGCAGAGGGCTAGCATCGTACTGCAGGTCACCGATCCTTCTTTCTTGCTGCCACCCGTTAAATGCCGCACGCCGCCAAGCGACAGCATTTGCGATCCATATTCGGCGGTGGTGATGTGACCGACATGCTCACCTTGTGCTCGGACTGCTGCGGTTTCTGCGCCGATATGGCGGTCGGTGTCGATCTTCACCTTGACGCCGCAATAGCTGAAAATGCCTTCCGATACGACGGTGACTGTGTCGACGCCGTCGAACTCGGATGAAACGATAAAGGGGGCGGGTTTGTAGTCGGGATAGGTTGTCCCGGCGCCGATACCGGTGACAAAGACATCCTTTCCTGAAACCGGGTTGCCATCCCAATCTTGCTCGGCCTCCAGGAACGGCACCATGTCGCCGCCGTCGCGTGCGGTGCGGTCGGCCAGGACCAAGGGATCCGTGCGGATCAACTTGCCATCTTCATTGGCGTACCGCGCGCAGGCACCGGACCGCCCTGGCCGAATGCGGCACAGGACCGGGCAGGCGTCGCAGCGGATAATGCCGTCATTGCCTTCGCGTGCACCAAACATCTCCGTTCGATCGACGCCGGTCGCCGGCGTATTGGTAGATAAATGATCGGTTCGCTCTGTCATTGCATCCTCCTCGGATCAATCACGCTGCGACTTGAGCGCCGCAAGCAAGCGGTGCGGCAAAAGGGGCACGTGGGAAACCTTGACGCCAGTCGCATGCTTGATGGCGCCGAATATGGCCGGTGCCGTGGGTATCAAGGCCGGTTCGCCGATGCCTTTCGCACCGTAAGGTCCCAACGGCTCCGTGTCTTCAATTAACAGGACGTCGATTTCAGGAACGTCACCAAAGGTCGGGATCAGGTAATCATGGAGATTCTCTGTCCGGCCGGGAATATATTCCTCCATCAGTGCCAGTCCGATGCCTTGTGCGATACCACCGTGGATCTGCCCTTCGACCAGGCACGGATTGATGGCGCGGCCGACATCGTGCGCGGCAACGATGCGGTTCAGGTGAACGGTTCCAAGTTCGGTGTCGACTTCGAGATCGGCAATCTGCGCGGCGAAGCCATAAGTCGCGTAGGGATCGCCCTGGCCGTTTTCGTCCAGTGGTGTGGTTGGCGGATCAAACCGGCCTTCGCCCAAAAGAACAGTGTTTTGCTCGTCTATGGTTTGCAGTGCCGAGAGGTCTACAAAAGTTTCCCGCCCATGATCGGAAATTCTAATTTTGTTGCCCTCTAATACCATTTCCGCTTCACCGCTGGCATTGACCAACCGGAGAATTTTGGTTCGCAAGTCCTGTCCGGCCAAATAGGCAGCCTTGCCGGTAACGAAGGTTTGACGCGACGCGGAAGTCTTTCCCGCATCGGGCGTCAAATCCGTATCGCCATGGACCAAGTTAAACACGCTGGGGGGCAATCCGAGCGCTTCGGCGCAAATTTGCAGAATAACAGTATAGGATCCTTGGCCGATATCCACGGCGCCGTTAAAGAGAGTCAGCCGACCGTTCTTTGATAGGCTAACCCGAATTTCCGATGGGTTCGACATCGAGGTGTTGCCGCAGCCGTACCACATACAGCCAACGCCGACGCCACGGCGGCGAGGGCCGCGTCGTTCTCGGTTCTGCCGTTCCGCATCACTCCGCAAATCGTTCCAATGGGGACGCAGCGCTTCGAGGCATCGACTGAGCCCCGCACTGGCTTCGAGCTTTTGCCCCGTGGCGGTCGGTTGCCCGGTTCGAATGGCATTCCTGTAGCGGAATTCGAAGGGATCGATTCCCAGCGCTTCGGCAAGATCATCGAAGAGCTGCTCCTGAACGATCGCCGCCTGTGGAACACCGAAGCCGCGAAAGGCGCCAGCCGGCGTTTCGTTGGTGTAGATCGAACGCGTTTCGATATGCACATTGGGCACGTAATAGGGACCGCTACCATGGACGGGAACACGGTCGGCAACGGTCGGCCCCCAGGATGCATAGGCCCCCGTATTGAAATCGGCATCCATTTCGATGGCTAGGAGCTGTCCTTCCTTATCCGCGGCGGCGCGGGCGCGGATCTTGGCAGGATGGCGTTTCGTAGTGGACGCCATTGATTCGATTCGTGAGTAAACGCAGCGGACTGGACGCTTTAACGTCCAAGCCGCGACGGCCAGCAAGGGCTGCAGCGAAACATCAAGCTTGCCGCCGAACCCGCCGCCGCACGCGGTGGGAATAATTCGGACTGCGCACTTTTCCAAGCCGAGTACGCGAGCGCATTCATCGAGATCCATATAGGGAGCCTGGGTACAAGCGGTGACTTCAATTCGGTCATTCAACCGCTGTGCAAATCCAGCTTCCGGTTCTATGTAAGCATGTTCGACGAATGACGTTTGCACTTGACCTCTCGCGATGGCGGCGGCGCTTTCAAAACCGGATTTGATGTCGCCTTTCCGAACAGCTCCGCGAACCAGGATATTATCCGGATTGGTTTCATGAACCGATGGCGAATTTTCCTTTGCGGCAGCATCGGTCCCTGTCACGGCATCTTCGATTTGCCAAGTGATTGGCAAAGCATCGAATTCGATTGCTTCGACAGTTGCACGGTCTCCGACAAGAGCCAGAACGACTTCGCCCCGGTAACGAACCTTGCCGTCAGCTATTACCGGCTGGTCCTTCAGGTCGGGATAAACGCCAAAACTGTTTTCACCCGGGACGTCGGCCGCCGTCAAAATTGCGATGAGACCCGAATGGGATTTGCGAAAGGCGTCGAGGTCGCCCAGCGAAAACCGCGCTCGTGCATGCGGTGAGCGCACGGGACGCAGCCAAAGTGAATCTTCAGGGGCGTCGTCCGCACCAAACAAATCGCCGCCCGAGACTTTGGCCTCACCGTCGACTCGGGGTAACCGGGTGCCAACGGTCTTACTATTTCGGTCCGGTTTTTGTTGAGGCTCCACAAAACGGTGGGTGTCCGCGATGGCCTCGATAATGGCCCGGTACCCCGTGCAACGGCATAGTACGCCGCCGAGCGCATCCTTGATTGATTCTTCGTTGGGCTTTGGTTCTCGGGCTAACAGTTCCGTTGCCGCCATGAGCATGCCAGGCGTGCAGATGCCGCATTGCGCCGCGCCATGATGAAGGAAGGACCGCTGCAATGCAGTCAGGTTGTCCGCGGACCCAAGTCCTTCAACGGTCGTGATCTCCGCACCATCGGCCTGCGCGAGCGGTATTATGCAGCTGCAGACTTGCTGTTCGTTGAGCAGCACGGTGCAGGCACCGCAATCGCCGGCATCGCAGCCGACCTTAGTGCCGGTCAGCCCGAAATCTTCCCGTAGGACCGTGGTCAAACGCTTTAACGGGTTGTCGGTATGGGATACCGCGGCACCGTTTAAGGTGAAATCGACCTTTGTCAGTAGGGTCGTTTCGTTCATTGCACCGCGTCCTCTTCGACGCGAAGCGACTCGAGTGCACGTTTTACCAGAACAAGTGCTGCGTTTTGCCGAAATTCGGCCGTTCCCCGAACGTCATCGATAGGTGCCAAGGGCGCGAGCATGTTGCTGGTGACTGTTTCAGAGATTGGGGCGCTGGCCGATAATCCTTTCAAGGCTTCTTCGAGTTCCGGAAGCCTTTGCGCCACTTCGGAGCAGGAACCGATAGCGACGCGCCCGCAGGTGATGCGATTGGCCTCGTCTACGTCGATCAACGCCGCCACCATCGATATGGAAACGACCAGGTATCGCCGGGCACCCAGTTTAAGAAATGTCGAGCGCGTTCGATTATCGTGTTTTGGGATAACGATCGCGGTCACGAGCTCCACCTCATCGCGGGCCGTTTTACGGTTTCCCAGAACGTAATCGCGAAGCGAGAGTGCGCGCGTGCCTTCAAGACTTTGAACTTCAACGCTCGCGTCCAATGCCAATAGCGGCGGTACGCCATCCGCCGCCGGCGAGGCGTTGCAAATGTTCCCGGCAAGCGTGCCGCGGTTTTGTATTTGTTTGCCGCCGACATCGCGGCCAGCGATCTGCAGGCACTGAAACCAGTTTGGCAGATCCGCATTCATCAACTGGGTCCAAGTTACCAGGCTGCCGATCCGGTAACTGTGCGCTCTTTCTTCGATCTTCTTTAACCTTTCGATCGCGGAAATATCGAGAATGCAATCCGGCGCGGGGCGGCCCCAGGCGAAAGCTTCCGCAGCAGCGGGGAAAATATCGGTGCCGCCGGCAAGGATAGTCCAGTGTCCTTGCGATAGGATTTCCAGCGCGGTGTCGAGCGAGTTGGGGCGTTCATAGATTTGTCCCATTACGAAAGCTTCCGTAACAGGTCGACGAGCCTACGCTGCTCGCCGGCGTTTAGAGGCGCCAAAGTCGTCTGTGTGATCTGCGCGGCAATCGGCAGGACTTCTTCGAGCAACGACTTTCCCTTGTCGGTCAAACGCCAAAGGCTGCGCCGTCGATCTCCGGGATCCG
>JAJFJB010000467.1 GCA_021774435.1 Alphaproteobacteria bacterium
TGCAATGGCGTCCGCGCCTTGAACCGCTTCGTCGACATCCGCCGCCCAGGCGACATCGGGCACGGCATCCGGCGGTACGGCGGGATCGTAGGCCGTCACCCGCGCGTCTGAAATTTCCGAAAGCAGGGCGACAGAAGGCGAATTCTTGATGCTGTTCGTATCTTCTTTGTACGCCACGCCCAATACCGCGATACGGGCGTCTGGGCGCGTTTTCAGAAGTTTTGCCTGCAACATTCTATAAGGCCACCCCTTGCGCCATTTGCTGTTGGCGAGCCACGCGGAAACGACACCAGCGTCCGTTCCATGATCGTTGGCGAAATTTTGTACGGTAGCCAAATCGCGTTCCAGATTGCCGCCCGCGATGCCCAGACCGGGCGTGAGATAGGCGTGTTGCCCGATACGCTTGTCCAGTTTCAAGGCCGGTGCGATTTCCGACCAGTCGGCGCCGATATTTTCGCAGAGCTCCGCCAGCATATTCGCAACATTGATCGAGGCGACTAGACAGCAATTAATCGAAATCTTGGCCAGCTCCGCGCTTTCGAAACGCATGACAAGCAAGGGACAATTGTATAGTTCAAGGAAAGACCGGTACGCGGCGGGGAGCGGAGTCTCGGGATCCTCGGTGCCGACAATATAGCGTTCCGGATATAGCGCCCGCTCGATCGCACGACCGAAAACCAGAGTTTCGACCTGATACAGAAGTAACCGGTTTTTCCTTACCCGTGCACGCGTGAAACCAGGCGGGACCTGGCTGAGGACCACGAGTACAGCGTCGGCTCGCGCGTGGTCGAACGCGATTTCCAACAGGGCATCGATGGTGGAAAGGTCGCTTCGTCCATTGTCGTCTGTCGCGACGTCGGGTGCGATGTAGACAATGTCGCATTTCGCCAAGCCCGATGCGTCCGCCGTAAATTCCAGCCGGTCGAGGTTCTTGGTCAGCAAATCGGAAAATTGCGGTTCCGTCAGTGGCGCCTCACCCGCGCTCAACCGTTCGACAAGATTATCATCCGGGTCGAACCCGACAATGCGGCAGCCTTTTTCGGCGCCCGCGATCGCGGAATTCAAACCGAGATGGGTCAGCCCCACAAAACCGACCACCGGAAGTGTCATTCCTACCTCGAGGTCAATCGTTGTTGAATGTGGCGCGACGCTCGACCTGATTGATCTTGTTGATCAGGTCATCCGTCGTCACGGGAACGTTGCCGTCCCTTTCGCATTCGACGGCGCCCGCCATCGCGCCAAGAACAGTCGCAACGACTTCATTGCCATGAGCAACGTGGGCGAGCGTCGCGTACGCCAACAGCGCATCGCCGGAGCCGACGGCGTCGACGACATGGTTGGCAAAACTGTCGATGGCGAAAAAAGAACGGACATCCTGTTCAACTTGGCGGCGTTCGCGATAGGCGATAAGACCCCTCTCGCCGAGCGTCAAGATCAGATTCTTGCAGTTCGCCGCTTGATAAAGCTTGAGCGCCAATGGGCGAATGACGGAGTCCTGATCACCAAGCGAAAAGCGGGCTTCGCGCTCGTTTGGTGTGATCAGATCGAATCCCTGAAAGTCGCATATATTGCCCCAACGGCTTGCGACCTGGCTGTCGGCAACGCGGAATGCCCCATCGGGAATCTTTTGAATTAAATCGGGGATTGTCGTTGGGTTGAAAACACCATGGCGGAAATCGCTGAACACGACGGCATCGGCCGGGCAGTTTTGCAAGCTGGCGCCAATTTCTTCGAGAATCTTATCACTGATCGGGCGGTTATCCAGCGTGTCGACTTTCAGCAATCGATACCCGCCGCAGACGATTGCATTCTTGTTTGTCGTCGGCCGATTCTCGGAAACCACGGCGCGGAGTTCGACACCAGCTTCCTTGAGATCATTTTTGGTAAAGTCGAGCCATTCATCATTTCCCAGAACCGTCGTGAAGACAACGTTCGCGCCACCGGCTCGGAGATGCTTTGCGACGACTCCGGCGCCGCCAACAAAATCTGTCCGCTCCTCGAAGCGAACCGACATTGTCGGCGTTTTGGTCTGGCCACCGATCATCGTCGTATGGGTGTAGCTGTCGACGATTGTGTCGCCAACCACATGCACGGTTAGTTTATCGAAGCCGGAAACCGCGTCCCGTAAATCCTGGAACGTCAGCCCTTCAGCATCCAAAAGCGAAATGAGCTTATCCGATGCGATATCCGGCGGCATCGTTTCGATGATCTTCGAGGAGGAGTAAACGATGTCGCCCGGTGTGAAGATGAACTCGCCGCCGAAACCGTCCAGGACCTTTTTCTCTTCCTGCGTCGCGGGCGGCATGCCCTCCGCCACATATTCATAGCCTTTGGCAAAATAGTCCGGCTGGATTTCGGCAAGATTTTGCAAGGGCTTCGGCATTGGGTCGATAACGACATAATCGACCATGTCCAGCGCCGCGAGATTCAACGCGCGAAGGTTCTCCGGCACAAAAGGTCTGAAATTGGCTTTTTCAATATGGGCGTCGCAAGTCAGGCTGGCGACCAGGATGTCGGCCTTGCCTTTTGCGTACATCAAATGCCTGATGTGCCCGGGATGAACGACATCAAAGGTGCCGTGGCACATCACGACCTTGCCGCTTCTCGGCCGCGGACCTATCGCTCTTTTCAGCTCTTCAACCGACTTGATTTTGGCCTGATATTTAGCGTCATCCATTTGCGCGCGTTTCTCGTTCTGAAAGCATATCGAACCATGTCTTGGTCGCCTTTGCGATGGAGTCAGGCTCCCACAATGGCGCGTTGCGCCAATAATCGATGTTATCGAGGATGCGTTGAACGCCGTCCTCGAATGAAACCTTTTGCCGCCAGCCCAACTCGTCTGAAATTCGTGTGATGTCGGCCCAGGTGCAGTCCGGTTCGCCGGGGCGTTTAGGGATATAAATGACCTCGCCACCGAGCAACTCGACCAGGCGGTTGACCGGTTGCGGGTTGCCGGCGCCCAAATTATAGATCCGTCCGGTATGTGACGATTCCGCTGCCCGGAAAAACGCTTCGGCAACGTCGCTTGCATACAAAAAATCGCGGCTTTGCGTACCGTCGCCAACCACTGTGAATGGCTTCCCGGCAAGCTTTTGCCGAAGAAATACGCCGAATACGGCGCCATAGGCGCCGGAGGTTCGTGACCTGGTGCCATAGGCGTTGAAAATACGAATCGCGTTTACGGGCAGGCCATACGCCTGGTGCCAATGAAACGCGCTTTGCTCGCCCAGATATTTACTGAGGGCATAGGGATATTGCGGATCGATAGGGTGCGATTCGTCAGTCGGCGTTTCCGCGAGTCCATAACAGGAGGATGACGCGGCATAGACCAGTTTTTCAACACCTGCCGCTCGAGCCGCCTCCAGTACATGCACCGTACCCTGGACATTCGCCGACATATACTCAACCGGATGTTCCATCGACGGCACGATGTCGCCAATGCCTGCGAAGTGAAAAACGTACTTCACGTCCTCGAAGAGCGGGTCTGGTGCCGCAAGTTCGCGGATATCGCGTTGATCGAAAGTAACGTCGGCGTTGGATTTATGGTCGTCTAAATTCGCCTCTCGGCCGCCGATAAGGTTGTCGATCACCCGCACCGCGCATCCCTGTGCGACGAGCAGATCCACCATGTGGCTGCCTATAAAACCCGCGCCGCCCGTGACGAGCGCAACTGGCTTGGAACTCATGTCGCTCCAATCGCCTGCATTGTTCGGACGTTGTAGTACCAGTCGTTTTCAAAACTGTCTGGCAAATTTCCGGCGCGAAAAGCGTCGCACAGACTGCGGACGGCATCTTCGATGGAATGCTGCGGTTTGAAACCGAGGACCCGGAAAATCTTGTCCGAATTGATGTGATACGAACGGTTGTCGTCGCTTTCGGTGACGACAATGTCGATTTTACCCTTTTCCGGAAATTCTTCTTCAACGACTTTCTTCACGAACTGGGCAATCTCCATAATCGTGTGGTTCTGATAACCGGCATTGAACGTCTCGCCTTGAATAAGCTCCGCAGGCGATTCCAGCATCAGCTTGTAGACCGCACACATATCCAGGATGTGCAGATTGGGCCGTTTCTGGTTGCCGCCGAAGACCGTTATTTTGCCCTTATTGATGGCGTGATTGGTCAAAATGTTGACCGAGAGATCGAGCCTGCATCGAGGGCCGTACCCACACACCGTGGCTGGACGGATCGTGACGCAAGTGAAATCGTCCGACATGTGCTTCCATAGCACCGGTTCGCACATGCCTTTGTACTTATTGTAAAGCGTGAGCGGAACGAGGGGGTGATCTTCGGTGACTTCCGGAGCATCCGATACGCCGTAAACGGAACTCGACGAACAATAAACGAAGCGTTTGACGCCTGCTTCTTTCGCCGAGGTGACAATCGGCTCAAAGGCATCGAGATTGATGGTCGTACTCAGATTCTCGTCCAATTCGAAGCTTGCATCATTCGAAATACAGGCGAGATGCAAGACCGCATCCATGCCCGCCATCGCTTTTGCAACGGTCGGCATGTCGCGAATATCGCCGTCGTAGATAGTCAGATTGGGGTGGTCGAGCGGCAAATGGTCTTTGCCGAAGTAAGGAATATCGAGAATTGTGATCTCATAGCCGGCGTCGAGTAATGTCGGCACCAGGACGCTACCTACGTAACCTGAGCCACCGGTGATCAGAACCTTGTCAAACTGCTTCGTCACTTCATTTCCTTTGGTTCAGTTCAAGAGGCCGCAACGGCGGTTTCGTCGAGAAGCTCTTTCGTTTCAATCGAGTACTGCGCCGAACGCGCGTCTTCATAGAACATTCGCACGGTTTCCAGCGAGTATTCGCTCAAATCTTTGCCGATGATCGACAGTTTGTTGAGGACATCATGCGTCACCGTAATAATGTGGCAGCCGACGGAGTCCGCATGGAAAATGTTGAGTAGTTCGCGGGGGCTCGCCCACAGTAGTTCCGCGCGGGGTTTTGTTTTCATTATGGCTACGGCGTCGCGCATATGCCCCAGCGGATCGATCCCTGTGTCGGCGATGCGGCCCGCGAATACCGAGATTATCGCTGGCGATCCATCGTCAAGAGCCGCCGTGATAGCGCGGACCTGATCAAGCGTAAACACTGCTGTAATATTGAGGCTGACACCTTCCGCAGAAAGTGTTTCGATGATCGGGACGCAGCTTTCGCCTTGCGTATTCGTCACCGGGATTTTGACATTTACATTCGGTCCCCATGTCGAAATTTCTCTGGCCTGGGCTGCCATTTCGGGCAAATCGTCGGCGAACACCTCGAAGGAAATCGGGCTGTTGGGGACTGCTTGGATCAATTCGGCAGCGAAGCCTTTATAATCCGTAACCCCAGCCTTGCGCATCAGCGTGGGGTTCGTCGTAAAACCCTTAATCAACGGGTTCGCGGCAAGTTTGAGGATGCCATCCAAATCCGCACCGTCGGCGAAAATCTTAATCTTCAATGCATCCAACGAAGACGCCATCTGAGTAATTTGTTCCGTCACAGTTTTCCTCCCACTTTGCCAGGCAATTTGGATTCCGGGCTTTGCGGTTTTGTCAAATTATCCGCTTTAGCGTCACTATCCATGATGCTCGCGTGATGAAGCCTAAATCCATCACGAACATTCACCCAATACACGAAAATTTAGCTACCCTTTGGCCCGATGAGGGCGCCACAATACACACGTTGCTATAGTCGACAAAGTGATGCAATTGCAAGGTCGGTGTTCCTGAAAGCCGAGTTGCAAAATTGTATAAAATCAGTGGGTTTGAAGGGGCGTAAGAATTCTGGAAACTGATCGCAACCTTGAACAGGTTGATATCGCAATCTTTACGTCGCCTTTGTAGCGAATCGGTTGGGGCAAAATTCCTTTAGCGCCGCTGTTGCCGCGGTCATGGTAATGCCGTTTCGGCCGTCCTTATTCGAAATGGGCACCGACATGATCGGCATTCAATTCATTGTACTTTTCAAAGACGGATTTCACGTCGCCATATGCGACGAGCCGGCCTTGCTCGAGAAGCATAGCCTTGTTGCAAAGGTCTGAAACGATGGATTCGGAGTGACTCGCGATCACCAAAATTTTAGCTCTTTCCATGAGACCGGTCGAACGCTCTTGGGCTCGTTTTGCGAACCGGGCGTCACCGGCGCCCAATCCTTCGTCCAAAAGCAAGATATCCGGTTCGATGATCGTAACGGCGGCGAAGGCCAGTCGGAGCAGCATGCCTGAGGAGTAAGTCCGCACCGGCAAGGCAAGGTATTCGCCGAGTTCCGTAAATTCGGCAATCTCGTCTTTGCGGCTTTGCAACTCCTTGACCGTGAGACCGAGCATGACACCAATATTGATGAAGTTCTCGAAGCCGGTGTCTTCAGCATCCATGCCCAATCCTGGGCTAAGCAAGGCGGAAATTTTCCCTTCTACCTCGATCGAACCGGATGTCGGCGCGTAAACACCGGCCAAGGCCCGCAGCATGGTCGATTTGCCGGCCCCGTTGTGCCCGACAATACCGACCCGGTCTCCTTCCTCGATCGAAAGCGTAATGTCTTCCAGCGCCTTCACCACAACGCCGCCGTCGAGCGAAAGCTTTCCGCCGGTTCGGCGTTTGAAAATAACCTGGCGCAGCAAGCGGCTATCCGCATCGAAAATTGGCAGGTGCAGGCTGAGTTTGTTCAAGCGAATATGGGACATTTCTTAGAACTGGTTCCCGATTGTTACATCCACAGGATGATCCGGTGACGGTAGCGATTGAAACAGAGTATGGCGAAGGTCCATCCCGCGATCGTAATACCGAATACGACGTACCAACTAAGCATATCGGGTGCTTTTCCAAGCATGGGGGAGCGCAAAATGTCGAGGAAATGAAACACCGGATTGAAATCGACAAAAACGGTCTTAACGCGTCCGACCTGACCTGGGGTCCAGAAGATCGGTGTCAAGAAAAAGGTCATTTGCACGATTGTCGTTAGGAGCTGCTGCAGGTCTCGAAAGCGTGTGCAAAGGATGGAGATGACGCTTCCGATCCAGATCGCATTGATGCTGAGTAAGATAATTGCTGGGAAAATCAGGAGCGTATTTATATTCACTTCGACGCGAAATATGATCGCGATGAAGATAAAGACCTGCACATTATGCAGGAAGACAATGATATTTCGGACCAGCGCCGCCCAGACAAATGCCGTGAACGGCACGTTACTTTGTTTGATAATGCCTTCCGCGGCCACGAACGTCGCCGAACTTTCGGTAATCATGCTTGCGAGCGGGATCCAAACCGTGAAGCCTGATGATAAGTAGGGCAGGTAGCTTTGCGGGTCTTGCTTGAAAATCCCCGCATAGAGGAACCCCATTGTTCCGATAAACGCCGCGGTACTGAGTGTTCCCCAGAATGGTCCGATTTTCGTCCGGCGGTAGCGCCGGATGATATCCATCCAGCCCATGCGCATCCACAGCCGCCACAATTTGAGACCGTCTATGAGATCTCTTACTCCAGGACTAGCCCTCATAACGCCGTCGGCGCTCCCTTAACTTGCTGAATGTTCATTTTCTTTAAGCGGCCAGATAATTTCTAAATCTACGTATAGCATTAAAGTCGGTCGTTACTTTGAATTAACGTCGAATTTACTTCGCTACTTTTATAGAGGTGGCTTAGCTAACACGTACAGCCTAGCGTTACAATGCGACGAATGACTCGACTCATTACAATTGTATATTCTTGGGATAGAGCGAAAGCGTCTGATCAATCAGTTTGTTCATCGAAAACTTCTCTTGCACGAATGCCGGAGCTTCACGCGAGGCCCGCGTCCGCCACGCCGTATCCGCCAAACCGGACAGGATCGCAGTTGATAACGCCTCTGGGGTCGACTGGTCTACAATTTTTGCGGTTACACCTTCAGCGACTGCTTCCCGGTTGCCGCCCGCATCGCTGCAGATTATCGGTACGCCATGCCATTGCGCTTCCAGCAAGACATTGGCAAGACCTTCGCGTTCCGATGCCAGGAAGAAGAGATCAAGGGCATTATAAAAGGCACCAATATCGGCCACGTTACTTTGAAGATGGACCCGGTTGCTCAATCCCAATTCCGCAATTCGGCCCAACATTTGTTTTCTAAGCGGTCCGTCGCCGACAATCAAAAAATGGGTGTCGGGTGTGTCTTTGGCGATAACCGCTGCTGTTTCGATCCAAAGGAGCGGGCGCTTTTGCGGCAGAAACCGGAATATGCCACCGACAACAGTGCTTGTAGCTGGAATACCAAACTTTTCGCGCATGTTCCCCGCGCCGGCGTTTATCATTTCGGGGTCTATTGCGTTGTGAATGACTGAGAATTGGCCGGCGTCCAAACCCAGCCACGCGGCGTAGCTGCGCGCACCGGCATGGCTGTTCAAGATGACCGAAACTTGTTTTTGCTGCATCAACACGCGGTAGGCCGGCCGCATATAGGGTTGATGAGTCGGTAGTGACGCCGGATCGGTGTTGCGGCCGGATAGGATAATTTGGGGGACACCGGCAAGTAACGCTGCGAAGCCAGCGCGAATGCAGGTCGCATCTTGCCAGGCGTGCACGACCTCGGGCCGCAAGCGCCGAAACTCCGCTGCGAGGGCCAGGATCTCGGTTATCAGATAGGCGGGCAGTTGGGACATAGCCGTTGCCGTGCGGGGAGGCAGGGCATCCCACAAGCTTTGCAATGGCAGTTTCGGCACGGCCCGTATCGGAACCGAGATCCGGTTGAGCCAATCCACATAGGGCTGAAATTCAGCGACGGCTGACCGGTATTCGCCCAAAAGCAATAGGTCCTCGAAGCCGCGTTCTTTCAACCCTGCCAGTGTTAGGCAGATTTGCCGCTCGACGCCGCCGGCAGTCATACCCGCATTCACATGCACGACGGGTCCCGGTATCGCTGAATTTCGATCTGAACTTTCTGCTTCAGCACAATGCGCGATCTCGGCGAACAAGGTTTCTGTCAAACCGTCTTCCGGTTTGTTCGTTTCCGTTGTTTCGCGGGCGAGTGTCGATCGCCAAATCCGTCGCAGAGAACCGAATTCACGAAGTGCGGAAACGGTCCGGACAGTCCAGCTTGTTTGCGGCTTTTGGCGTAACCAGCCTGCGGTTCTATCCGCGGCCCGCAAGCTCAAAATTTGCGCTATGGAGCAATTCCTGAACTGACCTTCCACGCGGCAGACCAAGGACATCCGACCGTGCAACAGCAGAGCAAGTAGCGGGACTATCGAAACGATCGCCGGGCCGCCTAGAAACAAAGTTGGTGTATTGGTGGCACCGGAATACAAGCTCGGCCTGTTAGGATTGTACGGGACGAACCAATTATCATTGGTGATGGCTGCGACGGCGGGACCGGCAATGGCGGTCAATCGTTTCACGCCAGAATGTCGCTGCAGGGCTATCAGTTCCGAGTCTTCGAGCTCGAAGGGCACGACAATCGACATCTTTTTGATGTCGCGCGCTGCGCAGAATTCTATAGCCTGCTCGATTGCTGGGTGCATGCGGTGGAACCTGCCTCAACAGCACATCGCATGACAGTAAGAGTTCGCCATACCGGCAAAAAAGCGTGACATCGATGTTCGAAAAAACATAGCCTCCCAAATCGTGAACAGTCCATCCGATAATGGAAAGAAATCGTTCTTCTTATAAGGGGCGTTTCGCCAATTGCTACAAAACCGATGACAGGTGAGGCCGTTTCTCCCATCCGTTGGAAGTCTAGATCGATGCACGGCCAGGAATCGCTCTACGCGTGCGGTTGGGTGATTCTATCGGCGGATAGCGAATTTGAACTGGCGAAACTCATCGTCGGCGACTCAGGTTTGGGCCAGGATTTGAGGCTACGGCAATCCGGTATTGGAGCGCATCGCTGCATCACGCGTCTCCCGGGTGCAGGTGCGTCGATTTCGCTGTCACCCAAACATGATCTTGACGAAAGTACCGGCGCGATCCGCGTTATTGAAATTGGCTGGCTGCAAGCCTACTCGATGCTCTTTTGGCAGACGATTCGGCAAATCTTCGAAGCGCGCGGCGCCTTGCGGACATTCCGCACAGCACTCGGGTTGCTGTTAGGGCTTCAGTTCAAGGAGATTCGTCGACGCCTCGTCCGGCGCGGTGGAGGGCGGGATAATGCGGAGGATGTTGCTACTTTCGTTCCAACGTCTCTTCGCACCGTCAAACGGCGCAAGGCAACCGGCGGCCCAATACGCGTCGTTATGTGCGGGCATTCACTCGCGCGCGACGGTGCACCGATCAGCCAGTTGGAATTTACGGTCAGGCTGGTGCGCGGCAACGTCATCGATCCGGTCGTGGTGTCCCCGAGCGACGGACCACTCCGGGCGGCGTACGAGGCGGAAGGCGTAACGGTGGTTATCCAGCCGAGTGGCATCGAAAACGCCTTGACCGAACGCGACTATGATCGTGCCGTAACGGAATATTCTACATTCCTGAATGCGTTTTCACCGGACCTGATCTACGCGAATACGTCACAGACATTTTACGCCGTCGACGCCGCCAATCGTGTTCAGTTGCCTTGTGTTTGGAATATTCGGGAGAGTGAAAAGAAACAGGCGCGGTTCGAATCCTACTCGATCGAAATCCAGGGCCGCGCGTTTGCCTGCATGGCGCTCGCGGATGAAATGGTTTTTGTCTCCGAAGCGACCCGCGACGTCTGGCAGCCTTTTCCGGAAGGGACGGGGTCGACTGTCGTCCACAATTCGCTCGATCCGGACCGGCTGCGTGAAGCGGAGAAATCATGGACACGGGAGGCGGCCCGGCAATCGCTCGATTTAGCGCCGCAAGAGGTGTCGGTTATCTGCGTTGGCACGGTTTGCGAGCGCAAAGGGCAGCGCGATATCGTTCGCGCGTTCAAGCGCATGCCTGCGGCACTTACGCAGCAACTCCGGATCGATTTCATTGGCGCCCATGATAACCAATACGCGCGTGACATGGCGGGAGAGATCGCTGGTTTGCCGTCTGAATTGGGCAAGCGGTTAAGGGTTTCTGGCGCGACGCATGACGTCGCGCGCCACTATTGGGGGGCTGATATCTTCATTTGCGCATCGCGGCTCGAAAGTTATCCGAGGGTAATTCTGGAAGCCATGGCGAGAGGAATTGCGATCATTTCCACGCCGGTATTCGGGATCAGCGAGCAATTGTGTGACGGTGAGACTGGATTGTTCTATAGCCCCGGCGATACGGTGGCTTTGGCCGAGCACCTCAGTGGGCTTATACAGAATACCAAAGTGCGCGAGCGGCTTGGCGAACGGGCACGGGTGGTTTTTGACCAACGGAATGATTTTGAGGCGATGACGGAACGCTACGCTGAGATTTTCCGGGATGTTTGCTCCCCGGAACCAGAGGCCTGATGGTTACGGCTGGAACGCAACGCGACAAGGGCCGCGACTTGGCCTGTGTGCGGTAGCCATGTGCGGGATCGTCGGTGTCGTTCCGCGGCTTGCGCCGGGAAACCCGGAAGAGATCAATCGTCTGTTGGGCGTGATGACCCATGAATTGGACCATCGCGGGCCGGACAATCAGGATATTTGGACCGATGGAGCTGCATTTCTGGGCGCGGCCCGGCTTGCGGTTCTCGACCTTGGGCCAAAAGGAAACCAGCCGATGGGCGATGCGCAAGGGCTGGTCCGCGTGGTTTGTAATGGCGAAATTTATAATTACCGCACATTGCGGAACGAACTTACTTCGTTGGGCCATGTCTTCTCGGGGCAGTCGGATACCGAAGTCATCGTGCATGGCTATCTAGCATGGGGCGACGGCGTCCTTGACAAATTGCGGGGTATGTTCGCGCTGGCAATCTGGGATACGCGGCGGCAGCGCTTAGTCCTCGCGCGCGACCGGGTCGGTAAGAAACCTCTCTGCTATGCGTCGTCTGGCGGAGATTTCGTGTTCGCCTCGGAGGTGAGCGCGCTATTGCGGTGGCCGGGTCTTGCGCGGACGCCGAACCTGGAAGCGATACATCACTATCTTTCGTTTCAATACGTTCCGGCGCCGATGACGGCGTTCGATGGCGTGTCGCGATTACCGCCGGGGCACAAAATGGTTGTTGCGCCAGGCGCCGCGCCCAGTTTGGAGCCTTACGCGACGTTCCCAACTCCGGGTGATACACATTACAAATCGCGAGAAGAAGCGTCCGAAGAACTCGCGGTTCTGTTGGACGACGCCGTGCGCGTACGAATGGCGTCCGATGCGCCTTTGGGGGCGTTTCTCTCCGGTGGTATCGACTCGTCATCGATCGTGGCGTTGATGAGCCGTCACACCAATGGCAAGGCGCTGAAAACCTTTAGTCTCGGTTTTTCTGAAGCTGCGCAGGATGAACGTCCATTTGCGCGTGAAGTCGCGCAGCACTTCGGTACGGATCACTATGAAGCGGAAATGCAGCCGAGTATCGCGCAACTTCTCCCCAAAATCGCCTGGCATTATGGCGATCCCTTTGCCGACTCTTCCGCGCTTCCGACATTTTGTGTCGCGGAGCTGGCACGCGAGCACGTCACTGTCGCCCTGACCGGTGACGGCGGTGACGAGGTATTTTTTGGGTATGAACGGTATGCGGCATTTCACGGCTTGGAGTGGGTTCGCGGTCTTCCCATGTCGGCCAGACGTGTTGCCGCATGCCTTGCGTCACATCTGCCCGCGGACGCCGACGGGACGCGTCCGCTGCGCGTCTTACGGCGATTATTAGCGCGCTGGGACAGCAATGATACCCGGCGCTACGCCAGCCTCATGGCCTATTTCGAAGACCATCACAAAAGGGATGGATATGGAGAGACACTACGACCCTATTTGGCGGAAGCGAGTTTTGACCGGCTCGCCCCCTATTTTAATGAAGCCCCCACGATGATGTCCGGTGCGGCCTGGGCAGACTTCAATACATACTTACCCGATGATTTGCTGGTGAAACTCGACATTGCCGCGATGGGAAACAGCCTGGAAACGCGTTGTCCATTCCTGGATCAGAACCTGCTCGATTGGGCCCTAAAGTTGCCCGAAGCCGTGCGGTTCTCTTCCGGCGGACCGAAATCGTTGTTGAAATCGGTCATGGAGTCTCAATTGCCCCCGGCAACTTTGCGGCGATCGAAGCGGGGATTTAGTTTGCCGTTACAGCAGTGGCTCGGCAACGAATTGCAGCCTCTCCTGAGAGAAGTCCTCCAGTCGCCGCGTGCGCTTGGTCGCGGGCTGTTCCGTCCGAACTTCGTTGAGAAAATGATCTCCGAAACCGAGTCCGGTCGGTTCTTTCACCATACCCGTTTGTGGGCGATGCTCATGCTTGAACTCTGGTACGTGACCTGGATCGATCCGCCTGCGGGACAAGTGATCGCACCAATCGAACTCTGAATTCAACCTAGTTTGGGTTGATCCGATTTCATAAGCGCGTCAACCCACAAGTCGGCATGCGCATCCAGGCCGCGATCTGAGAAGTGGCAATCATCAAAGCGGTATGCCGGCCCGAGCTTATCGGTGTCTGGCCCGGGAAAGATGTTGTGGTGAGGGTTTGGAAGCGACTGTTGCGCAGCACGGATATGCTCGCTTCCGTCATTCCCGCATCGGGAGGCAACGGCGACAAAGACCGGGGCATAGGCGCCATGGTCGCGCAAACTCTCAACGATACGCCGGAATGCATATTCATATGCCGATTGCGTCGTCTCCGCGACGACATCGGATTCCCCCTGGTGCCACAAGAAATGCGTCGGTTTCAGATCGCGTGCGCGCAAGCGCTGAATTGCGACAAGGAGGCGGCGATGGGCGAATCCATCCGGTGTCCATTCAGCGACCGTTGAGCCACCAAGGGCGAGCGGCACGAGAACGATGGAATTAAAAGCCTTCCTCTCGATCAGCTTGTCTGCCAATCGGGTTGCGACATTGCCCAAGTCGCCGGAGGCACCGAGGAGTGGATCTTCCGCCCGGAAAACGTCGCCGGAGAGGAAATCAAAGTTGTAGAATTCGTGGGTTGGCGCGTAGCGCGAATTGCCATGATTGGCGATGTTTGATTGCCCAAATGTTACGAGAACGGCGGGCTGTTTGTCGCGGACGATGTCTATTGGCACGCGGGTTTTCGCCGTTGTATCCGTAAACGTCGGAACGTGGGCGTCCAAGTGTGTGAGCGTATCGTCAGGGTCGATAACGATGTCACGCGGCCGGAGTTGCATTCTCGCTTCGACCTCCTGATCTCTACGTTCTTCGACAAGCTGCAAAGTCTCCGCCAGGGAAGAGGCTCTGATGCTGAAGCGGCGCGGGTCGTCGTCTATTTTGAAGGGATAGTTTTCCGGATAGCGGAGTTCGGAACAGCCATCTTCGGTTTCGGCGAACGCCCGAAGCGTCAGCCCCTCGACGATGCCAAGCTTTCGTTTCATCAAATCGAAACGGAAACCAGTCATGGAAATTTCCGGTTGGGAAAAGGCAAGCGCAACGTCGGGTCGATGGATGAAGCGGGTACCCGTCGCGACACGGCGCCCATCCGCGAAGACCAGGATACGTTCCACTGGCCGCCCAGCCGACATATCCGCCGCCCAGCCACTTATCGTAACAACACCCGACATGATTATCGTATTATCCACCCAGCCCCGAATATTCCCCGCACGGCGAGCAACCGACCCGTCCGGCAAGATGATCTTTCGCCGGAACCAAGTGATCGGGTGCTTTCGCTCGAGGGAAGCAACTTTGTTTAAGACCGACCGCCACGCTGAAGGCAGTTCCGGTGAGGCAAGATGTGCGTTTGTATCTAGCGTTTCTGGCTCATCCGGCTGAACGGTCGACGGTTGAACTGGCTCGGTGGCGGATTCCCCATTGCTCTGATCGTTATCGGTGCCGATCAATGCGATCCTGTTATCAGGTTTAATCTCGATTTTTGGTTCTTGTTGTGCCGCCTTGATCTTGAGAATTTCTTCGTAAGTTTCAAAATTCATGCGCCAACCGAGTTCCAACTCATCGGACTCGTCACCGATAAATCTGTTGCCCTCTATGGTGGGAACCAGCCGGTCGATTGCTTCGTCGATGGGGAAGCGAAGATGCCTTTTTAGTGCGGGGTCCGCGGCTACGTGCTGCATCAACTCGATCGCGCAGTCGTTCAAATTATAGAGTTCCAAAATGATTGCCATTTTCAATAAGCGATCACTGATGGTCGCACTGGGGAACTGGCTCCAGTCTTCCAAAACGCCGTCTCGGCTGAACAGAACATCGATTGTCTGCGGGCGCCCGATCGGTGAGAAATAGACATCAAGGTCTAATGTCACTCGAGGCCGTCCCGCCGCAAGCGGGCGTTTGGTCGCGTGGACCAACCCGATATTATAGAGATAGAAACCAAGCGTGTGCAGCGGTTCGGAAATCAACGCAAAATGTGAAAGCGGTGCGTCGGGATGGGCGGTGAACCCGCTTTCTGATTCCACCGCCAGGACACCGCCGCCCGAAAGTTGATCGCTTCCGCCGAGAATGACCTTTGGTTCGTGTCCCTCCACATCCATTTTGATGTAGTCTGGCGGCGGAATGACACCCTCTGCGACAAGTGTGTCAATACGCCTTGTAACGACTTCGCGTTCTTCCAGGGTTGGGTCCGAACCGCCGAACCGGTCGTTGCGTTGCGGTGGCGGTTTGTAAAACGAACTCGTCCATAAAGTTTCTGTCACATATAGGGTTTGGGTGCCGTCTTCGTCTCCGACCGCCATATCGAAATAATGAAAATCCGGATTAGCCGCGCGGAGCGTCTCGATTTCCTCGCGCAGGGGATCGAAGCCATAGACAGAAAGGCGCTTGCCTAAAATATTCCACCGCGGATGGTGTCCGCCTTGCACACCGACGTCCAGGATTACGAAGTCGGACTCAAGAAAATCGTTATCGACGACCCAGCGCGTAAATTCAGATGACAAACATTTATAAAAATCAGTCATCAAGATTGGGTCCGCGTTTGAAGAGTGCTAATGAACCGGAGGCAATGGGCTGACGATGCGTTACGCAAGTTAAGCAAATCGCGTTGCTAGCTTTGACGATCTGCTATCGGCTCTTGCTATCATTAAGGGTAGGATAAGAAAACCGCAGACAGCAAGAACGAATAGGGCGCGCGTTAAGCCTTTTACGGATGAATGGCTGCGCTGTGATGAAATCAGACAAGATCACTCGCTGAATGTTGATTGAGAAATTTTCAGAACGGTCTCTTGGACGCAAGTTTCTCACGGTTTTAAGTTGGCACGCCAACCGAATCAAAAGTATATGAGTTTTGAGCTATACAAGCCTTGAAGAAATGGCGGAGTGCGCCAGTCGAATGCGAAAACGTTTGTGTCATTCTTGCCGTTTAAATTGGATCGAAGACAATAACTTTGTTCATCGAGATCGGGCATGTGCAAATTGTTGACTGAATTGTTTGGCTATTGATGTTTGTTTCGATATATAAGCGACTGAAATTTCATATTAATCCGCAAATTAAGCATCATCCGGAGGGTGCCTAGAGCATGGACCAAGTGACAAACCACTGGGAAGTTCCAGCGTTGCCGCCGCGCGTCATTATGGATTTGCGAACGGATTGCAATCTTAAATGTCCGATGTGCATCGTCCATGGCGATCCAAACAATCCGCTCTTGAAGGACTTTTTGCGCCGCGATATGCCCGTTGATAAGGCGGCAAACCTGCTGGATGACCTTATCGACGCACAGCCGATGATCATGCCAAGCCTTTGGAGCGAGCCGCTATTGTCGCGGAAATTTCGCGAACATGCCCGCGCGATCAAGGAGCGCGGCTTCACGTTGGCAATGAACACGAATGGTCTGCTACTTCGTGACGATTTGGCGGCGTTCTTTGTCGAGATTGAAGTCGATGCGGTGTCGATTAGTATCGATGCGACGACCAAAGAAACGTTGATGAAAGTCCGGGGGATCGACAAGCTTGAGAAGCTGCACAAGGCAGTCGACACAATGCTGACCGCGCGGGGTGATAAGCAGCTTCCGAGGATTGGGGTTTCGTTTACCGAGCAAGCGGAGAATGAGCACGAACGGGCGGAATTTATCCAACGATGGGCGCATAAAGTTGATTTTGTGCGCGTTGGCGAGTTGTTCGTGGATGGTGGTTTTCCGAACGTAAAGGTCGAGGGCCCGCGGAAACCTTGCCCGGCGCTGTATTCAACGATGGCAATTCATGCAAACGGTAACACCTCCTATTGCTGCCTGGACGGTTTCGGTGAAACCAATGTCGGAAATGTCTTTGAGCAAGGTGTAAGCGCGGTATGGAACGGCGAAGAGTTGAACAAGGTGCGGTATTACCATGAGACTGGCCAGTGGGATAAAGTGCCGTTCTGCAAAAACTGCGAACGATGGGCTTCCTATGGCTTCGAGGAGTTCATCGAAGACGGCATGCTGATACGGCGGTCCCCGGAATACACGTATTACAATGATTTAAAGCGGCTCGAAAATTGGTCCGGTGGACTTCTTGGCACGCATAAGGATCCACAGGAATCGCTGGAAGAGCTTGCGGTTGGCGATTAGTCCAGCGATTGGCCGGGGGAGAATACCAAATATCATGAATTACAAAGTCCGGTATATCGATGAATTCGAGAACGAATGGAAAAAGGCAGCGTTCTTCGAGGGCGAAATCAAATTAAATGCCGGCGCCAAGATTGTCCGTTCAAAGTTCACGGGCCCCGCTTTTCTCAACAAAAATGCGCAAGTTGGCCCGGATGCGGATATTGGCCGCTATTTCGGTACCAATGAAAACAGCTACATCGCCCGGTCTACGGTCGGAAATTTTTGTTCGTTTGGCGCGCGCAGTGCGATCAATCCCTTCAATCACCCGGTGGATTGGCTCAGCATCAATGAGTTCCAGTATCATCCGAAATCTTTCGATTGGATCGACGAGTATAACGAGATGGAGCGCTTGGACCGGGCCGGCGATATGTTCGCTCGTGTCGAAATCGGCAGCGATGTCTGGATCGGGCACAATGTCAATGTGATGGCGGGGGTCACGATAGGGCACGGCGCGATCATTGCGGCAGGCACGATCGTCACCAAGGATATTCCGCCGTATGCGATTGTTGGTGGGGTTCCTGGTGAAATAATTCGGTACCGGTTCGACGAACCGATTATTCAAAAGTTTCTCGATACCGAATGGTGGACGTTGTCGCTTAAGGAGCTTAGCGGGTTGCCTTTCCGCGATGTCGAAGCGTGTCTTGAACAAGTCGCATCGATCAAAGCCGAGAAACGTAAATCGGAGGCGTAGGCCAATTTCCAACGGGCCAGAATACGAGGCGGTTCGGGAAATTCTCGACGGTGCGGGCCTCGCCCCGGACGGGGTGCTGATTGTCCATAGCGCTTTTGGCGGTTTCAGCCGGCAAGGACTAGGGGCCGAGCCCTTTATCGATGCATTGTTGGATGCAATACCGCAGGGGACGCTGGTGATGCCAGTCATGACCTGGCGCCAGGTGACGATCCAACAGCCTTATTTCGATGAAGTCGAAACCCGTTCTGAAACGGGAATACTGAGCGAAATTTTTCGGACGCAATATGCGACAGCCCGCAGCATACATCCAACCCATAGTGCTGCGGCCCGCGGTCCGCTTGCGGACTTTATGATTGCCGATCACGAAAACAGCACGACACCCTGTCCGCCTAACAGTCCATTCGGACGGCTTGATGAAGTCGACGCTCATATCCTGATGATCGGCGTCGGTTTGGAAACGTGCACGGTGTTCCACTGCTGGGAAGAACAGATCGCACCGGACTACTATGTGCGGCCGTTGAGCGAAGCGGTGGTTTACGACTGCCGGGACCGGACCGGCTATATCCATAAAATCCGCGCGCGCCGCCATAAGAGTCTAAATCGGGACTTTCCAAAATTCGCGCCGGTTCTCGAGCGCGAAAATCAATACCGCCGTGGCAAGATCGGTGATGCGGAGTGGCAATATTGTCGGTGTCGTGACCTCAGACGCGTAGTGCTAGCGGCGCTGTCAGAGGACCCAACGGCAACTGTGACCGCGTTGTCTTGATCGCCTTGGATCCGTGCTGCATAAAATACTGTTATTGTATCGGTTGAAATTCGCAATATGTCGCAAAGCCGAGCCCTAGTCCCGCTACCGCAGGAAACTTCCGCGCAAACGAGGCCTTTTTTCTTCCTGGCGACATTCTGGGGGAAAAAGTTTCGGGACTGGTTCTGTTTGTATGCCGTTCAGTCGCTGCTCGCTCCGAATAATATTCCAGCGCTGAAACGGCTCACTTACGCTCGCTTTCTGATTTGCACGACTCGGGAAGATTGGGAGGCGCTGCAGAAAGAGACGGTTTTCAAGCGGCTAACGCAGACGATCGATGTCGTTTTCATTGAGAATGATGCCCTGTTCCCTGGTGAGCACAAATATCATCAAATGTCGCGCGGGCACGCAATTCTCGCGAACGAATGCTTCAAATATTTCGCTATCGCCATCAACATCAACCCTGATTCCATTTACCCCGATGGAAGCGTCGCAGAAGCTGAACGGCTCGCCGAAGATGGTAAGGATGTTGTTATGTGCACCGCCGTTCGGTTCGAGATGGAAGGTATCCGGGATGAACTGACGAAACGTGGTTTGCTGAATTGGGGGCATCCTCTGACGATAAGCAAGCGGACGGCCGTCGATCTTGGTATGCGGTACCTGCACGCGGAAACGGCAGCAGCCGACTGGGAAGCGCCGAATTTTGGGCGCCTTGCGCCGGAGCACGAACGGACGCACCTCTTAACATGTTGTTTTTGGCGTTCGTCTGGCGAACCTGGCTGCATCATTATTACCCATAATTGGTCGCCGTTTATGGTCAACTATGCCGCGCTGCATGATCACAGCGTCGACAGTCTGGACGGTCGGGCAATTGACGGCGATTACATTTATGAGAATTTCGGCGATCAGGCTGATAAAGGGAATATTCACGTCGTTGCAGATTCCGACAGTATCTTTCTTCTGGGACTAACCCCAAAAGACGAGATGGTGCCGCCGACCGAGAGCCGCTGGTGGAAAAATTTACCCGTAATCGGTGAATGGAGCCGAGGCTACATTCTCAACCAGACGGTTTTCGATGACGTGATAGATCCCTTGCGGCGGCGGCTTTATCGAAAGAAGGTACGATGGCACGCTGGCGATATTACGTCGGACTGGAACGGCGTCGAAAATACTGCCGAGCGATGTATTGCGGCTTATGCGACGAGAGATTTGCGGGTGACGCGTTCGACCGGAGAGGCGGGGCGTAAAATTGCAACCACGTCGGATATAATTTGGAGATCGCCGGCACGCGCATTGTGGTTTCGGGCGATCAGTACCGATGTCTTTCGTCCCTATGGCGCGCCGAACCGGCTTGAGTTTTTGCGCCGGAAATATGTGAGCGCGTTCAAGGAAGGAAAATTCTACATTTATGTCCGTGCCATGTTTCGCGCCGCTAAGGGCGATAAAATGGCACGGAACCGGATAAAAAATAGGGCGCTTAAAACCGTTAGCACGACAAAGAAGGTCGCAGTCGCCGCGAGCATGCTTGTCCTGATTTTCTTGGCGTTGAATGCGTCCGCCTACTTCGTTCTTGAACACACGGACCTTATGAAGAACGGAGCGCGGCCTGGACAATTTGGCTCATCCGCTGGCCCCAGTGCAATTCAGACGGGGGTCGGTGGAATTCGTTACGAGCCCGGTTGGGACGATAACTACGTTCGGTCCATCACGGCCTCCAACCAAAACTTTTCAATTGTTTTGGGAGATGGAGCTGTGTCTGGCGAGACAATAGCTTCCATGCTTAACCGCGCGTATGATGTCGAACGACCGGCGTTCCTGACCGTCGGGCAGCGGGGATCGAATTTGACGAATAACGCCGAACGTCTGTTTCGACTCCTGCGATCAGGCGTTCGGCCTAAGAATGTCGTCTTTCTCGTTGGATGGGAGGAAATTTTCGCCAAACTTGAGGGCGGAGGGCGTGAATATTCGTTGCGAGAAAGTCCGAAGCCCAGCCGTGTGGACGCTACTTTTGAGTCCTTATCCTTGATCCGGATCGTTACAGCATTCTTTGCGCCAAGAGGGGCGCAAAGTAGTGGCTTCGGCGAGACGGATTTCGATGTGAAGTCTGCCGGAACCGATGCCGCAGCAATAGAACGGTCCTTCGTTGCGACCTTGACCGAAACCGAAAGAGACCGGTTCCATATTGATATGCTGTCATCTTTTCGACGGACCATTGCATCGGTCCAGAGCTTGGCAAAAGGATTCGATTTTAAACTCTGGGTTTTCCATGAACCGATCGCATTGTTAGCGCCAAGCAATCGTCATGTTCCCGCCAGGACGCGGCAATCAAGCGCTTATAAATTCATAGCGCAATCAAGCCGGAATATCCGCGAAACGTCGCTGGAGGGCAACTTGGCCATCCATGATCTCAGCGATATCCTGCCCGCCGGCGGCGCGCCGTATTATGTCGATGCGTTAACATTATCGCCCTCGGCGAGGCATAAGATTGCGCAGGCGATCGGAAAGACGATGGCGGCGCGATCCGCTGGCGATAGCTTACATTCCAAGTAAATACCGTAGTGCGAATGCTGAAATAATAATGACAGCCGTAATGATTACAAAAAGTTTGATCATGTCTTAATCCGGTCAGTAAATCGTTTCTTCGAATTCGGTGCTAGGCCCTCTTTTCGATCTTGTCGCACATGTTTCCGAATTCTCGCGTAATGACCGCCAACTCGTCATCTTCCCAGACCCATTTTTGATACGGCGTTGAGAAGGGCGGTGACTGTCCGATTTCAAATCCAAGGAATTCCATATACTCACGAGTCGTTTGCCGGGCCGATTCCGTTAGTATCTTGAACATGACATAGCGGCACTTCTCGTTGAACATACATAGGCCATGTGGGCCGTTGTTGACCATCAGATTCAAGTAAGCCGTTTCATATAACGCCATTCTTAAACTGAGATTCCAGGCGGCTTCCGCCATGACGGGAAACTCGTGCAACATTTCGGTCCGCGGCGCGAACGCGGTTTCCGTATCCGGTACAAAGACAATTTGGTATTCCTGCTTGTCGAGTTCCGCCGCGAACGCGGTCCACGCGTCAATATTGCTGTTTCTTTGCGGCATATAGCCGTAGTCGCGCAAGGTAATCACGATCAATTTTTTCGATCCGACGTTGCTGGTGCACCACTGCTCGATATGACGAAGCGCCTGCGGAGTCGCGCGCAACGGCAGGGAAATTCGCGTACCGTCGCGGGCCGGTTCGAGAATGTGGTGCGGCTTGTGCGCTACGGGAAGTCTCGGCCAATACAATTCCGGATAAATGTGCCGACCGTGCAGGACACGCAGGCACGTCGCATGTGCCCGGCTGGTGCAGATCGTATGCCCGGTTATCGTTGGCAATTGCTGCAGCATCGGGATCAGAATTTGTGCGAAACGCCAGCGTCTCGCCGATTTATCGACGGCTTCCTCATAGTCTGGATCTTCGGTGCGCAAGCCTTCATCAGGTCCCGGGACGAAGATGAAGTGGATGTCGCGCAGTCCGCGTGCCCGGCGGCGTTGCTCGGCTGCAACCATCGACCAGGAAATATCGTACGTTACGGGTGAAACCTGAAGATCGTAGAATACGTAGATTGTGGACCGGTTGGTAAAGGGCCGGAGCAGAAGGCTTACTGCTTTCAATCCACCGGAATAGACGGTCACCTGCGCAACACGCCAAATTTTTCCAGGGATACGAAGCGGGGAACGAACCTCTTTTGTAAGCCGTCTAATCAACCAACCGAATCCGCGCCGTCGAATTTCGCCCGGAACCGCTGTGATCCGTCGTAAGGTTGATGCATCGGGTGGAAGTGGCCGATTGCGGCTCATTCGCGGCCCCTTTCGGTGTTATGCGACCATTCGCCGTTGGTGTTCTGGCGTCTTAAAGCAAATCAAATTACTTCGAGCTCGATCGTGATGGCAGTGCAGCATTCAGGTACATCATACGCCGGTTTCGTAGCTGCAGCGGAATTTGCGCTGTAACTTTGTGCCGCTAACTTCATCATCAACGCTGCCGCGGACAGGCTTCGGCCACGCCGTTTGTCCGATATTTTCTGCAGTCCGCTTTTGTATTTGTCGATAACCGAGGCAACGTTCTTCGATCCGCTAAAATGGAACGTCGCTTTGCAGTTCGTAGGTACGATCGTGACGAGCTCGCGCACGGAATTGTCCGTAAGAGTCCGAAGCACATCGCCGGCGTGAAATGCGATGACCTTGCCCTCGGTTTTTGTTCTCGGAGCGATGCGATCATACATGGCCACCAGACTGTTCGTGTCGGCCCAGGATAAATCGAGAAGGCATAGGTCGAAAATTTCGTCGGGTGTTGGGCCTCCGCCGTTCAAGAGCGAATAGACCGAGACCGTCTCGCAATCGATATCGTCACGGATGACGCGTTTCCAAACGACGCGCTCTTCGTCTTCCGACTCGACGAGCAATACGTTCGGCTTCTTGTCCGTTATGGCATCAAATTCCCGGTCCAGCAGCTTCATGACGTGGTGGAAATCCGCCCAACGCGGGTGCAGCATCGTTACTTCTGGCAGAGAACCAAACATATTCGCGTAGATTTTCTGCCCGACGAGCGCTGTGTCATTCATCCGGGACGAATGTTTCCCGGAGGCCGTTGTCTCCCTACCGGGGGTCTCGTCGAAGAGTGATGCTTGCGACTGTTCGCGTTCAAGGTGCCATTGCTGCTGATTGACCTTGAACTGATTGATCAGGCCCGTCCAATAAGGGTGATCGAAATGGCTGATGGGATAAGGGGGGAGCAGCTTGTAGACCCGATCAAGATATTCCTTGAGCCGTTCGCGCGCCTTTTCCGTTCCGACAGGCAATTCGTCCGCATGCAAGGTGAGCGGAAAATGACCCATCTCGAATTGATCTGCCGTCATATACCCACCCAGAACCTCAGCGATATCCTCCTGCGAAATTTTCCCGATCCGCATGAGTTCGAGATGGGTGTCGCGTCCTCGAAGTTCCATCATCAGGAAATCGTCGGAATCACCGAGGACGCACCGCTTTGTCGTCGGGCACGTCATGGAGATTGTTGCGTAGTCCCAAAAGGAGATCGGTTCCAGATAGACGTTTTGCGGTTTCATGCAAACCAACGCTATTGGGAGTTGATGGCCGAGCAACGTCTTTTGATCCACGTACCAATAAAACTGGTCGCTCACATTCATGTGAAAAAATTGTTGGTTTATTGTCTTCGCCCGGATCGTGTTGTGACGGCAGGCGAGGATCAGCGATGCCATTTCGCGGGGCGGGATCGATAGTGCGTTGGTGAACGGGTTAACCCGGCTTTTAATAAGAGACTCGACTTGCTCGCTATTCACACAATAGCTGGGCGAGAAAATCAGTTCCTCGCCTTCCTTTATCCGTTCTCCCATGGTTCTAAAGCTACCGTCGGCGAGGATAAAGTCGGCGTTGAAAAAGGCGAGATAGTATTCCGTCATTTCTTCGCCCAGATCCTCGAATCCACGATGCAGCGCGTGTGTCAGCGAATGGCCGTACATTCGCCGGCTGACAACCAGGTCGTCGCACATCACCAGCCGTGCCGGGCAATATGAGAATATTTTCTGGTAAACCGGATTTGCCTCCAGGACTGGGAAAAAACACGCCTCGGTCACAATGACGACTTCACAATCGAAGTCGTTGACCAAGGAGGGAAGGTTTCCTGGCGCCAGAATCGATGGCAACGACATGGTGACCAAATCGGCGAGATAGCTCTCACCCCACACCATCGTGATGATGCGAATTTTCGGTTTTACCAGTGCGGGAAGAGTTTCATTCATGAATAAGGGCGCCACTGTTTTCGAGAATGCACTCGAATGTCACTACAAAATGGCCTGCTCTACTTTGAGAATGGCATCGACGGTGTCATGCACCTCGGATCGCGAATATTTTTCGTTCACAAAAAGATTAAATGAGCGGTCGCGAATGGATAGTGCGTTGGGGCAGTCGAAATCGTCTGCGAGATATTGTTGGACCCAGGGCCATTGGGAAACGACATACTGATAATGAGGATTTAAACCAATGCCTTCGGCTGCTATGGCGCGTGCAAATTCAATCTTGTCACCCTCCAGCCGATCGGTATCGACGACGATGGGATAGAAAAATGGCGAATCTCCTTCGCGCCATCCTATCGGCTGGCATAACTCTGACTTACCGATCATGGCGTCCAGGCCCTTCACGAATGCGAGACGGGCGCGGATTGTCTCGGGCAAGCGGCGCAAAGATACGTATCCGATCGCGCATGCAATTTCATTGGAGTGAAAGTTAAGCGCGGGAAAAAGATAGTTCGACGGGTCTTGGTCACTGAAATCTTCCGACCATCTCGGTTTCCCCCGGTCCGCATGCGCCAACGCCAAGTGGTAAAGATCCTTATCGCGGCTGAAAACGACGCCACCGCTCGAGCCGGTGATGTGCGCCTTGCGATACATTGTCGAGAAAGCGGCGACATCGCCGAAGCTTCCCACCCTTTTGTCGTTAAATGTGGCACCATGTGCTTGTGAGCAGTCTTCGATCACGCGGATATCGCGCGCGTGAGCTTCCTTGACGATTTCTTCGATGTCTGCCGCTTGTCCCGAAGCATGGACGACAATGACCGCGCGGGTCTTGTCGCTAATACGGTCGGCGAATTGCTCGGCACCGACGTTGTAGCTCCTGAGCTGCGTATCCACCAATTTTGGCGTGAGCCCGTTCAAAATTATCGCGCTGAGCGTTCCGGGATCCGTGATGCAAGACGTGAGAACTTCACTGCCTTTAGGAAGGTCGAGTACGGCCAGCGAAATGTATAGCGATGCGGTTCCTGTCGAAACCGCATCCGCGTATCCGCCACCCAAATATTCCGAAAACGCCGCGCAGTATCGGTCTTCGAAATGCCCTTGATAACCTGGATCGATATTGAGGGCGTCATAGTGCCGGAAGACCTCGTCGATTTCGGCACGTTCTTCTTTTCCGATTGCGAAACGTGGCGGCATCGGCGCCGACCGGATTGGCGTGCCACCGTAAATGGCGAGATCTGAGTTACGCTTCATAGCTGCTTATAAGACCGGCGATGTTTGAAGGGGGCGAAACTACCTTGATTCAAAGCGTCAGGCAAAACACTTTGCGTATTCCGGCTGCGCGTAAACTCAATCTGATATTTGGCTCGGTATTGAGTGTTTCCCGAAGGAATAGGGTGCGCGATTTAGAAACGGAAAAATTGACCAGCATAGGGCCGAGGCGATTGCCCCGGGGCGAATGTTGCTATTCCTTTGAATGGTTCGCCGCGACGCCCAAATTTCCGGCAACCCTCTGCAGGCAGCCACAATGCCGCATACGGTGGGCTTGATTTTCCGTCGGAGCCCGGCACGGAGGAGCAGTATAAAAAGGATTGCAATATGTATAGGCAGCAATGGCCAAAATAGAGGGCCCGGCATGTTTTTCACAAACGTCCAGATCATGTTCCGCGTTCCGTGAAAAATTGAAAAATAATAATTGTCTCCAGCACTGCTGACGCCGCCTGCGTGATGCACGACGGCATCTGCGACTTGCAGACATCGCGCGCCGCGCAATCGCAGTCGAAACCCAAGGTCGACATCTTCGACATAACAGAAATAGCGTTCGTCGAAACCGCCGGCAGCCCGAAATGCGCCAGTACGAAACATGGCCGCCGCGCCACAGGGCGAAAACACTTCGCGCGTAGGCGGCAAATTTTCGGTCCGGTGACCAAATCCGCCGCGCCACGGTACGCCATAGGCCAAATAGTTGTCGCCCGCGCCGTCGAGCAGCGATGGATCATCGAGGTTTAGTTGGGTCGATCCAAACATCTCTACATCGGGGTATACGGCAGCTGATTCGACCAATTTGCCCAACCAGTCTGTCGCCGGAACGGTGTCCGGATTGAGCAGCACGACAAGAGGGCTATTGACTTCGGCGACCATCAGATTGTTGCCACGGGCGAACCCCGTATTCTCGTTGATCGCGACGAAACGAAACCTGTCATCGCTTATCGCATCGCGGGCGGCCTGAAACGAATCGTCATCGGAATCGTTGTCGGCGACGATGACGGCGAAGTTTCGGTAGTCCTGATCTTTGACAGCGGCAAGGCAACGCACCAGATAATCATCGGAATTGTAGTTCAGTACGATAACGGTGACTGGTGCTTCCTGTTCTGGGTTCGGCGCGGTCAAAACGGTCCCGTGAAGCTTGGGTCGGGGACGTCAAGAAAGTCCTCGGGGCGGATTTTTGGCGCCGGCTTCGGTGGTCTGCCGGTCAGGCGACGGGCGGCAGCCATGATGTCCTGGACACCAGGATAATAATAATTCGATAGCGCGCGCGTCGTCGGCGTCGGGTAATCCGGCAGCGCGATGCGGATCGGTGGGTTTTTCAAATCGCCGAAGGCTTGCTCTACGATGCGGGAGGAAATTTCCGCCGAAACGCCGACAGACCGCCAGCCTGTATCGCCGACGATCAAATTGCCGGTTTTGCGAACGGAGTCGACGATAAGCGTTTCGTCCATTGGGTTTAACGTGTGAACATCCAGGACTTCGGCATCGATGCCTTCTTCTTTCAGCGCATCCGCGGCTCGAACGGCCTCGAGTGTCATATACGATGTGGCCGCAATGGTTACATCGTCACCTCGGCGAAGCACTTTTGGTATGCCGATTGGCACCCGATACATTTCTTCTGGGACGGCACCGCTGACGTTATAGAGCCAGCGATGTTCGATACAGATCACGGGGTTTTCATCTTCGATTGCCGCGATCATTAATCCCTTAGCGTCATAGGCCGTTGCCGGCATGATCACCTTTAAGCCGGGAATGTGCGCGAACCAGGATTGCAGGCTCTGGGAATGCTGCGGGCCTTGTCCCCAGCCACGTCCCACAAACATGCGAATAACCATTGGCGCCCGAGTTTGCCCACCGAACATGTAATGCCATTTCGCCGCCTGGTTGACGATCTGGTCGATGGCAAGCATCGCAAATTCGAGACGGATATGCGTCATAACCGGCCGCATGCCTGTGTGAGCGGCGCCGAGCAATACGCCGGTCATGGCGTTTTCGGAAATCGGCATATCGACCACGCGTTTGGGGCCGTATTTCTCCGCGAGGCCAATATGGGTGCCAAACATGTTTGTGGGATCGGGTGCGCCCAATCCCATCAGGAAGACGCGTGGATCAGCCGCCATGCAGAGATCGAGCGCCTCATTGACCGCTTCGACGTATTTTAGAGTGCGTTCGCTCAACTTATGCACTTCCGTCAGCTGCGGTGGCGTAGAGGTGCCGCGTCATTTCTTCGCGTTCCGGGAAGGGGCTCTCCTTCGCAAAGGCAACGGCGGCGTCAATTTCCGCTTCGATTTCGTTCCGCATTTCTTCGACGTCCGACAAGATTCCTCGTGCTATTAACCTATCAAGATAAATCGTAACGGGGTCGCGTGCGCGCCATGCGTCCATTTCGCTCTTTGATCTCAGATTGGAATCGACCAGTGGTCCGCAATGTTCCAGCCATCGGTATGTTTTTAGTTCGATGAAAGCCGGCCCGGCCCCACTGCGGGCATGGGCAATTGCATGATCGGCCAACGCATAGACTGTTTCAACGTCGTTGCCGTCCCCTTGCAGGCTGAGAGCGCCGTGGGCTTCCGCAAGTTGCGCGATTTCCCGTCCTTCAGGGTGCCGCGCTTCGATCGGGGTTAAGACCGAGTACAGGTTATTTTCGCAGACCATCACGATGGGGAGCTTATGAATTGATGCGAAATTCAGGCTTTCGTGAAACGCGCCGGTTTCGGTGGCGCCGTCGCCGAAGAAGATGACGACCAGCTGGCTTTCACCGCGCAAATGACTACTGAATGACACACCGACGCCGATGGGGATTGTGCTACCGACCACGGGTACGGCGCCCAGAAAGCCCGCTTCCAGATCGATCAGATGCATCGACCCCCCTTTCCCCTTCGCGCAGCCCGTCGCTTTGCCATAAAGCTCCGCCAGCATGGCGCGGAGATTTCCGCCTTTCGCCAGATAATGCGCATGGCTGCGGTGCGCGGATGCGATCAAGTCGTCTTTCTGCAAATGAGCACAAACGCCCACGGCGGTCGCTTCCTGTCCGATGCTGAAATGCGTCGGACAGCGCATTTCCTGCTCCGGATAGAGCGCCGCGATGCGTTCCTCCACCATCCGGATACGCAACAAATTCCGCATCATGGTTAACGAAGTGTCCGCTGAAACTTCAACCTGCATTAAGCCGTTTCTCCGATTAAATATGCTGGCGGCGCTATAAACGCGCCGTTTGACGTCAGGCGCGGAAGGTGTAACTCATCGGCCAATCTTTCAATTGATCGAAATACTGGCGCCCCCAAGCCACCATGTCCGCGAGGCCTTCCTTATGGCTGACCTCTACCTTCCATCCAAGGTCGCGTCCGATTTCACTGGAATCGATCCAGTAGCAATCGTCTTGGCCGAACCGGTCTTCCGCGACCTCGCACAGATCTTCGAAGGGAATGCCGAGTGCCTCGGCTGTGCCTTCCATCAAGCCTCGGATAGTGATCGTTTCCGGCGGACCGGCATTATAGACTTTTCCAAGGGGAGCGCCCTCGGCGACGAGATGTATCGCGCGCGCGAGGTCGTGAATATGCATGTAGGACCGTTTGACGATTCCACCGCCATGCAAGGGTAATTTTCCCCCTTTCAGGGAGCAGACCACTGCTTTGGGAACGACGCGGTGCAATAACTGACCCGGAGAATAGGCATTCGACGGCCGCAAAATATTCATCGGAAAATCGAGCATCTTATGAATCAGAATTAGCTGCAAATCGAACGCTGCTTTCGATGCGGCATAGGGGCTGGACGGAATGATCGGACTGTCTTCCTTGGCGGGTTCGGCAACGGAACCGTAAAGTTCGGACGTGCCGATATGGATGAAGCGTTTCAGCCAGTCTCGCTTACCCAAGGCTTCGCAGAGCCGGGTCAACGCCATCGCGTTGGTTTCGAAATAGCGCCACGAATTTCTGAATGAAACCGCGGATTCGCCTTGCGCCGCGTAGTTCACAATCGTTTCCGGTTTTTCCTGGTCGAGAAATTCCAGCAGCAAATCAAGTTCGTAGTTGATGTGATAGGCATGGTAGGAATAGCGGTCATCATCATCGCCAACGCCAAGCGTGAAAGGAGCCGTCTTCGGTCCGTTTCGCCCTATGCCGATGACTCTGTCCGTATCGGGCTGTTCCAACAAGTATTTCGACGTGTGGATTCCGAACGATCCGCCGCCGCCAAGCACTGCATATCGTTTACCCATGATCGTTACCCAACCTCTTTGTTTGCTGTTGGCCGGTTTGTGTGATTGAAGTCAGTCCAGTTCGAATCCGCGTCGAGGATGGTCCAGTTATAGTCACCGGTATAGCCGACTTCCGCGAACAAATCGGTCCATTCATTCGGCATCAGAAACGTCACGGCCGTCAAAACCCACCCCAGGAACACCTCACGTTCCGCCTTCGTTCGATAAGCGTCTACCTGCACATACCCACATCCTGGCGCTAGCCTTTCTATTTCACGCAAGGCGAATTTCAATCGGTCGCCTTCCAGGTTGTGAAGCGTATTGATGGATATCACCGCGTCGAACGATTCATCTGCAAATGGCAGGTTGTCAGCCGTGCCCACGACGATGCGGTTCCGGGCTTCCGGCTCCGCATGCGCCGTCGCATAGCGCGATATATCCAAGCCAAACACTTCCAATCCCGGACAGACTGACATCAAATCGTTAACTAAAAACCCCTTTGCACACCCTATATCGAGTATTTTGTTTCCTGGCTTCAAGTTAAAGTGGTTTATAATGTCGCGGGCAACTGGCACCCAGCGGCCGTCATATTTGTAGCCGCCGTAGCCTTCTTCTCGACGGCCATCAAAATATTCTCTTTCGAACTTTGCCGCGGCCTGGACATTCGCCTTATTCTGAGACCGGGGGCGGGCCAGCTTCCGTTTGGTTTTCGGACAGTGACGCAACAGATTCACTTCCGCCATCACCGATCCACCTCGACTGTCATGGACTTACCGGTTTACGTTCGGCTGCACGGGATAATGTCGTAAGCTGTTGATTAATCCAAAGGTCATTCTGCAGGTTTCCGCCACCCGTTTGGCAGAGCAATTTGAAATGTTCGTATTCAAGCACCCAAGTCGGATCGGGCTGGATCAGCGTTTCGATATTTTCGTCCGGGCGCCCGCTTGGGAGCTTTCGCCATCGCGTTATGAATTTACTGGGCCCCCATTTGCACAGTGACTCGATGTGAGCCGACCCATTTTCCGCGAATACATCACAGGTAAAATGGTTGCGCCAACTCAACAGCGTCATCTCGAGCTCGAGCGCCGGTTCGCCGTGGCCGCCGATCACGAAGTGATCGAAGGACTTGTTCTCGAAGCTGTTGCATGAAATTACCTGAAAACGATGGTCTTCTCGCCCAAACCAGAAGAGCACCGTATCGAGAAGATGGGATCCTAGATCGGGCAGGACGCCCGCACCCTTGTCGCGCCATGGGGATGCGCGGACATCTGCGGCGGTGCCGTTGCCATAGAACAGACGGCACCGATAGATGCGTCCCAACCGTCCGGAATCCAGCAAAGATTTCATACGTACAAAGTGCGGCTCGAAGCGGTGATTATAGGCTGTATAGCAGACCGCTTTCGTCTGTCGAGACAGTGCCGCCAGGGCTTCTATTTCGGTATTACTTTCTGTGAGCAGTGGTTTCTCGACCAGTACATGCTTCCCTCTGGAAAGCAGGTCCGAGAGTATGCTGATCTTAGGCGCATCGGGCGTACATACCAGGGCGGCGTCATAGGAGTCGGGCGGGACTTCAGCAATATCCTTGTAATCCGCGATCTCTGAAATGGGATCAACTGTCGCAACCGCATCCGCGCCGGCAATGGCCCGCCGTTTGTTACCCTGAATACCCAATCCGACGACGATGGCCCGCATATTTAGTATCGTCCGCCGCGCGTTGGGATCGGCGTCTGATAAGCTGCACCAGCGTTGTTCATAAGGTCGCCTCTATTTATCCTGGATGTTGGGTTCCATCCCGGAAAGTATGATGTCACGCGCCTCTGCTAGCGAAAAAATGGTCGCGTCGGGCATTTGCGGTGGTGTTTCAGTATACTGGTAATCGATAAATATTGTGAAGCAACCGGCGGCTTTCCCGGCCGCGACATCGCTGGCCCGGTCGCCAATCACGTAACTGCCGGCAAGGTCGATACCATGCATCCGGGCGGCCGCTAACAGCATGCCCGGCTTGGGTTTTCTGCAATCGCAGCCGTCTTCATTGACATGAAAACAGGCTCTAATTTCGTCGATGGGCAAGGTTTCCCGCAAGATCTGATGCATCGCTTCGACAAGCTCCGGCGTCTGTTTGCCGGTGGATACGTCCGGTTGATTCGTTACGACAACTAGGAATAGACCGGCACGTTTAAACGCCATGAGCGTCGACGCCACGCCCGGCAGGACCTCGAAATCGTCAAGATTGCGCGGTGCGAAGGGTTTGCCGTTCCGAACCAGACTTCTGTTGATGACGCCGTCCCGGTCAAGAAAGACGGCGCGCTTGCCTACCACTTCGTTGCCTTGCGTTGCAGTACTGGATGCGACACGAGGCAATGCCAGACAACGGCCTGGAACGCTTCTGTGTGCGGTGTAATCCGCGAATCGTCGACCGTTGGGATGATCAGCACGGCGTCGCCAACCTGGTGAGTATAGCCGCCATCGCGACCGACAACGCCGTAGACCTTCATGCCACGCTCCTTTGCTTCTTTGAGCGCCGCGACGATGTTGACGCTGACATTCTTTTCCGCGTTGCCGCCGCCAACGGAAAAGACGAATACGGCGTCTTTTTCATTGGCCTTGCTGATCTCCAGATATCCGGCAAAGACGGTTTCCCAACCTTCATCGTTGGTGCGTGCGGTGAGTTCGGACACATTGTCGGTCGGCGCATAGGACTCGATGCCACAGAGTTTGCGAAAATCATTTACCGCATGCCCGGCATTGCCAGCCCCACCGCCGACGCCGAGCACGAAGAGCCGTCCGCCCTTTTCGCGGACAGCCGCCAGACCCTCCGCCATTTGCTCCACAATATTGTGGTCGATGGACTGCGCAATCTCACTGGCTTCCTGGAGATAGGTTTCGGCATGACTCATGATTCGGACCTTACGACAGTGGATTTAAGGGAACGGTTCTCTTTGGTGTGGATCAAAATGGCTATTTCGGCAATTGCCCGTCGATACCTTTGACATACCAATTCATGCTGAGAAGGGTACCATCATCTAGGTGTTTACCTACCGGCACCGCCAGTGTTCCGTCTTGCTTGTAAATCGGCCCCTTGAAGGGATGCAGCGCGCCGGACGTGATCTTGGCTTGCGTGTCGCGGGCCATCGCCGCCACGTCGGCAGGCATGTTCGTATAGGCGGCCATTTTGACCGTGCCGGCCGCGAGACCTTTCCAGGTGTCGACCGATTGCCAGGTGCTTTCCAGGACGGCTTTTGTGCGTTCGATATAATACGGTGCCCAATTGTTGATAATCGCCGTCAGTTGCGCTTTCGGGGCGAACTTGATCATGTCGGATGCTTGACCAAAGGCGAGTACGCTCTTCTCATCCGCGATCTGTAACGGCGCTGTCGAATCGGTGTGTTGCGTCAGAATATCCGCGCCCTGTCCGACAAGTACCTTTGCGGCATCGGCCTCTTTTCCGGGATCGAACCAGGAATTGACCCAGACGACTTTCAGTTTGAAGTCGGGATTGATGGTTTGTGCGCCGAGGATAAAGGCATTGATGCCCATGACGACTTCGGGAATCGGGAAGGAGGCGATATATCCTGCAACGCCCGATTTCGACATCTTCGCCGCGATCTGGCCGTTGATGTAGCGGCCTTCGTAGAAGCGTGCATTGTAGGACGAAACGTTTTTCGCCTGCTTGAAGCCCGTTGCATGCTCGAATTTCACTTTCGGAAATTTCTTCGCAACCTTCAATGTCGGGTTCATGAACCCGAATGAGGTGGTGAAAATGAGGCCGGCATTCTGGCGCGCAAGGCGGGTAATGGCGCGCTCCGCATCCGGCCCTTCGGAGACCTTTTCCACGAAGACGGTTTCGATTTTGTCGCCCAATGCCTTTTCCAGTGCCAGGCGGCCCTGATCGTGCTGGTACGACCAGCCGTGGTCGCCGATGGGGCCGACATAGATGAAACCGACTTTTAGTTTATCGGCAGCGGATGCCGTGCCTGCGGCGATGATCAGCGCCAAGGATACGATGATCGAACCAACGACTTTTTTCATGATAACTCCTCTGCTTCTCATCGTTTCTATGCGGGATCTGTTTACCGCTACGCGATGATTGTTTTTGCCTGTTAGCGTTCCGGGGCGAATGGCTGTCCTATACATGCGGGTGTGTTGACTTTCGTTAGGGTCTTGTTACCAGAAATGATGATCAATGCCACGATCGTAACGATGTAGGGCAGCGAAGACAGCAATTGCGAAGGAATTGCCACGCCCAGGCCCTGCACATAAAGCCCCATGATCCAGACCGTGCCGAACAGGTAGGCGCCGATTAGCACGCGCCTTGGCAACCAGGTCGCAAAGACGACGAGCGCAAGCGCAATCCAGCCCCGGCCTGAGCTCATATTCTCAATCCATTGCGGCGTATAGGCGAGTGACAGGTAGGCGCCGGCCAATCCGGAACAAGCACCCCCGAACCCGATGCAAGCGTAGCGGACTTTGATAACGTTATAGCCCAATGCATGGGCGGAATGATGGTTCCCCCCAACGGCGGTGACGATCAGTCCCGCGCGCGTTTTGAAGAGCACGTAGCTTACGGCCGGGATCAGGATCAGCGAAACATAAACCAGGATGTCCTGACCGAAGACGATCGGGCCGATAAACGGAACATCGCTGAGATAGGGAATATGGAGCGCGGTCAATTTTACACCGGGCACACCGGTAAAGGGTTCGCCAATCAGCCCCGAAAGGCCTAAGCCCAGCAACGTCAACGCCAGTCCGGTGGCGACCTGAGAGGTCATCAATGTCTGCGTCAGGAGCGCAAAAAGCATCGACATGCCGACGCCGGCAGCCAACCCCGCCAACACACCAAGTAAAGCCGATCCCGAACTATGCGCGGCCGCGAAACCGCAGACCGCCCCCATGATCATCATTCCTTCGACACCAAGGTTCAGAACGCCGGAACGCTCCGTGACGAGTTCGCCGATGGCGGCCAGCAATA
>JAJFJB010000468.1 GCA_021774435.1 Alphaproteobacteria bacterium
CATTTGTGCGTACCATTCTTCCGACCCTTGGAATTCCGCATCGACATCGAAGATGACCCCACGATAGTCGAACAGCAGATGATGCACGAGTTGGCCGACTGCGAATTTGGCGCTGCTTCCAGACATTGGATTCCAGGATCATGCGGAGAATTACAGCAAGTCTAAGGGCGCTTTGGTTCGTATTCCAGTGTTCATACGGCGCGGGCATGGCGTGGCGTTGCGTCCAAGCTCTGGTCTAGATAACGGTCGAAAACGGCGGCCGCGGCACGAACCAGCGGCTGGCCTGCTTGTGTCATGCGTATCGTCGTACCGGAAACTTCGACCAGACCGTCCCGTGCCATGCCGGCCAATTTTTCGAATTCGGCCGCATAGTCGCGTTGGGTGTGATTCGATTCCTTTAGGACTTCGTCCGTATCGACAACCATGTCGCACATCAGCCGTTCGATGATCGCGCGGCGGGCCCGGTCGTCGTCGGTTAGGGCGCGTCCGCGAATGGTCGCCAGCCCGTTTTCCGAAACAGCGCTGTGCCATGTTGGGACGTCGGGATTGTTTTGAACATAACCTTGGGGAAGGGCGCCGATGGCGGAGGCGCCGAAGCCAATCAGGGCAGATGCGCTGTCTGTTGTATAGCCCTGAAAATTTCGATTCAGTTTTCCGGCATTGGCTGCGTTGGCGAGGTCCGTCCCGGGGCGGGCGAAATGATCCATGCCAACCGCTATATAGTTGGCCTGGCGCAGATGTTCCGACGCTGTCTCGAATTGTTGCCAGCGCTGCGGGCCGTCCGGCAGGGTGGTCTCGTCGATCAGGCGCATATGCTTTTTCATCCACGGCACATGGGCATACCCGAACAGCGCTACCCGGCTGGGCTTCAATTTGAGCGTTTTATCGACTGTTTCCGCAACTTTCTCTGCCGTTTGATGGGGCAGGCCGTACATCAGATCTACATTGATATCGTCGATGCCGGTGTCCGTAAGCGACGCGACGACGCGGGCGATCTTGTCGTACGGTTGGATGCGGTTGACGGCCTGCTGCACGTCGGCGTTCAAATCCTGCACGCCGATACTGGCCCGGGTTACGCCGGTGTCACCGCAGGCGCGGATGAAGGTATCCGTTGTTGTACGTGGGTCGATTTCGACGGCAATTTCGGCTTTGGTTTCGATATCGAATCTGTCGCGCAGATGATCAATGAGCCCGGTCAGGTCCTTTGGTGACAGGGTGTTCGGCGAGCCACCACCGAAATGGACATGTCCGACGCGGAGACGCGCCGGTAGGGCTGCGGCAACGGCATCGATTTCCGCGATCAGCCCCTGCGCATAGGTGGCGATTGGCTCGGGGCGTCTTACGACCCGCGTATTGCAGCCGCAATACCAGCACATCTCATGACAAAAGGGGATGTGGAGATAAAGTGATGCTCGCGTATCGGGCGCTGTTTCCGTCAGCCAGCGGTGATAGATGGCACTGTCGACGTCAGTCTTGAAGTGAGGCGCTGTGGGATAGCTCGTGTAGCGCGGTACCGGCCGGTCATACCGCGCGAGCAGATCAGGATGCATGGGGCGATAATGGTTCGGCATATCGCGCTGCGCGTTGATTTACGTCAATCGGCGTTGCTGGTTGGCGCAGATATTGACTCCCAAATAAAATAAGAACAAAATAGGAACATTATGAGAAATGGCACGTGATATCCCATGAATTCAGGGAAAAATGGACGCCGTGGGACGGTGGTTGCCGAATTGCGGGCGCGGATTGCCGCGATCGAGCAGGGGGGAGCGGACCGGCGGCGGTCGGTTTCGCTTGGACTGCCAGTCTTGGACGCGGCCCTGCCCGACGGTGGGCTTGTCCGGGGGGCGGTGCATGAAGCAACTGGTACCGCCGCTGCCGGTTTCGCCGCCATGGTCGCGGGACGGCTGGAAGGGCCGGTGTTGTGGTGTGTCGATGCGGAAAACCGCATAGGTCTTTATGGACCGGGTCTTGATGTTTTCGGGCTGCACCCGGCACGCGTCATTGTCGCACGCTGCCAGGGACGGACCGATTTGCTGTGGGCAATGGAGGAAGGGTTACGGACATCCGCGCTTGCCGCGGTGATTGGTGAACCGCCCGGCGCCGTCGATCTGACGGCGAGCCGCCGGCTACAGCTCGCTGCCGAGGCAGGCGGAGCGCTGGGTGTTGTTTTGAATCCGGACGATACGGGACGCTTTGCCGCCAGCGCGTTAGAGAGCCGCTGGCGGATTATGGCGGCATCGGCCGATGACGTGTCCCGCCCGTGTTGGAAAATAACCCTGGAGCGCTGCCGAGGCGGAACGCAAGGCCAGTATTGGATGGTGGAACGGAATGAAGAGACGGGTGATTTCGCTGTGGTTGCCGCGCCTGCCGACCGACAGGTTGCGCCAGTTATCGCGTAGAAGAGGGGAAGATCGCAGCCAGCGCCCGCCGCTGATTACGGCTACCGAAACAGGCGGACGCTTTCTGGTTACGGCGCTGGAGCATGAGGCCGAGCTTGCGGGGCTGACGCCGGGGATGACGCTTGCCGATGCGCGGGCGGTGTTTCCCGCCGTCGATGTTGCCCCGGCTGAGCCCGCCGCCGACGCGGCGCTGCTCGACCGTATGGTGGCCTGGTGTGGACACTACACGCCTTGGGCGGCGGCGGAAGGGCGAGACGGCATTCTGCTCGATGTGACCGGTTGCGCGCATCTTTTCGACGGGGAGGCGGCGCTCTGTGCCGACCTGATCCGTCGCCTAGAAAAATTCGGGTTCGCGGCGCGGGCGGCTCTGGCGGATACGCCGGGTGCGGCCTGGGCCGTGGCCCATTTCGGCGGAAAGGACACGATCGTACCGCCGGGCGGAATACGTGAGGCGTTGGCGAAACTGCCCGTTGCGGCGTTGCGCCTCGATCCGGCCGTGGTGGGTGGACTTGCCCGGATCGGCATCCGGATGATCGAAGAATTGCGCAATATGCCGCGTGCACCCCTGACCGCCCGCTTTGGAGCGGCTGTCGGGCAGCGTTTGGATCAGGCTTCCGGTGCGCTCCGGGAACCGATTTCGCCCCGTGCCCCGGTAACACCGTTCCGGGCTCGCCTCGCCTTTGCCGAACCGATTGCGTTGATGGCCGATATCGAGCGTGGCGTGCGTCATTTGCTGGACGATTTGTGTAAACGATTGGCGGATTCGGGCCGGGGTGGGCGACGGCTCGTTTTGGCCCTGTACCGTGTCGATGGCGAGGTTTTTGAAACCCAGGTGGGCGCCGCGCGTCCTGCCCGTGATTCGGATCGGCTGGCGCGGTTGTTCGGGGGCCGGCTGGGCGGATTCGAGCCCGGCTTCGGCGTTGAAGTCATGACCTTGGCTGCCACCGTCACCGAGCCGCTGGCGCCGACATCGGTGTTGCTGCCGTCTGCCGTACGCGGCCTGGCAGACAAGGGCGAAACGTTGCAGGGGGACCGGCTGGCGCCCTTGATCGACCGTCTGGGCAATAGAATTGGATTCGACCGTGTGGTGCGCTTGGCCGCAATCGAGAGCCACCTGCCCGAACGCGCGGTCGGCGCCATACCGGCGCTTGCCAAGTCGACGGCGTTCGTGTGGTCGCCCGGTATGCCGTTGCCGCCGCGCCCCTTACGTCTGTTGCAACAACCGGAGCGGATCGAGGTTGCGGTGCCGGATCGGCGGCCCGCCAGGTTCCGCTGGCGACGAACCGATCATGAGGTCTGCCTGGCCGAAGGGCCGGAACGGATCTCGCCGGAATGGTGGAAACGCAAGGCGGAGACGAGGACCCGTGACTATTGGCGGATCGAGGATGCAACAGGCCGCCGCTTCTGGATTTACCGCCGAGGCTTGCCGCAAGTGGGCCGCACACCCGAATGGTTTCTGCACGGTTTGTTCGCGTGACCGATTACATCGAACTTCAGGTTACGACCAATTTCAGTTTTCTGCGCGGGGCGTCGCACCCGGATGAACTGGCTTTGCAGGCGGCCGCGCTGGGCCACCCGGCAATTTCCGTGACCGACCGCAACAGCCTCGCCGGTGTGGTTCGGGCGCATGTTGCGGCGAAAGAAGCGGGTATCGGTTTCGTGGTTGGCGCGCGGCTCGATTTGGCGGATGGGGCGAGTTTGCTGGCCTATCCGGTTGACCGGGCCGCCTACGGGCGCCTGTCGCGGCTCATCACGGTCGGCCGCCGCCGCGCCCCCAAGGGGGAATGTATTCTGTACGGACAGGATGTCCTGACGCATGGCGCGGGTCTGGTCTTCATCGTTTTGCCTGCCGACGACGCGGATGAAGCTTTGGTGGCGCAGGTCGACGAGTTGAATGCCGCTTTCCCGGACTCGGTTTATCTGGCGGCACATAATTTTTGCCGTGGTGACGACCGGCGGCGGCTTGCGCACCGGGCAGCTCTGGCCACCCGCTTTGGGACGCCGCTGGTGGCAACGAATGATGTCCTCATGCACAACCGGTTGCGGCGGCCTCTGCTCGACGTGGTGACCTGTATTCGCGAGAAATGCGTCATCGACGATGCGGGGTGGCGCTTGGAGGCCAATGCGGAACGCCATCTGAAATCGGCGGCCGATATGGCCCTGCTGTTCCCGGGGTATGAGCCAGCCTTGCTGCGGACGTTGGAGATCGCTGATCGCTGCACTTTTTCGCTTGATGAACTGCGTTACGAATATCCGGATGAAATCACGGCAGATGGCGTGCCGCCGCAACGGCAGCTCGAACGATTGACCTGGCAGGGTGTCAAAACACGCTATCCCGGTGGTCCATCGACCGAAGTGAAGGCACAGCTTGAGCATGAATTGGCGTTAATCGAAGAACTGGATTACGCCCCCTATTTCCTGACTGTTTACGATCTCGTCCGCTTCGCCCGCGAGCGCGATATCTTATGCCAGGGGCGCGGTTCGGCTGCCAATTCGGCGGTTTGCTACTGCCTTGGCATTACCGCCGTTGACCCATCGCGCCTCGACCTGCTGTTCGAACGCTTCGTTTCCGCCGAGCGGGACGAGCCGCCGGATATCGATGTCGATTTCGAGCATGAGCGGCGTGAAGAGGTCATTCAGTACATCTATGAGAAATACGGCCGCGACCGGGCAGGGCTGGCGGCGACGGTGATCAGCTATCGCTCCCGCAGTGCCGTGCGGGAAGTCGGCAAGACGCTGGGCCTGTCCGCCGATACGGTTACGGCGCTGACCAGTCAGGTGCATGGCCGGTCCGGCGATGAGGTCACCGACGATCAGGTCCGCGAGGTGGGGCTCGACCCAACGGACCGGCGGATCCGTATGGCGCTTGAATTGACGCGTCAGCTTGTCGGGTTTCCGCGCCATCTGTCGCAGCATGTTGGTGGTTTCGTGATTACCCGGGGGCGGCTTGACGAACTGACACCGATCGAGAATGCGGCCATGGCGGATCGCACGGTGATCGAATGGAACAAGGACGATTTGGATGCGCTGGGCATGCTGAAGATCGACGTGTTGGCGCTGGGTATGCTCACCTGCATCCGCAAGGGCTTCGATTTGATTCGCAGCCATTATGGCGTTTCTCATGATCTCGCCAGTATTCCGGGTAAGGACTCCGTAGTTTACGACATGCTGTGTCAGGGTGATTCGGTCGGGGTGTTCCAGGTTGAGAGCCGCGCCCAGATGGCTTTCCTGCCGCGCATGAAGCCGCGCGACTTCTATGATTTGGTGATTGAAGTGGCGATCGTCCGGCCGGGGCCGATTCAGGGCGACATGGTGCACCCCTATCTTCGCCGGCGGAACGGCGAGGAGACGGTTGAATTTCCCTCCGAGGATCTGCGCCGCGTCTTGCAGAAGACCTTGGGCGTGCCCTTGTTTCAGGAGCAGGCGATGCGGGTCGCCATCGTTGGCGCCGGTTTTACGCCATCGGAAGCGGATCGGCTGCGCCGCGCCATGGCGACCTTTCGCCATACCGGTACGATCCATACCTTCCGGGAAAAGATGATCAACGGCATGCTGGAGCGTGGCTACGAACAAGACTTTGCGGAGCGCTGTTTCCGGCAGATCGAAGGCTTTGGCGATTATGGATTTCCGGAGAGCCACGCGGCGAGCTTCGCCTTGCTGGTCTATGTCTCGGCCTGGATGAAATGCCATTACCCGGCGGTTTTCACCTGTGCTTTGCTGAACAGTCAGCCGATGGGATTCTACGCGCCGGCGCAGCTTGTGCGCGATGCCCGCGAACATGGCGTGACGGTACGGCCACCGGACGCGAATCTTTCGAATTGGGATTGCACGCTTGAACTCGATGAGACGGGTGACGGCGGCTATGCCCTGCGGCTCGGGCTACGGCAGATCAGGGGATTCAAGGAGCCCGATGGTGAGTGGGTCGTTGCTGCGCGCGGTAACGGCTATGCCGACCCGGCTTCGATCTGGCGCCGCGCCGGGCTGGATGGCGGGACGCTGGAAAAGCTGGCGCGTGCGGATGCCTTTGCTTCGATGGGGCTGTCGCGTCGCGAGGGGCTATGGGCGGCCCGCCGGTTCGCCGCTGCGAATACGAACGGCGGTGCGAAGCCCCTGCCGCTGTTCGAAGCCGTTGGCGATGACGGCTGGGGGATGGAAGCGCCGGTGACACTGCCGGACATGCCGACCGGCGAGGCCGTGATGGCGGATTACGCGTCGTTGCGCCTGTCGTTGCGGAGCCACCCGGTGTCGCTGCTGCGTGATGGGTTTGCTGGCTCAACGCCTGCTAAGGCGTTAATTGAGACCGACAATGATACAGGGGTGACGGTCGTCGGGCTGGTTCTGGCGCGCCAGCGTCCCGGCACCGCCAAAGGGGTGATTTTCGCCACCTTGGAGGATGAAACCGGCGTTGCCAATGTCATCGTCTGGCCCAAGATCTTCGAACGCTTTCGCCGCATCGTACTGACCGCCCGGCTGCTCAAGGTCACGGGCCGTCTCCAGCGCGAAGGCATCGTCACGCATCTGATTGCCGAGCGGTTGGAGGATTGTTCGCCGCTTCTCGACAGTTTGGCCGAGCGGGAGGCGATCGATTTAAACGGGCCAAGCCCGGCACCGCCGCCGAAATCTGGTTTTCGTCATCCCCGCAATCAAGGCAGTGTGCTTTTCCCCAGCCGAGATTTTCACTAGGTCGCGTCAGACAGCAAAAGCGTAGTAGGGTGGCTTCTAAATTTGGGGAGGGAGCAAGGTCTTGCACACATACCATGCCGGATAAGGCTACATTCCGGCAGATCGTCTGGCCCTTTGCGATCGCGGAAACGATCGTGTGGGCGGCGATGTATTATTCGTTCCCAGCGCTTCTCCTGACCTGGGAACAGGATCTCGGTTGGTCGAAAACCGAGCTGGCCGGCGCCTTTACATCGGCCCTTGTGGTTTCAGCCATGCTTGCCCCGGTAATGGGACGGCTTATCGACCACGGTTACGGCCGGTACGTCTTCATGGGCTGCATGCTACTCGGCGCGTCATTGCTGTGCATGTTATCCCTCGTAACGGAAATTTGGCAGTTCTACGCCGTTTGGATCGGCATCGGCGCCGCCATGTCGGGGGCGCTTTACGAAGCTTGCTTTGCAATCATCACCCGTAGCTTCGGTGGTGATGCGAAGCGGGCCATCACATTGGTAACGTTGGTCGCCGGTCTGGCGGGCACCGTGTCCTTTCCAAGCGCCCATGCGCTAGTCGAAATAGTGGGCTGGCGCATGACGGTTGTCGTTTTTGCCGCCGTAATGGTTTTTGTCGCCGGGCCCCTCATTTGGATTGGTTGCCGGGCCAGTGAAAGGATGGCGGAAGGCCGGGCCTATGTTCCAAGCACCAAGACGGTCCACGCCCTGCGGGTGCTCAAGACAATCACGTTCTGGGCGTTTGCCTTATCCTTCGCCATGTTGGCAACGCACCACGCCATGATCGTGACGCACATCCTGCCGATGTTCGACGAACGGGGCATTCCCAAGGAAGCAGCGGTTCTGGCGGCATCCATGATTGGGCCAATGCAGGTTGCCGGCCGGCTTGCCATGATGGCAGCCGAGCGGCACGTCTCGACGATGGTCATTGCCAGCGGATGTTTTATCGCCGTCTGTGGCTCGTCGGCCGCCTTGTTTGGAACGGCGATGATTCCGAGCCTGATCGTTCTTTTCGTGCTTCTCCAAGGCGCCGGAAACGGGGTCGTCAGTATCGTCCGCCCTGTGCTGATCGCGACATTGCTGAGCCGCCGTGATTTCGGGGTCGTATCAGGTATGGCCGCTGTGGTCTTCATGGCGGGCAGCGCCTTTGGACCGACCATCGCGTCCCTGATCTGGGAAATCGGCGGGTATGATCTGGTGATTTCACTTGCGATAGCAATGCCGGTAATTGGCCTGGCCTTATTGCTCGTAGCCGCAAAAACGGCATCACCCATATCGGAAGATGAGCACTCGGAATAAGGTAACGTCAATATTAGGTGTTATGTGTAAAGGAGCGTTGAAAATGGAAATCCGGAAGACGTTACTGATCAAGGAAACGATAGAGGCGGACGGCGCCGGAAAGGCTTGTGGCCCGATCGTTCGTGTCGCCGCGATGGCCGTAATCCGCAATCCATTTGCTGGCCAATTCGTCGAAGATCTGTCGCCGCTGTTCGATATGGGCGGTGCGTTGGGCGAGCGTCTCATGGCCGATGCGGTCGGCATGTTGTCAGGACCGCCTGTCAGTTACGGCAAAGCTGCGCTGGTCGGTGTTGCGGGTGATTTGGAACATGGCGGCGCAATGATCCATCCGAAATTGGGCAAGCCTATGCGGGCGGCGGTGAATGGCGGCAAAGCGCTCATTGCGTCTAACGCTAAGGTCGGGGCGGTTGGGGCATCCATCGACCTGCCCTTGGGCCATAAGGACGAGGCCTGGTCGTTCGATCACTTCGACACGATGACGTTGATGGTCGGGGATGCACCGCGACCTGATGAAATCGTGCTTTGCATGGCTGTCGCCGATGGCGGTCGCCCGCATCCCCGGGTCGGCAACGCGCCCATCACCGATTAACCACATCAGTCGCGAGAGAATAATGCCAGCTCAACCGGTCAAGAACGCCACCGAACATCTAAAAAGCCTGCAAGACGGGCGCACGGTATATATCAACGGCGAGTTGGTGGAGGACGTTACGGAGCACGAGGCGTTCCGCAATTCGGTGCGGACCGCCGCAAGCCTCTACGACTATCAGGCGGATACAGCGAATGTCGAGATGATGACATTCGAGTCGCCGACCAGCGGTCGGCGCGTGAACCGGGCCTGGCAGATGCCGGAATCCTATGAAGAATTGGTAATCCGTCGCAACGCTCTGATCGCCTGGGCCGAACAGCATGGCGGCTTCATGGGGCGCTCGCCGGATCATCTTGCATCAGCCGTGACGGGACAGCTGATGGGTTTGGATCTGTTCGAGGCCTATGACAAAAATCGGGCAAAGGCCTTTTGGGACTACTACGTCCATGCCCGGGACAGTGACTTGTACCTCACCTATGTCATTATCAATCCCCAGGTGGATCGGTCCAAGGCCGCCGCGGATCTGAGCAATGATGATCCGATGATGAAAATCGTCGATGAGGACAGCGAGGGTGTAACCGTTCGCGGCGCAAAGATGCTCGGCACCAGCTCGATCATGGCGAACGAGGTCTTTGTCGCCCATCTGCAACCGCTGCGCCCCGATGAAGAGGATTACGCGATCAGTTTTGCCATACCGATGGACGCCAAAGGGCTGAAGGTTCTATCGCGTAAATCCTATGAACAGCATGCGGTCTCGCAGTTTGACGATCCGCTCGCATCGCATTACGACGAAAACGATGCGCTGATGTATTTCGATGACGTGAAGGTGCCATGGGAACGGATCTTTGTGCACCGTAGTCCCGAAATGTGCCGCCGCCAGTTCCATGACACACCCGGCCACATCTATCAGAACTATCAGGCGCAAATCCGAATTACGGTGAAACTCAAATTTCTCGTCGGCATGGCGCGGGCTATTTGCGAGACGATTGGCACTATAAGAATGCCGCCGGTCTCAGATGCGCTTGGGAAACTCGCGGCTCAGGCGGCGGCGGTAGAAAACATGATGTGGGGCATGGAAGCCAAGGGGCAGCATTGGGGCAAATACTTCGTGCCCGACCGGCATGCTGTCTATGCCGCGCAAACGCTGACTCAGGAATTCTATCCTCAGATGATCAACACAATCCGAGAGCTCTCGGGCGGGGCGCTGATCATGCTGCCGTCTTCGGCTGCGGATTTTGGCAATCCGGAACTCGCCGAGATCATCGAGAAGGTTCAAATTTCGGCGGATGGCCGAAAGGATACGGATCGCATCAAACTGATGAAACTGGCGTGGGATGCCGTCGGCTCGGAGTTCGCCGGCCGTCATACCCAATACGAAATGTTCTATGCCGGTGCCCAGTTCGTGACTCGCGCGCACAGTTTCCGGACCTATGATTGGGATAAGGCAGCCGACCTGATCTCGACGATCACCGACCGCTATGATCTCGATGATTCGCTCTAAGCCGCGCTTTCGGCTGGTTTTGTTTCCGACCAGAACGATCTGATTTGCGTGCGATGCATTTTGCGCCGCGCATTGTTATCAAAGGAGTCGCGCCGGTGCAGTACTTCTAGGTTACTCCACATGAGTACGTCGCCCCGTTGCCAACAGTGGCCGATCACGAATTCCGGTTTCGCGGCGTGTGCCCATAGCTCATCGAGTAATGCATCACTTTCTTCAACCGAAAGGCCGCAGATATAGCTTCTTGGGCGCCGACCGAGGAACAGCGCCATGCGTCCGGTCTTCGCATCTGTTCGCGCCAAGGGATGACGCGCGCCCGGTGTTTCGCGGACATCGGTTACGTCGTCATAGCCCTTGCGCCGCATGCCCGCACTGTTGTGAGAGGCGTCGTGGATTGCGATCTTTCCTTCCAACTTGAATTTCATGTCCGCTGATAAAGTTTCATAGGCGGCGTACATATCCGCGAAATAGGTGTTGCCACCTTCCTCCGGCACTTCCAGCGCATAGAGGATCGCGGCATGCGGTGGCGAATCCTGATATGTCATGTCGGCGTGCCAAACGGCTTCACCCGCACCGAGATTTCCGGCAGGCTTGTCGTTCTCCATGATATTGGAGATGACGTTAATCTCCGGATGCGCTTTATGAAATGGTTCGCCATGGGGATTTGGTGCGGGGATGTCGAGTTGACCAAGTTTTGCACTGATGCATACCAACTGCTCGTCGGTGAGTGATTGACCACGGAGCAGCAGGACACGGTGCCGTAACAGTAAGTGTTCCAGTTGACCGATAGTCCCATCATCGGTGTCGCTTAGGTTGAGGCCAAGAATTTCCGCCCCAAATAAGGGCGATATGGGCTCAACCGAGATTGCAGTCTCCGTCATTATGATTTGCCTAATCATGTCCAAATTTTCGAGGTGCGCCTGTATAGCGGAGCCATTAGGCGGGGCGTTAACGAGAAATCTTGGGACCAGGTTCAAAAAAATCTATAACCTATAATATATGCCGGATAGAATTCCTCCATTGAACGCCTTGCGCGCTTTTGAAGCGGTTGGACGGCATTTGAACATGACCCGGGCGGCGAAAGAGTTGTTCGTGACCCCAGCTGCGGTAAGCCATCAGATCATTGCCCTGGAAACTTATCTGGGCCGCAAATTATTTGAGCGTCAACAGCATGGCCTTGCGCTCACGACTGATGGCGCGGCCTATTTGCCTCAAATTCGGAAAGGATTCGACAACCTTCGCCAGGCGTCCGAAGTACTAGACCGGCGACGTCCGGTGTTTACGATATCCGTGCCGCCGGCATTCTCCGCGAAGTGGCTTATGCCACGGTTGAAAAGCCTGCGCGCCGAGTTGCCATCGATCGCCATTGTGAATGAGGGTGCAAATGATGGGGCAGAACACATTCCTGCAGGTGTTGATGTTGCGGTTCGTTATGGCCGCACCGATTTTTTCGATGTGATCTCGCATCGTATGCTTGAAGAGGTCGTCATACCGGTTTGCCACCCCGAATTACTGGTTTCGGCCCGAAGAATCTCGGGGCCTGCATATCTCCTGCAATTTCCGCTGCTCTACGGACGCGCTTCTCTGCCAGGGGAGGGCTTCCCGAGTTGGGAAACCTGGTTCCGCTGGGCTGGGCTTGTTCGTTCTCCGCCGCCGGCGGGGATCGCGTTTGATCACCATTTGATGACAGTGCAGGCGGCGTTGGAAGGGCAAGGCGTAGCGCTGGCGAAGCGCAGCATCGTCATGACGGACCTGATACGAGGGAATCTTGTCCAGCCGTGGAACGCCCCTTATCCGCTGGCGTTCGCCCATTTCCTCGTATGCAAAAATGAATCACCAAATGCAGCGCAGTTCGAGGCGCTTCGATTATGGTTCGAGCGAGAACTGGCGGACACGCTGAAGGAAATTCCAACCTCGCATATCGCTTGAGTGTAACGCCTAAAGGTCGGCGGCAGCTTTGGGAATCAATTGCTCCAATAACCGGAAGGAGTATTCGCAAACGGTTTCGAGATTTGCACTGAAATGTTCTGGTGCATCTGAATCCGCAGTATCCGACAAGCCGCGAACGATGACGAACGGTAGCTTATTGATCTGGCAAGTATAGCCAACGGCGGCCCCTTCCATTTCCGTTGCGAGCGCGGCGAATTCCCGCTGCAACCAGCGCAGTGTCTTTGAATCCTGAACGAACCGGTCTCCGGAAACCACGGTACCGATCATCAAATTGGGACCATCTTTTTCATCAGCGAAGGCCTCATCGAAAGCATCCGCCGCGTGCTCCGTTAACTTGGGGTCAGATTGGATCATCCGGTCGGCGTTCGGCAATTCGCCATGCCGGCGGCCGAAGGCGGTAAGGTCGACATCGAACTGGATCAAATGGCTGGCGATGACCTGGTCGCCAACCCGCATGTTTGGCAACAGGCCGCCCGCGACTCCGCTGAAAATCAATGCTTTCGGCTCATAGCGGTCAACGAGCATCTGGGTGCAAATCGCGGCATTTACTTTGCCGATGCCGCACTGGGCGAGCGCAATTTCCGCACCTCGAAAGTCGCCAGTTGTGACGACGATCTCCGCATGCGTTGATTCTTCGCTGATCGTCATCTTGGACTGGAGGAGGGCGACTTCCTGATCCATTGCGCCAATTACTGCTAACATATTGATTAATCCAGAATAATTGGAATTTCAGAGGCGACCTCCGAGTGCTATCGCCCTACAGTGTCGCGGCAAGCCGTATATTTTAGATTAATCTATCGAGCATAAGATATTTTGCAATGCATCATAATTGCTGCAACGCAAAATCGTTTTATGTTATTTGAAGGAATCCGAATTTCTATGTCTGTATCGCGGCGAGACCGTAAGGATATGCGCGAGGGCCAAATACGATGACAATTCGAAACTTGAACAGCCTATTTTTGCCAAAATCTATCGCTGTGATTGGGGCGACCAATCGTGCCGGCGCTGTCGGTAATATCCTGATGCATAATATTTTAGAAGGCGGCTTCGAGGGGCCGGTTATGCCTGTCAATCCAAGAGCCGAAGCTGTCACTGGCGTTCTCGCCTATGCCGATGTTCAAAGCCTGCCGAAAACGCCGGATTTGGCGATTATCTGTACCCCGCCCGCACCGATCCCCGGATTGATAGAAGAGCTAGGCGCGCGCGGTACCCGGGCGGCAATCGTGCTGACCGCAGGCCTGGATAGCGTTGAAACCGCCGACGGCGATTCTGTCTCGGATGCAATGCTCGCAGCGGCCCGGCCGCACTTGCTGCGCATATTGGGCCCCAACTGCGTCGGGGCGCTGGTGCCTGGTATCGGCCTCAACGCGAGCTTCGCCCACCTCCCAGCAATGCCCGGTACGGTCGCCTTTGCGTCGCAATCCGGTGCGTTGTGTACCGCCGTACTCGATTGGGCGCAGATGAATAACGTCGGGTTTTCGCATTTCATATCGCTTGGAAATATGGCCGATGTTGATTTTGGCGATATTGTTGATTATTTGGCGAGTGACCCAAATACACATGCCATTCTACTTTACATCGAGGCGGTGACCAGCGGGCGGAAGTTCTTGTCCGCCTGTCGTGCTGCTGCGCGCAACAAACCGGTTCTTGTCATCAAGTCGGGCGCCGTTGCGGAGGCCGCAAAAGCGGCCGCGACCCATACCGGGGCGCTCGCGGGAAGTGACCGCGTTTATGATGCGGCGTTCCGGCGCGCGGGCTTGCTCCGCGTCTACGATATCGATGAACTGTTTGCGGCTGCTGAAACAGTGGCGCGGGCACGGCCGCTGAATGGCGAACGTCTCGCCATTTTGACCAATGGCGGCGGGGTCGGGGTCATGGCGACGGACGAACTCATCCAACGGGGTGGCATCCTGGCGACACTGTCGGAAGAGACAATCGCCGCACTCGATAAGGTGTTGCCGGCGACTTGGTCCCGCAGTAATCCCGTTGACATCATCGGCGATGCGCCCGGCGAACGCTATGCGGCCGCAACCCGAATTCTCGCGAATGCCAAAGAATGCGATGCGGTGCTCACCATGCATGCGCCGACTGCGACCGCCGATGCCGTCGAAGCAGCGGATGCGGTGATTGCAGTCGCGGCGGAGTCAAAACGTACTTTCTTAACCTGTTGGGTTGGCGGGCATGCCGTTGCCCCGGCGCGTCAACGTTTTCACGAGTCGGGGGTTCCCACATATTCCTCACCTCGCCTTGCGGTGCAGGCTTTCATGCATCTTGTAAATCATCAGCGCAGCCAGACCATGTTGATGCAGACGCCACCCTCCGCACCCCGTGAATTCACCCGGGCGACCGACACTGCCCGGTTAATCGTCGAGGGGCGTCTTGTTATTGGCTCCGACATGATGAGCGAACCCGAAGCCAAGGCAGTTCTTTCCGCATACGGTATCGCGACGGTCGAAACCCATATTGCGCGGACCCCCGTGGAGGCTGCGGAAAAGGCTGCTGCAATGGGATTTCCGGTCGCGCTAAAAATTCTGTCGGACGATATCACGCATAAGTCTGACGTCGGTGGGGTCGATCTATTCCTGGATTCCAAAAGCACGGTGGTGGCCGCCGCGTCGAATATGCTGGAAACGGTCGCGAAGCATGCCCCGGACGCACGAATTCAAGGTTTCTCGGTTCAACAGATGGCCGACCGGCCTGGCGCGCACGAGGTCTTGATTGGTGTGACCAACGATGCCGTCTTTGGTCCTGTTATCGTATTTGGACATGGCGGGACAGCGGTGGAGGTCGTCGACGATAGCGCCGTGGCCTTGCCGCCACTCAATATGGCGTTGGCGCGCGACCTTATCGAACGGACGCGGATTGCACGTTTGCTGGAAGGGTATCGTGACCGGCCACCGGTCGACATGGCACAGCTTTGCCTGACCCTCATGCAGGCCTCGCAATTGATTGTCGATATACCGGAGATCGCCGAAATCGATATCAACCCGCTGCTGGTCGATGACAAAGGTGTTTTGGCACTGGATGCGCGCATTCGCATTGCGGGCGTAAAGGAAACGCCACGGCTTGCAATTCGCCCCTATCCGGAGCGCCTGGAGGAGACGGTGTCACTCGAATCCGGCCGGGAACTCTTGGTTCGGCCAATCCGCCCCGAAGATGAAGTGGAGCATTATGCTTTTTTGTCGAAACTGACACCGGAAGATATTCGGTTTCGGTTTTTTGGCCAGGTCAAAGAGCTGCCGCATACGCAAATGGCCCGCCTGACTCAAATCGATTTCGATCGCGAGATGGCCTTTATCGCAATGGACCCAAACGCGACGGATGACGGGAAAACGTTTGGTGTGGTGCGCACGATAACCGATCCAGACAATGACCGTTGCGAATTTGCGATCGTGGTCCGCTCCGATATGAAAGGGCAGGGGCTGGGCCATCGTCTATTGGGCAAAATGATCCATTATTGCCGGGAACGTGGTACGCGACAAATGGTCGGTCAGGTGCTGCGTGAAAACAAGGCAATGCTGGGCCTCGCCGAACAGCTTGGGTTCACACGAAAGACTGCGGCGGATGCCGGTGTCGTTGAAGTCGTGCTCGATTTGCAAACAGGTGCTGTTCCCTGACCTATGCGATTTGGCGACCGTTCGCGGATGGAATATTGGCTGATCTAGCAAGATGCCCGGTCATGCCATATTCTCAGATTAACGCAACGGTGTGTTGACGGTATCGTCGGGGCACCATGCGCCGCCGCATTTCCCCTACAGGATAAATTGTTATGGACGCGCAGAGACTCCGTTATTTGTTTATTAATTTCGGTCATTTTGCCGATCACCTGTTCATGCTGATCTTTGCCAAGGCCGCGGTAAGCGCTGGTCTTGCATTTGGGTTGGCGGAAGACGGGGCCTATGCGGAAATGATTCCTTACGGTATTCCCGCCTTGCTTCTATTTGGCGCCTGCGCACCGATTGCCGCCCATATGGCTGACAAGTGGACGCGCAACGCGATGATTACGGTGTTCTTCATAGGGATCGGCGGGGCATCGATTGCGACCAGTTGTGCGCAATCGCCGCTGCAGATCGCGATGGGCTTGGCGTCGATTGGCGTTTTCGCGGCGATCTATCATCCTGTCGGCATCGCGATGGTGATCGAAGGCGGCGGCCGGGTTGGCTGGCGGCTCGGTATAAATGGCGTATGGGGCAATATGGGTGTCGCTGCGGCGCCACTCATTACAGGTTTCATTCTCGCCGACTACGATTGGCGTCTCGCATTCGTCATCCCGGGAATTGTATCAATACTGATCGGCATCGGTTATGCGCTATTCGCGCGCAGCGGCCGTGCTGTTGCGCCCGCAGCGACGGCACGAGAAAAAGCACTGGTCGGGTTTGCCCCGGGTTGGAAGCGGGCGCTTTGCGCGTTGGCGCTTGTGTCGGCAGCGGGTGGTTTCGTTTTCGGCTCCATGACCTTCATCATTCCCCGGATGTTCGAGGTGAATATGACCGGCGTGACGGTCGACATCGCAATCACGGGAGCTTTAGCCGCGATAGTCTATTCTGTGGCCGCTTTCGCACAGCTCATTGTCGGGCGACTCGTTGACAAACATTCCGTCAAACCGATTTTGATTGGCGTCGCGGCCGGACAAGTGGCGCTGATCGGTATCATGTCGACTCAGGTCGATTACTTGCTCTTTTCGGCAGCGCTTATCGCGATGGCTTTTGTTTTCGGTCAGATCCCAATCACCGACGCCGTATTGTCGCGCTATGTACCGGATGCCTGGCGGGCAAAAGTGCTGTCGATTAAGTTTTTGCTCAACCTTGGAATAGGCGCACTATCCTTGTTGACGGCCCGGACAATCCTTGCCGCCGATGGTGGCTTCGAAACGGTCCTCGCCGTTCTGGCGATCGGCGCTTGTTTTATCGTTTTAGGGGCCTTGTTGTTGCCCGCAAGGGCCGGTACGGAAGCATCGCCTGCCTCCGTGCCGGCGGAGTGAAGCTCGCTTTAGTCCGTCACTGGAACGATTAGCGCGTCGAGTGCGACGGCACCCTTGCCTTTGGGGTGAACCACGAACGGATTGACGTCGACACTCTCTAACGTATCTGCGTTTGCGGCGGCGAAAATCGACAGATTCGAAAGAGCCTTTGCGAGTGCCGGAACATCCGCAGGCGGTGCACCGCGCGCGCCTTCGAGGATCGTATAGCCCTTGATCTCTTTGACCATCTCGGTCGCTTCCTTAACGCCAAACGGGGCGACCCGGAAGGTAACGTCCTTCAAAGCTTCTGCAAAGATGCCGCCAAGTCCGAACATGACGACCGGACCGAACGCGGGATCGCGGAAGGTGCCGAGGATCGTTTCGACGCCACCGCCGATCATTTTGGCGACCAGCACGCCGTCGATGCGGGCAGCCGGTTCTGCCTTTTTGGCGCTTGCCATAATCTCGTTGAAGGCTTTGCGCACCGCACCCTGTGACGACAGGTTCAGCACAACGCCGCCAATTTCGGTTTTGTGCAGGATGTCCGGTGAAACGATTTTCATCACCACCGGGAATCCAATCCGTGCCGCCGCTTTCGCCGCATCGGCAGCAGTCTTGGCAAGGCTTTCGCGACCCGCTGGAATTCCGGCCTTCTTCATGAGGCGCTTGGCTTCGTATTCGTTGAGTGGCTTGCTCGTTACTTTCGGGGTCGATGCTGGGATCTTTGGGCGTGTCGGGAGTTTCTTGCGGAAGCCCGCATGCAGCCGAGCGAGTGCCGAAAGCGCCCAAATCGTTTCCGCGGGATCTTCGAAAGCGAGAATGCCTTCATCCTCAATCTTACGGATATTATGGGGATCACCGAAGATCGACAATGCCATGGGGCGGTCCGGGAATTTCTTACGAATGGGCCGAATTGCTTCCAGCAGGCTGTCTGTCAGCGCATCAGAAAAGGCGAAGCTGGTAAAGAAGGAGGCAATCGAATCGTAGTTGCCTTCGCTGAGCATCGCGTCGAAGTTTTTCGTCAGCAGCGACCAGTCATTATAGAACATTGCCGTCGTATCAACGGGATTACGGGTGCCGGCGAAGGGGATCAGTTCCTTCAGCATTTTTTGTGTTTTTTGCGGCATCGGCGCCACGTTGAGATCGACATCCGCGGCCGCGTCGGCCATCAGAACGCCGGCACCACCGGAGACCGTGACGATGCCGAGCCGGTCGCCCTTCGGATATTGACCAAACGAGCAGGCATATCCGATATCCACAAGTTCGCGCGCGGTACGGGCACGGTAGACGTTGAAGCGTTTGAAGACGGCCTCATAAACTTCATTCGAGCCGGCAAGCGACGCGGTGTGCGACGCTGCGGCATGCGCGCCGATGTCGGAATTGCCGACCTTCATCATGACGATGGGCTTGCCCTTTGAATGCGCAAATTCAAACGCATCATAGAGTTTGTTCACGTCACGGCAGCCTTCCATATAGCCCAGGATGACGTCGGTGCCATCGTCTTCGGCCATGAAGCGGACGCAGTCGGCGAACTCAACATCGCACTCGTTCCCTGTCGTGGCCCAGTAGCTGAAGCCGAGACCGCGTTCGCGCAATAGGACGAAAAAGTGTGCGCCGAACGCGCCGCTTTGGCTGACGACACCGATCGACCCGTTCTTCGGGCGTCCATGCAGTATCGAAGAAGAAAAAGTTGACCAGGCGCAGTCGCGTCCACTGAATATGCCCAGGCAGTTAGGGCCGAGGATCCGCATGCCGGACTCATCGGCAATATCGGAAAGCCGTTGCTGCGCGGCGTCGCCTTCGCTGCTCATTTCGGCGAACCCCGATGTGAAGGCGACGATCGACTTGACACCTTTGGCGGCACATTGTTCCGTGACATCTAGGGCAATTTTTGCGGGCACCGCCATGATGGCTTGGTCGACGCCGCCCTTGATCGCGTCAACTGAGGGATAGGCCTTAATGCCTTGAACTGTTTCCCGATTGGGGTTTACGGGATAAATTTTGCCCTTGTACCCAAAGTCCTTAAGAAGCTGAACAGGCCGCCCCCCGATACGTCCCGGTTCTTGGGAAGCGCCCAGTACGGCGATTGATTTAGGACGAAATAATGGTTTCAGGCTTTTATACAGATCCGTTGGCATGATCGATGCGCTCCCCCGTTACGCGACTTGATTGGTCTAATTTTGTTTCTATTGGCGGAGCATTGTCCTCATCGACGTCCTCTATGACAATACCACCCGTGACGATTCATCGCGGCTCGTCGTCGCATTGACAATGACGTGGTAGCGCAACAAAGTTCAGCCGCGCCGGAATTTGGTCTTCGGTGCGCTTGGGGTGGAGGGCAGTACACAAATGGCGTTCGACGAGCTTCAGGCGGAATTTAAGGCGCGGCGCGACAAGGCGCTTGCAATGGGTGGCGAAGCGAAATTGGAACGGCGGCGGAATGCCGGTGTCCTGAATGCGCGCGAACGCATCGATTATTTGCTGGATACGGGAACCTTCATCGAGTCCGGCCTTTTTGCGAGATCTCTCTATCCAGGCGATGCGGAGAAGACCCCCGCAGATGGGAAGATAACCGGTTATGGCCGGATCGAAGGACGCGAGGCAGCGATCGTCGTCAATGATTTTACGGTGAAGGGGGCTTCTTCCGCCGGCACCAACATGAAGAAGATTTCGCAGATGCAGCGCACGTCGAAAGAGCGCGGCATACCGATGGTCTATCTCGGCGAGTCTTCCGGGGCGCGTATCCCCGACAACATGGGCGCTATCGGTATGGGCACGCTGCTCGCCGGCAATGCTTCACAATATGCGCGATTGCGGGAAAGTCCTTGGGCTTCCGCCATTCTGGGCATGAGTTATGGCTCCGCGACCTGGTATGGCTGTATGGCGGATTTCAACGTTATGCGAAAGGGCGCGGTCATGGCGGTCTCCAGTGAGCGGCTGGTTTCCATGGCAATCGGCGAGAAAGTCGATCCGGAAGAATTGGGCGGCTGGCGATTGCATTCGGAGGTAACCGGCTTGATCGACATGGCGGTCGATACGGATGAGGAAGCAATCGACGCGGTTAAGGCGTTTCTGAGCTACATGCCCAGTCACAACGAAGAGACCCCACCGGAGAAAGCTGCGCCCAAAGGGTCCGATGATGCGGCGCGGGATGTTGCATCGCTTGTACCCGAGAGCCGGACGCAGGTCTACGACATGCGCAAAGTGGTTCGCGCCGTGGTGGACAAGGACAGTTACTTCGAACTCAAGCCGCGCTTCGGGAAGACGGCGGTAACCGCATTGGGACGTATGGATGGCCGTGTTGTCGGGTTTGTTGCGAACAATCCATTGTCAAAAGCCGGGGCGATGGACGCGATGGCTTGTGACAAGATTATCAGCTTCATGGTGCTGTGCGATTCCTACAACATTCCCTTGATCTTCTTCGTCGACAACCCTGGCTTCGTTATTGGTCTGGAGGCCGAGCGGCAGAAGGCGCCGGGTAAGATAATCAATTTTATGAATGCACTCCAGTTGGTCACTGTGCCGAAGCTGACGGTTATGCTCCGAAAAAATTATGGCCAGGCTTATATCAATATGGCGGGGGGACAGAATGCCGCCGACGTGGCCGCGTGGCTGACGGCAGAAGTCAGTTTCATGGATCCAACATTTGCCGTGAATGTTGTGCACGGGTCGGAAGGGTCGCGGCTTGAGGAGACTGATCCCGAGCGCTTCAAGCGGGAGTTCGAGACCTTCCAAAAAGACAATAGCGTTTGGGACCTTGCGGCAACCTACGCCGTGCAGCAGGTTATCCCCCCTGAAGAAACGCGAGCGTGGCTCATTCGGATGCTGGAGGTTCACCGCAATCGCCGCACGGGTGACTTGGGCGAGCACCGACTGCACAATTGGCCGACAAGTTACTGAAACAATCTATCAGCAAGGAAGGAAAGACATATGGCGCGCGAGGAAGTTGAGTCCGAAGTGACCGGGACTGTTTGGAAGATCGAAACAAAGGTCGGCGATAAGGTCGCTGAAGGCGATGTCCTAATGATCATCGAGTCTATGAAAATGGAAATTCCCGTCCTGGCAACGGAAGGTGGCACGATTGCCGAATTTTCCGTCGAGGAAACGGAGCCGGTCGCCGAAGGCCAAACCGTCGTCGTTTTGGACACCTAGTGCGCCTTCGCCTTTAATACGAGCTGGATAGCTTATGGCTTGGGAGAAATCTGTCGAAGAGATCAAGCGTCGCCGTGCTTGGGCCGAAGCGCAGGGTGGCGCTGACAATGTTGCCCGCCAGCACAAGGCGGGCCGTCTCACCGTTCGCGAGCGGATTGGCGGTCTTGTGGATGACGGTTCCTTCCAGGAGGTTGGTAGGCTCACCGCGTCTGTGACGTATAAGGATGGTGTCGCCGTCGAAGCGACGCCGGCGCCATATGTGTGTGGATTGGCGAATATCGGCGGGCGGCCGGTCGCCGTGGGCGGCGAGGATTTCACCGTGCGGGGTGGGACGACAGCCAGCCTCGATAAGCGAAAGGGCGGGCAAGGCGGGTTCAGCGAAGACCTT
>JAJFJB010000469.1 GCA_021774435.1 Alphaproteobacteria bacterium
AACCCATGATCCTGCGCCGCACGAACCTGTTCGCGCAATGCCGCCAATACCGCCGCGGGGTCCTCTTCTGGCGACCATTGCATCGCCGTGAACATACCGATCCGCACGAATAATCCCTCCACCACGTTCCAAACTGCTTAAGCCTAAGCGCTGGAGCGCCCAAGTGCTAGTGGAGGGAGCACACACATGAGGGATGAGAACGCCCCGTTATTCGCCAAACCTTTTTCGGGCGAGACCTTCCCCGAAACCCTTCTGCACCTCACCGAAACCGATCATGTCACGAATGAAGCCGAAGCGGCCGGCCTTCATCTCGCGCGCGGCATTCATTGCGGCATTCAGTGCCACGCGGGAGAGACCAGCACCAATGCTGACGCGACGGACGCCGATTTCGGCAAGTTGCGGCAGTGTGATCGTCGGTTCGGCAAAGCCCATGACGATGTTGACCGGCTTGCTGACCGCGTCCATGACGATCTTCATCTGCTCGATTGTCTTCAGGCCCGGTGCGTAAAGCACATCGGCGCCCACTTCTTCAAAGGCTTGCAAACGGCGAATGATTTCATCGAGATCGCCGACGCCGAACAACAGGCCCTCCGCCCGCGCCGTTAGCATGAAGGGTACCGGCAGCGCGCGGGTGGCTTCGACCGCCGCCTGAACACGCTCCACCGTGAGTGCGAAGTCGTAAATCGGATTGTCCCGATCGCCAGTCGCATCCTCAATTGAACCACCGACGGCACCGGCCTCGCAGGCCAAGGGGATCATTTTCGCCGCCTCGGCAGGGTCGTCGGCAAAACAGTTTTCGAGATCTATATTCACGGGCAAATCGGTTGCCTCGCAGATTCCGCGGCAATTCTCTAGGATCGGTCCCGGCGTGGCCTTGGTCGTACCGAGGACAAAGCTGGCGCCGGCGCTTGTCGTCGCGAGGGCGTCAAACCCCAAACTCGTCAAAAGTTTTGCGCTGCCGGCATCCCAAGGGTTGGGGATCAAAAAGGGCTCTGGACGGTCATGTAACGCCTGGAAAGCCACCGCTTTTGCTTGTTGATCGGTCATATGTTCCTCCGGTGTCTGAATTTTCATGAGGTTGACCGGAATACACATCATTTGTCTAATGCATATTACTTGTTCGATTCATCAGGAAAACTGATGCATGACTTTGGATGAACTTAATGCATTCGTGACCGTTGCAGAAGCTGGCGGATTTACAAAGGCGTCGACAATTTTGCACCGCTCGCAGCCGGCGATCAGCCGCCGTATCGAAATGTTGGAAAAGTCCGTAGGCACGGCTTTGTTCGAACGTAATGGACGGCATATTTCGCTGACGAGGGCAGGCCAATCGCTCCTGCCTTTCGCGGAAGAGGCTTTGGCGGCCGTTCAGGATGGCTATCGGGCTGTACGTGAAAGCGTAGACAACGCTGACGGTACATTAACTCTCGCGGTCGTCGGCACGATCGCGGACAGCTATCTTGTGGATGTATTGCGCGCCTTTCAAATCGATTTCGAAGCGGTAGGCGTCGATTTGCGAACGGCCAATAGTCGTGAGGTAAGTGACCTTGTTCGCCGTGGTGAGACAGCCATCGGGTTACGCTATTTCGAAGATGCCGATCCACGCCTTGAATGCACACCGCTTGGCTCTGAACGCCTTTACGTCATCGTTCCTGCCGACCACCGGGTCCGATCGAGGCAGCGGAAAGATCTAAAGTCTTTTTCAAGTGATCGCTGGCTTGCCTTTCCAACAGCGAGAGACCAGCCGGAATCTTACGGTAGCCTATTGGAAGCACAGCTTGCCGCTTGCGGGATTGCCGATCCGCAAATCACGACCGTGGATAGCCTCACAGCGCAGAAACGTCTTGTCGAAGCCGGTTTCGGGATTGCCCTGATGCCGAAACGGAATGTGTATGATGAGGTTCGCAAAGGCACTCTGCGACTCGTTGGCGTGGATGCCGTCACGGCGCAATTGCCAGTCGTCCTTGTAGAGAGACGCGGCGGCCTTCGCGGAGCTTCGTCGCGTGCTTTGAAAGAACTGCTCCTCGGACGAGTTCCCGAATTGCTGGATAGCTGAGTTCCCTGGCACACAACAACGCTTTATCATGAGTCAACCGCTGTGATGCGGCCGATGAAACCGAAAAGAACGGAACTCTTGATGAGTCTACAATTACCGCCAGGCGTGGTTTACGGCGAGGCCTACAAGGCACTCGTAGGACATTGCAAAACCGATGGCTACGCCCTTCCGGCGGTCAATGTCGTGGGAACGAATTCGATCAATGCGGTCATGGAAGCCGCAGCTAAAAACCGATCGGATGTGATCATCCAGCTTTCCAATGGCGGCGCCGCTTTTTTTGCAGGACAAGGATTAGTAAGCCAGCAGGATGCGATGGTACTCGGTGCCGTGTCAGCGGCACGGCATGTCGCCCTTCTGGCGAAACATTATGGCATTTGCGTCGTGCTCCACACCGATCACGCCAACCGCAAACTGCTTGGCTGGGTCGATGCCTTGATCGAGCGCAGCGCCGAGGAACGCCGCCAGGGACGGCCCCCGCTTTTCAGTTCGCATATGCTGGATCTGTCAGAGGACCCGCTGGGTGAAAATTTGGGCGATTGTCAGCGCTTTCTCGAAAAACTCGTGCTGTTGGACATGAGCCTTGAGATCGAATTGGGCATCACGGGTGGGGAGGAAGACGGCGTCGGTTCCGAATATGACGCCGCCGACAACGCGAAACTTTATACGCAGCCGGAAGATGTGCTGGCGGCCTATGACCGTCTCAATCCTATCGGCCACTTCTCGCTCGCTGCGTCTTTCGGCAATGTTCACGGCGTTTACAAGCCCGGCAACGTTCAACTGCGGCCGGAAATTCTAAAGAACTCACAGGATCTGGTTCGTGAGCGTCATGGGCTGGACAGCCCAACCCCTTTGGATCTTGTCTTCCATGGCGGTTCCGGATCCGATCCCGCGGCGATATCCGAGGCGATAAACTACGGCGTGTTTAAAATGAACATCGATACCGATACCCAATTCGCCTTTGCCGAAGCTGTTGGCGCCTATGTGTTGGAAAACGAAGCGGCGTTTCAGCACCAGATACACCCGGACACCGATCAACCGTTGAAGAAATTTTATGACCCACGAAAATGGTTGCGTCAGGGTGAGAAGGGTATTGTGGATAGGCTTAGTCAAGCTTTCAACGATCTCGGATCGAAGGAGCGTTCGGTCGCATCGGGTTAATGAACTTTCAGAGGTGACCAATGGAGACCGCCTACACAATCCACAAGCACCATCATCATATTGGTTGGGACAATGCAAACGTACCGGTCTTGACCCTCGCGCCGGGTGCGACAGTTGAAATCGAAACTGTGGACAGTTCCGGCGGGCAGCTTTCGCCTAGTTCCACCGTCGCCGACATCGCAGCGCTGGATTTCGGCAAAGTTAACCCGGTGACGGGGCCGATTTACATCGACGGAGCACAGCCCGGCGACGCGCTCAAGATTACACTCGACGCCTTCAAGCCGTCCGGTTGGGGGTGGACGGCCAACATTCCGGGCTTTGGCTTGCTCGCCGACCAGTTCGAAGATCCGGCGCTCCACATTTGGTCGTACGATGTCGCGACATTGGCGCCTGCGCTCTTTGGCAACTTCGGGCGTGTGCCGCTAAAGCCGTTTGCGGGTACCGTTGGCATTGCACCGGCGGAGCCGGGAAATCATAGCATCGTGCCGCCGCGCCGAGTGGGCGGCAACATGGACATTCGCGACTTATCAGCTGGTAGCGTCCTTTACCTGCCGGTCGAAGTCGATGGCGCGCTGTTCTCACTTGGCGATACGCATGCGGCACAAGGCGACGGCGAAGTCTGTGGCACAGCGATAGAAAGTCCCATGGATGTTTGCTTGACCCTAGATCTCATCAAGAATGCCGATTTACCGTTTCCTCGATTCACGACACCGGGTCCCGTGTCGCGCCATCTCGACGAAAAAGGCTACGAGGTCACGACGGGTGTAGGTCCCGACCTGATGACCGGCGCGCGCAATGCGGTCTCGGGGATGATCGACCTGTTAACCGCGACTCACAAGATGAGCCCCGTTGAAGCCTATATGCTGTGCAGTGTTTGTGGCGATCTGCGCATCTCCGAGATCGTCGACCAACCGAACTGGATCGTATCATTTTATGTTCCGCGAATTGTATTTGTTTAGTCAGAGATCAAGAGTTACCCCATGACCGATGCCGCAAACATGATCTTCTTCATGTCTGACAACCATACTCGCAACGTTGTCGGCGCCTACGGCCATCCTTTTGTGCAGACACCGACACTCGACCGCATCGCGGCACGCGGCGTCCGTTTCGACAATGCCTATTGTGCCAGTCCGCTGTGCTGTGCGTCGCGCGCGGCCTTGGCGACGGGTCGTTACCCCCATCAGACCGGGTTCTGGGACAACGCGCTGGCTTATGACGGATCCGTTCCGACCTGGCATAACCGCATTCGCGATAGCGGCGCCAATGTCACATCCATTGGCAAACTGCATTACCGTTCGACGGATGACGATAACAGTTTCAGCGAAGAAATCATCCCGATGCATATCGTCGAAGGGAAGGGCGCCTTGATAGGGCTCCTGCGCGCGACCGAAGAAGGGGTGCCGCCGCGGACCGGGCCGCGCGAGATGTATGGCCGTTCCGGGATTGGCGAGGCGGATTATCAGCGCTACGACCGGGATATCACCAAGCAGGCCATTGAATGGCTCAACCGCGAAGGCAATCGCATAGATCGTCCTTGGGCGCTTTACGTTTCCTACGCGAGCCCACACCCGCCATTCGCGGTACCGAAACGGCTTTACGACCTATACCCACCGGAGGACATGCCCTTGCCGGTGCAATTCACCGCGGATACGCGTCCGGATCATCCGGCGATCAACCATGTGCGCTGGGTCGACAATTTCGAGGAACCGTTCGACGAAGAGTGGGTCCGTCGCACCGTTGCCGGATATTGCGGCCTCATCACCCATACCGATGAGCAGATTGGCGAAGTCATGGCGGCAGCTGAAGAGCTGGGCCTGCTGAAAACGACACGCGTTCTTTACACCAGCGATCATGGTGAGGCTGCGGGCAATCATGGGCTGTTCGCAAAATCTGTTCTCTACGATCACGCTATGACCGTGCCCTTGCTCATGGCAGGTCCCGGTATTCCCGAAGGCAGCTCGGTGCAACAAATTGTTTCCCATGTCGACCTGTTCCCAACCATGGTTGAGGCCGCAGGCGCGTCGCTGACGGAGGCAGACGACGACCTGCTCGGCCATAAGGGGACAGGAAACCAACCGCCGCGGTTTCGGCGAATTCCATTCGCAATCCGCCAAGGTGGGCAGTTACATGCTCCGCGACGGTACGGACAAATTGATCTATCACGTCGAAATGCCGCCGCAGCTCTTCGATCTCGCGTCGGACCCACAGGAAACTCAAGACCTGGCAACAACAGATGAAGAGATATTGAAACGCCTGGAGGGGAAATTGCGCCAAATCGTCGATCCGGAGGACGTGGATCGCCGCGCCAAATCCGACCAACGGGCGCATATGGCGCGGAATGGCGGCGCAGATGCTATCCGTAAGCGTGGGACGTTCAACTATTCCCCCGTGCCAGGAGATGACGCGGCTATGGAGTCGCTCGTTTGAGACGCATGTTCCCGCTGCGCCGATTAGTCGCCTAAATTTTCAGCTCGGAATTTTTGATCGAGCGCTAAAATCATCAAGGCCAGATCCGCGGGTGTCGCATTGGACCAACCTGAAGTAACCCTGCCATCGCGCCATGTGACGGACATCGCGATTGACTGAATTTCGTTCAGGCTTTCCAACCCGCTCTCGAAAATTTCGGCTGGTGTCGTGCCGTGCAGACTCTCAATTTTGGACATGCTGTTGACCTCCATCTTGTGTTAGGCAGTCATGAAGTTTATCTCGCCACGTGAGGTGCCCGCGATGACGAAGGTCAATTCGTGCCCCCTGGCCATTGGCGCTAGCGCCGAGTTGGAGCAATAGACGTGGAGCTTACGAAACCGCAGATCGATATCGGCCTTTATACCAACCAGCGCCAAAATCAACTTGATTTTTGGCAAAAAACGGTTGGGCTGGAATTTGATCATTTAGGCAAACTCGGTGGCGGTGTGCATCAGCTGCGGCATCACTGCAATGGTTCGATCATTAAGGTGAATCACAGCCGAAATCCGCTTGCCGAGGATGCGCCGACGGGTCTTGCCGGACTGATCATTGCCCGCGATGAGATCGACAAGCCGCGTGACATGAAAGACCCTGACGGCAATGCGGTAACCTTGGTGCCTCACGGCCAAGACGGTGTCGTGAATTTGGCATTACGCCTGCGCGTGCGGAATCGGAATGCGGCGCGGAACTTCTATTGCAATGCGCTCGGTTTCACAGACGTTGGCGACGGGCAGCTTCGCTGCGGCGAATCCTTGATCCGATTGGAAGAAGATCCCAATGCACCTATCGTTGCCGCCATAAAGGGCAAAGGGCTGCGTTATCTTACGCTGCAAATCCAGGATTGCGACAAAGTGCATGCCGAGGTGCTATCGGCCGGCGGCCGGGAAGGACGCGCGCCGATCACACTCGGCGATACGGTGCGCTATTCCTTCGTCCGCGATCCGGATGGCAATTGGATCGAACTCTCGGAACGCGCCGCGCTCACGGGTGGGCTAATAAAACGCCGCGGCAGATAAAGTAATCGCGGATGAAACCCTTCTCAATAAGCCGAAATCCCGCCTTCCGCCGGGATAACCGCCGCGTTGACCATGCGCGACTCGTCGGACGCAAGGAACAGCGCGATATTGGCGATATCCTCGGGTTCGCCGACACCGAAAGGATAGCTTTCGAAAGTGCCCACTGATCCCTGACGTGAATTTGGCCGCTCGCGTTCGATATAGCGGTCGAGGATGCGCTGCGTCTTGATCAGGCCGGGACAGATCGCATTGGCGCGCACGCCATGTTCGGAATAAGAACCGGCCAAGCTGCGGGTCAGCGATATGATGCCGCCCTTCGCCGCTGAATAGACATGCGCCGGGTGATTACCGCGCAGCGCCACGACGGACGAGACATTGACGATCGCGCCGCCGCCGCTCTCAATCAGTTTTGGTACGCCGTGACGGCAACACAGAAACGGCCCCTTGAGGTCAAGGGGAATTGTGTGGTCCCAGACATCGAGACCAACTTCCGTAACACTGTTGTCGTCCAGTATCGATCCACCGGCGCAATTGAACAAAATATCGAGGCCGCCGAATTGCGACGCCGCTTCGTCCATGGTTGCCTTAACGCTGGCATCGTCGGTGACGTCGGTTTGGATGAAGATCGCCCCGTCACCAGCGTCGGCAGCACTCGACTTGCCCTTTTCTTCATCGAGTTCAGCGACGGCGACTTTAGCGCCTTCCGCAACGAACATCCGCGTTGCTGCCTTTGCAATGCCAGAACCAGCACCCGTGATAACTGCTCGTTTACCTTCTAACCGTCCCATTTTCCGACTCCCTAAGAATTCTGTTCGCTCTAATTTGACACCGAGTGGGCAGGGCGGTTCAATCCCCCTAACGCTTTGGCATATTTTAATTGGAGAATTTCGATGGCCGTCCAACTTGTCCAAAAAGGTGACAGTATTCGCGAACAGGTTAGCGCCGAGGAATGGCAAGCGCGAGTCGAACTAGCAGCGGGACACCGTGTCCTGGCGCATTACGGCGTCAACGATATGACGTATAATCATTTCGCATTGCGCGTGCCCGGCGAGCCCAATCATATGTTGGTCAAGCCGACCGACTGGATGTTTGCCGAGGTAACGGCCTCCTCTTTGCTCAAGACGGATTTCAACGGCAATGTGCTTTCCCCGGGGGACGTTAAGACGATCCGCGGCGGCGCCCTCATAATCCATGCTGGCCTCCTCAAGCACCGGCCAGACCTTAACGCGACCTTGCACACACATACACCCAACGTCATGGGTGTCTGCGCGCACAAATTCGGCCTGCTGCCGATCAATCAGCACGCCATGCGTTTCTATGGTGAAATGCGATATCACGACTTCAATGGCTTTGAGTTTGACCCGGCCATGACGGAGCGGCTGCTCAAGGATCTCGACGGCGGTAACTTCATGCTGCTTCGCAGTCACGGTGCGCTGGTCTGCGGTGAGAGCGTTGCCGAATGCACAGTCAATCATCACTGGCTTGAAATGGCCTGCCAAGGACAAATTGCGGCGCTTGCGGCGGGTGAAGGTAACTACCTTGTGCCGGACAAGACAGCTTGTGAATACGCGCACAGCCAGTTCAAGAATGCGGGTGACTTCCTAAAGGGTGGCAAGGATTGGGCGGCCTGCCTGCGTCTCGCCGACCGGCTCGATCCGTCCTACAAGGATTAGAAATATAGCTGCTGCAGGAAGTGTTTCGCCAATCGATCACGAGCAGAACGAGAAGGCACTATCGGTGCCATTCGCGATACCACAAATAGTAGAACTTCTCGGGCAACCGGATTGGATCGTAAAATTGCGGCGAAGCTTTGTTCCAAAGTGCTAATTTTATTAACCAAAACATCCCGTTATGGTTAACAGCACTGGCAATCAACCTTTCGAGATTTGAAACCTCCAGCGCAATTTGCAGGCTCAGTTAAGTCGAATTTAAGAAATACCGCGTACTTCTAATCAACCTCTTGTTCATTTGAACAACGATTAGGAGGATGTCATCAAAAAGAAAAAGACGGCAGTTGTCGTTGATGACAATAAGCCTTTTGGCGACCTCGTCAGTAGAATGTTGATGCGGCAGGGTTTTAACACCGTGCTGTGTACGAACTATGAATCGGCGATGGGCGTGTTGGGTCAATCCCAAATTTCCCTCTTTCTGGGCGACATATTTATGCCAGGCATGGGAGGAATTGAGGGCATACGGAAAATTCGCGATAATTTTCCGGATACCGTCATCGTTGCGATGTCTGGAGGGTGGGCCGGCATGTCAGCGGAAAACACGATTTCAGCAGCAAAAAAAATCGGCGCCGACGCGTGCTTGGAAAAACCATTTACCATCAAGGATATCGAAAAAACGTTGAAAGACCTCGTCGCGCCTTAACCATATTTCCCCGTTGCAAAAAGACCGAACGTCGATGCAATCGGCATGACGCGATTACGCTCGTATTTTTCTTCCCCCTGGCTGCGACCATCCCGCTTACTACGCAGCGAATCCGCTTTTGCCCGCAAACGGCGTGGCAGGCGCAACCACAACGCGCGTGAAATCGGAGAAAGCAGACAAACCTCTCTTATAGCATGTCAAAACCGGGGAACCTTGGACAAACTAGGCAATCGCATATCCTAGTGTATCATTGTCAGCAGGTAACGAAGGACAAGGGAGACATTCGCCATGCGTTTCGCTGATGCCAGGGAGTATGTGAGAGACGACCCCGCGCGCGGTACATTTCGCGTCCATCGCGATCTTTTTCGCGATCCGGAGTTATTCGAACTCGAAATGGCTCATATCTTCGAGGGCGGTTGGGTTTATGTCTGCCTGGATTCCCAGGTTCCAGAACCGCATGACTTCTTCGTCACCCGGGTCGGCCGCCGGTCGGTCATGATAACCCGTGACGGCAAGGGCGAACTGCATTGCTTCTTCAATACCTGCCGTCATCGAGGCGCCACCTTGTGCCATCAGGAAACGGGCAACTGCAAAACCCATATTTGCGAATATCACGGCTGGGCCTACGGGTCGGATGGCACGAATGTCGACATCAAGGACCGGGAAGAGGGGCTCTACGGCGCACCG
>JAJFJB010000470.1 GCA_021774435.1 Alphaproteobacteria bacterium
TATGCCAATCGTATTCTGAGGTTGAACGAAGAAACGTTGGCGGCGTTCGGCGCGGCATCTGTAGAAGGGCAGGTCCGATTTGGCGTGACGGATACATCCATGTGCTTCCTGCCACCAATCCTGTCGCGCTTCGCGCAACGGTATCCCCTGGTCGAGTTAGAAATTCGATGTGATCGCAGTTGGGAGTCGCTTGACGCTTTGGAAGCGGGCGACATCGACCTCTCGCTTGTGACGCAACCCTGCGGTCGCCGGGGCGGTAACGCCGTGCATCGCGAGCCGCTTGTCTGGGCCGCCGCGCAGCGTGCAAATGTCGAGGACATCGATCCCCTACCGCTCGCCTTGTTCGGACCCGGTTGCATTTACCGAGACGCGGCAATTGACGCACTGGATAAGTGCGGGCGCGCCTGGCGTCATGCCTATAACAGTGCCAGCCGCGATGGCCGCGATGTCGCGGTCGATGCCGGCCTTGCCGTTACAATCATACCGGAAAGTGCCCTGAAAGCGGATTGGCGTATGCTGGACGAAGGCCAGAGATTTCCCCAATTGCCCGACATCGAACTTCTTCTTTTCCAAACTTCGAACGATACGTTCGGGGCGATCGAGGCAATGGCCGACGCGGTAATCGAATCCCTGAAGGAAACCGCCCGATTCGCGGCTTGAGCGTTGCCTGTCATATTCTGCTACGATCCGGGGATGCATTACAAACACAACAGATTTCGTCATGGATGATACAGCTTCCTTCGTTGAAGACCGTCTCGACGACGGCGTCTTTCGCATCGATCGCGGCATTTACACCAAACCGGAGATTTTCGAGGCGGAAATGGACCGCGTCTTCGGTCATGTCTGGGTCTATCTCTGCCACGAAAGTCAGGTAGAAAATTACGGCGACTATTATGCGACTGATATCGGTCGGCAGCCAGTCTTCGTCATACGCCAAGAAAATGGCGAATTAGGCGCCTTTATCAACGCCTGCGCCCATCGTGGCGCCATTCTCACACCACGCCGGCGCGGCAACATGCAAACGATCGCATGCCGCTTCCATGGCTGGTGCTACGACACAAAAGGCAATTGTACTTATGTGAAAAATGAGGAGACCGGCTGGCGTGATGGATCCGAAAGCGCGCAGCAAGGACTGACGCCGGTGCCACGTCTCGCGAGCTACAAAGGCTTCGTGTTTGGATGCCTCGATGAAAATATCGAACCGCTGGAAAAGCATCTCGGCGAAACATTGCCCTTCATAGACCATCTGGCAGATCAGTCTCCCGACGGGCTCGAAGTCGTGCGCGGCGGTCAAACCTATATGGTGCGCGGGAACTGGAAGCTGAACGCCGAAAACGGCGTCGACGGCTACCATGTCAGTACCGTGCATAAAGTCTTCGTTCGCGCGATGGAGAAGCGCGAACAGCTTGGGGATGATGACGGGATGCGGCGCACCGAATCGGGACGTTTACGGGGTACGCAACCGGCTGGCTGTTACGATTTCGGAAATGGCCACAACATGATCTGGTCTGACCGTGAAACGCCGGAGGTCATGCCGCTTTTCGAATCCGAAGACCGGCTGCTTCAGGAATTCCCAAAAGAAAAGGTCGACTGGATGCTGCGGCGCGGTCGCAATCTTTACTTATTCCCGAATGTGCATTTGATGGATCAGCCATCAACGCAGATTCGCGTCACGCGCCCCATCAGCACTGACCGAACCGAGGTTCGCGTCTACTGCATCGCACCCAAGGGTGAAAGTCGATCCGCGCGCGCCGCGCGATTACGGAAGTTCGAAGATTTCTACACCGTCACCGGCATGGCGACCCCCGACGATCTCGCCGCACTGGAAGACTGCCAGTACGGAGCGCAGGGTACGGCATCCCGCTGGAGCGGCCTGGACCGTGGCCTTGGCATCGCATTGGACGGTCCCGACGACGCGGCGAGCGGGATCGGCGCAAACCCGGTTTCAAGCGGCACGACCTATGATCAGGAAACACTGTACTATGGTTTCTTCCGAAAATGGCGTGCCTTGATGGGCGACGCGGCGGACTGACGATGGCCGCAGGAACCTATGAAGCGGTACGCGATCTGCTGCACCTCGAAGCCGACTTGCTCGACCGCAGGCAATGGGACGCGTGGTTGGCTCTGTATTTGGAGGACTGTGTTTACTGGGTGCCATCCTGGGCAACCGAAGACGAGTTGACCGAAGACCCGGAGCTTGAGGTGAATATGATTTACCTCACGGGGAAACCGAGTCTGGAGGCGCGTATCTATCGTATCCAGTCTGGGCAGGCTTATGCGACCTCACCGCTGGCCAGGACAAGCCATCTGGTCGATACGATCCGGTTGTTGGAAGAGGACGGCGAAAACATTAGCGCCTCGGCAAAATGGATGGCCTTCTCCCTCGACGCGCGTTGGGGCAAGCAGATCCGTGGTGGCTGGTACGAATACCAGCTCAAGCGATCCGAAGCCGGACTGCGGATCGCGCAAAAGAAAATCGTGCTGTTCGAGAATGTCATCGACGGCGCCATCGACATCCATCAAATCTGACAGGCACCTCATGCTCGCACTATCCAAAACAGCCGACGGCGTCGGCGGCATCGCCCTGACCGAACCTGACGTTCCCGATCCCGGCCCCGGCGAATTTCGGCTGAAGGTCGCCGCCGCCGGCATCTGCGGGACGGATATGCAGATCTATCATTGGGCGCCGCGCATGGCGCGCCGGATGGCTTTGCCGCGCATTCTCGGCCATGAGGTAAGCGGCGTTGTCGAAGCGGTCGGTGCCGGCGTCACGCGTGTCGCGCTGGGCGACCATGTCTCGCTGGAAAGTCACATCTATTGCGGGGTCTGCGTTCCCTGCAAACGGGGACGCGCACATCTTTGCGAAGCGACGCAATATCCCGGAATCGATATCGACGGTGCCTTTGCCAGCCATGTCGTCGTCCCGGAAGTCATCGCCTGGAAGAACCCAAAAAACCTCCCGCATGAAGATGCCGCAATGCTGGAGCCTTTCGGCATCGCCGTGCATGCGTGTATGGAAGGATCCGGCGTCACGGACCAAAGCGTCCTCGTCAACGGTTGCGGACCCATCGGGCTCATGGCGGTTGCCGCCGCGCGGGCGCTAGGTGCCGCGACAATCATCGCTTCCGATCCCAATGAACTCCGCCGCGCGCAAGCCCTGAAATCGGGCGCGGATCATGCCTTTGATCCCAGCGCGGTCGATCTCGTTGCCGCTATTTCGGATGTCACGGACAATGCTGGCGTCGATGCCGCCATCGAATTTTCCGGTCAGCCGGACGGATTCCGCGGCAGCATCGGTTCCGTCGCCAAAGGCGGCGATTTCCGGCTTGTGGGCGCGCCGGCGCACCCTCTTGAACTCGACCTGACGCAGTGGCTACTGCGCTGCCCCCGTATCGTCAATATTCATGGCCGGCGCATATGGGAAAGCTGGGAATCGGCAACGAAACTCATCGAGAATCGCGCCGTCGATCTCGCGCCCATCCGAAGCCATGTCCTGCCGCTGTCGGAAGGCGTGCGGGGTTTCGACCTGATTCTCAAGGGCGAAGCGTTGAAGCCCCTTCTAATTCCCGGCTAACGTTGCCGTAATCAGCGCCTCCGCTTTATCCTGGTAGTCGAGGGTCGAACAGGTTTCGATCAGCGCCTCGAACTGATCGGGCGAAATCGGCAAGCCCGGCTTTAGCTCGCGAACCCGCCGCGCTTCTTCCTCGAAGTCCCAGATGAATTCGCGGCCCGTCGCGACCTTGGTGAAGCTGCGACCATCCTTCATATGGATTGTCACGGTCGGGCCGAACAGGGTGTGCGCATGAACCGGTACGATCGTGACCCGTTTCATCAGGCCCAGAACCTCCGGCGGATCCGCTTCACCGACCTTTCGCGCGACGTTCTTGAGCAAGGGGAAGCTTCGTTTTACCACACCATAGGCGGCATAATAATGCGGGCTGTCGATCTTCGGCATGGTACCGCGCGACGGAAAGGCCGGGCTGGGATACTGCGTTTCCAAAAAGTTGACGTGGGACACAACTCTGTCGACGTCCTGATGCTGAATATCGTGCTCCACACACAGTGCCGCCGTCACATCGACATGGGCAATATTGTAGCCCGGCGTCGAATAGATTCGGTACAGCGTTTCGAGGAACATCCAGTCTTTGCCAAGTCCCGCCGTCAGCTTGTCGAGGCTGGTCGCATTGTCGCCGGTAAAGCTGTAGCGCAGTTTGCCCAGATTGTTACCCGTATAGGAATGATAGAAACCGCCCTCGCCTTCCAGAACGGTTTCACCGCCAGGCGTGCCATGCCGCGCCATCGCAACGGCCAGCAAGGCATTCCGGACCGCACCGCCTTCGCGTAACGATTTTCCGCCGCTTCGCGCCCCTTCGACATTGCCACTGGCGAGATTGACGCATTGTGCAATCGTGCCGTGAATTTGTTCAGCGTCTAGGCCCGTGATCTTGGCAATGGCAA
>JAJFJB010000048.1 GCA_021774435.1 Alphaproteobacteria bacterium
CGGTTGCGGTGGCGGCAGGTGATTAAACATAACAGATAATTTTTTTGAATCGCTTCAGCGTCGTGTGCAGGTAGTGCCTCACGCTTTAAGCGCTAAATCTAGGTATCCATAAAACCACGCCCGAGCGAAATTCGATAGGGCAGGCGTACGCGATTTCCTCCCGCACGATTCAAGCCGACAGAATTTTCGCTTTCTTGTCCAAGTATTCGCTCTCTTCTATATCGCCCTTTGCGAAGCGCTCGTTCAAGATTTCGATTGCCGAGGAACTTGCGTCGCGCGTTGGCCAATACATCATGTCTCCGTGTCGACGGGAGGCAAAAAAACGAACGGCAAAAAAAATAATCACAAGGAATATAATTATCATCAGTGGCATAGACCAAAAATGCCATCCAGGATGATCGCCCCACATGGACCAGTGTCCATGCCCGTGTTGCCATTGCGATGGTGGTGGCGAATCTGGTCTAGCCGTCGTCTGTGCCACCGCCAAGAGAGGTAACATCACGGAAACCGTAATGAGGCAAAAAAATACAGAAATCTTCTGCCACATGATGAACGCCCTTTCTTTTTTTGTCCGACCGGTATCAGTCTAGGGGGTCAGAATGTCCTCAAGAACTCTATGAAAGGCCCCGGACTGCGATTCGGACATGCCAACAGGACCCTTCTCGACGATAGATTTAAGGATTGCTGCAGCAACCTCGCCGCGCCGCTCCGGAGCGATTGCCGGAAGCATCATCTCGATACAGTGGGGCATCATCATCTGCAGCATCATCTCGGGCATTTGCATACTTTGATGCTCTTGTTCGGTCCGCATCATCTCTTGCATACCGCACGGACTTTGGCCTCCATTCCCCGACATCATGCCCATCATCATTTTGGGCATCATCTCCTTCATATCGAGGCCCTCGGTCATCTTGCCCAACATGGTCGCGCACATTTCTTTCTTATCGTCCATACTCATGCCGCCGAAGAACTCTTCCATCAGGGACTTCATCGCGGCCTGACGCTCGTCTTTGTTCATTGAACCATCCTCCATCCTGATGCGTTGCAAATGCTCAACTCTGCTTTACGGGGACCGGATTCTCAGATCGGCTACCCGACACGTAATTTTCAAGTTTATCGCAGATCTGGATGCAATTGGCGTTGATCTGAATCAGTGGGCATTCGCCTGAGGCTGGCCTATGTGTCTGTGTTCCAGTGCGGCTATTCAGCTTATTATGCTCTGGCTATAGGTTACTTGTTCCGCAATGGAACAGCGGCTGGTCAGGAATTGGCGCGCGAATGGTTGACGTTCGTGCCTGGCGACGGAGGGTGACCTAACTGGTTAACCTGGACTTATTGGTTGTCGAGTAAAACGATGCGGCGGTACTGCAAACTTGAAACTCTGGAGTGCCTAATATGGGCAGCGTTGCGTGCGACTTCGGATGGCCGCTCCAACCTGATCTTAATAGAAAGATAAAGGGATTTATTTTGGCCGCCGGCTCCATTCTGAGGGTGAATGTGGTTTGATCTTGAAAATTACTGAATATTTAGTTCGATTGAACTTCAGTTCTTATATGGCACCAAATACAAATTGAGAAATGCTGAATGAAAGCGATAGTATTAAGTTATGAGCGTAACTTTCCTTTTATGGAACATATGGTTAAATCTTATGAATCGATTTGGCCAAAACATCCATTTAACTTTGTCGTTCCCTGTGAATCGTCTCCGGAACACTGGTCCTCTGTCTACCCGGGCATAGAGTTTGTATCCGCGCCGCGTGAAATAAGAAATTGCGTTCTGTCGCTACTGGCGGATATTCCCGATGATGAGTGGGTTTACTGGTGTATTGATGACAAGTTCCCCATAAAACTGAATGTTGCGGCGGCGGAGGCGGTATATAAATTTGTCACGACGACCGAGGACAATAGTAATTGCGGCATATCGTTTGCGCGTTCACGAAACCTGTTGTTGGAACAAAACTTATTCACTCATAGTTCGTTGGCGATCAGTGAAGCGATAAAGGGGTTGCGACGCCGCTATTTTTGGCAAATTTGGTACCATCAATTTATACGTGCGGGCGTTCTACGGGCTTTGTTCGAACGATTTCCCGACCGGGACTATGTCGCACGAGAAATGGACAGATTTATTTATGGGATGGAAGTTCCGAAGGACCAAATGATTTATGTGACAGAAAAGAACTATGTGGCTTTCGGCGAGAGCACCACGGGCGGCGCAATTACGAAAAACTGTGCGAAAAGTATGGCATCCTATGGTTTGCCGATACCCGAAGGCTTTACGGTGAGTGAGGAAACGATTGAAATGGGTGGCAAGCCCATGTTTATAGAAAAATCTTCGTTGCTTGCTGGCTACTACGTCAATCGGATCAAGGAATTATTCAAGATTCGAGTCTAGGTTTTAGTTTCGAGCCCCGCCGAGAACACTCTTTTTTGTCGAACTCTTTCGTCGCTCGCGAGACGTAATTTGATGTTGGCTAAAGAATATTTAGCCGGCTATTGGTTGGGTATTCGGTGACTCTGATTATCCGAAGCTCTTATTTCTTTTTGCTCTTTGTCGCGTTTTGAATGTCTTGCGCGCGCCGCTGGCTCGCCGATCCTTCAGGCAGCATTTCCTCAGCGCGGGTCGCGCGCTGATGCGCTTCAGATTGCTTACCTGTCAGCATCGCCTCTTCGGCCAAGGCCAGCATGACGTTCGCCTGATCGCCCTCACGGGCATATGCCGTCGCCAACAACCGCCAAAGCAATGGGATTTCCGGCTCGTACCGCACGGCCTCCAGCAAATTTTCCAATGCCTCATCGCCTAACGCCGGATCTTTTGCCTCAAGTTGCGATTGCGCCAGGTTAACGCGAATGAGCGCAGCCCATGGCAAAATCTCCAACGCTTTTTTGTACGGCGGAATCGATTCCGCAACACGGTCGGCATCCTGCAGGACGTCGCCTTTCAATTCGTACAAAAACGGGTCATTGGGTGCCTCGGCAATGAGGCCCTCTATGAGGGCCAATGACTTGTCGATCTGGTGCAGGCCTTTATAGGCAATTGCGCGCGCATAGCGGGCCGAGAAGCTGGGATCGTCGGCCTTGTATTCCCGCAAGGTGCGCGAGGGCGGGTTGATGAAGCCTTTCAGTTTTGCCCGCATCCGGTCGTGCGCTTGCTGGACGTTAGCCGGGAGCGGTTTGTCCGACAGTTTTGATTTCGCGACGTGATCATTCATGAATTTGATGCGGTCTCGGGTCAAAGGGTGCGACCGCAGATAGACATCCTGACTTCCTGTAAACAACGCTTCTTGTTTGGATAATGTGTCGAGGAACTCGGCCAGCCCTCTGCCGGAATAGCCAGCTTCGTCCAAGAAACTGGCCGCCGCCTGGTCGGCCGCTTGTTCCATTGACCTTGTGTAGTTCGCGGCGACGCCACCGAAGAGCGTGGTCAGAACCGTCTTCGCGGTGGAGCCGCGCAAGCTTTCGTGGAGCCGGACAAGGTGGCCGCCTGAAATATGGCCTGCTTCGTGCGCGATTACACCGATGACCTGTCCAGCGTGCTCGGCGCGCATCAAGAGGCCCGTGTTGATGAACAGGCGTTGACCGGCGGCAACAAACGCATTCAAGGCGGGATCATTTACGAGATGAATGTGAATATCGGCGATATTCAAGCCGGCTGCTTCGAATATTGGCGCTGAATAAACGCGAATCGTATTCTCGATTTCCGTATCGCGAATAAAGGAAATCGCCTGTACCGGTTTATGGACTGAAAAAGTGATCAGAACGAAGCAAAATGCCCCTAGAAGACGGGACAGCGCTTTTGGTCTCATGAAAGACGGCGACATAGAAAATCCTTTTTAACCAGCGCACAAAGGTAGACTTCTTGCTGAGGCAATCAAGTGGATAACCGGGCGCTGGCGAATCCAACGGAGAATATCGGCAGGGCGTTTTGAGAGCATGGCAATCTGCATCAAGAGATCGATCGTTTTTCCGGGGAGCACGGCATACTGATCTGCACGTGTTACCGCGATGACCAGTGGATGAGAAAGATTTTGAGAATGCACTTTTGGGTGCGGTCCGCGGCTCCAACGTCGTACTGTGACCCATGAGTTAACGCTCGAACGCGGTATACCCACCCTCTCACATTGGCTAGAATTTTATTGCCATATTGTGGGATGTCTTTGTCGGTCACGATGGCGCCGGCGCATTTCGAAATCGGCTCTAACGGTTTGGGGTGGTTATGGGAAAAAATACTATTCTGATTTTCTCTGCGTTTTTTGCGGTACTGATTTTGACCAGCTGTGCGTCTTCTCCCGAGCGGACGCTCTCCGACAAGGCGCCGGCTTTCGCGACGTTACCAAACGGGTATGATCCGCTTAATCCGACCCAACCCTCCGCCCTTTATGCTGCTGCGGTATCAAAGGCCGGCGATAATGTTGTTCGCCATTTAGAGCGCAAACATGGGCGTCCGCTAAACATCCTTTCTCTCTCCGGCGGCGGTCAGAATGGCGCCTTCGGTGCCGGTTTCCTTATCGGCTGGCGCGAAACCGGGCGGCGACCGAGTTTTGATGCGGTTGGCGGTGTAAGCACGGGGGCGTTGCTGGCGACGCATGCTTTTCTTGGAACGCCGGCAGACGACGTGAAACTGAAGGAGATGTACACCCAAGTAACTAAAGACGATATCTATAAGGATATTGGAATCATTAACCTCTTATCCGGTTCCGACTCTCTGAAGGATACCGCCCCGTTATACGTACTTATTTCCAAATATATTACGGCAGCGGAATTGGAACGCGTCGCCGCCGCGTCGGCAAAAAATAGGATATTGGTCGTCGGCACGACCAATATCGATTATGGCCAGACTTGGGTCTGGAATATGTCGTTGATCGCAAAGGCAGGCGATTTGGCGCTTTATCGCAAGGTTTTGCTGGCGTCCGCTTCCTTTCCTATCGTCTTTCCTCCAGTGGAGATAGATGGCCATCTGTTCGTTGATGGCGCCGCCCGTTCGAATGTGGTGGTTCCTGGGATGGGGGGAACGACGAAGCCGAGGCCACCACTTTTTGGGCCGGGGAATGTGTACCTTATCGATAATGGCAGATTGAAACATCCACCAGAGGCGTTGCGCCGGGCGCTTGGCGACGTCGCGGCGACAACAGTCGGTGTGATGATGGACCAGTCCATGCAAACGGCGCTAACCCGATCTTACTTTGGGTCGAAATTTCTTGGCTACAATTTCAAAATGGTCGCGATACCGGATGACGTAAAGATCGGTAAGGATCCGCTCGCCTTCGATCCCGAGCAAATGCAAGCGGCCTTCAATTCAGGCCTTGCACTGGCAAAGCGTAGCGACTCCTGGTCATCCTCTCCGCCGAATGTCGGAGATCTTCCCCCTTGGGTCTGGGACGCCATAAAAGCCAATAAATGATGGTCGGGTTGCGCATTCGTTCGTGACCGGGCCCGTTCGGACGTCAGTGCCTTTCCCGAGGCGCCTCGGCGCAACTTAAGAAGCGTCATCCATACAGGAACCGACTGGCGAACATACGTTGCAAGGGCGGCGTCACCGAGACGAGTTTGAGGCCGGCAAGGATCAGGGCCCGCTTTGCGACGCTGGGTGACGTCAGTGCCTTTCGCAGTTGTTCGCTGCCCGCGATCATCTGCTTGTCCTCTGCAAGGCGGTCGCGGCTGTAGTGCGCCAAGTCGCCATCGCCGCACAGGCGGGCTGCAAGGTCGGCGCTGTCGGCGATACCGAGATTCATGCCGCGGCCACCGGCCGGCGAGTGGGTATGCGCGGCGTCGCCGGCCAGAAACACGCGTCCTTTGCTGAATTCTCTCGCGAGCCGCAGGGAAATTTGAAATTGGCCTTCGCGGTGAGTTTTCGTGACGTTTATTTTCAACGGCAGCGCAGCCAGTGCATTATCGGTGTTGGAGACGGCGCGGAACCGGTTGCCGCCCAGCGGTGCGATCAACGCCATCTTGCCATCCCGCATGAGACACAGACTGGTCTCATTGTTGTGTGTCCAGCCGGCCTCCACATCGGCGATTGACCAGGTGCCGGGAAGGTCTTGCCCGTCATAGGCAATGCCAATGGCGTCGCGGGTCGCGCTACCGACGCCGTCGGCACCGACAAGATAGTCGCACTGAATTTCGCCCGCATTCTTTGTTTCCACGATGACCCGGTCCTCGTCTTGGCAAACGCCGGTCAGCGTGGTGCCATACCGTACGGTTCCGCCCAAGGCGACGAAGGTATCGCGCAAGATTTCTTCCGTTTGGTCCTGGGGCAGACCCAGCATGAAGTTGTAGCCGCGGCGCTGGGGAGCGGCGGTGAGGGGGAGCGTCGCCCAGTGCTGCGCCTCCCGATAAAAGCGCACGGACTCGAACTTGACGCCCTGCGCCAGCAGGTCTCCCGTCACCCCTGAAGGCGAGAGCAGATCGAGACTGCGTGGATTGATCCCCACGGCGCGGGACAGCGTTGAGCCCTGATCCTTCTTGTCGATAATTTCAACCGTGCTGCCGCGCCGCGCCAGCTCCACACCGGCGGTAAGGCCCGTTGGACCCGCGCCTGCAATCAGGACCTTCATGATGCTCTGCGTTATTGCTTCTTCAATTTGGGGATAGGGCACAGTGCCACTTCGAGAGGACGAAAGCGACCAGCAACATGTGGCCGCCTGCCATGCGCCGGTCAGGCGACCTTTTTAGCCAGCGCGATGCGCTGAGTCGGCGTGAAGCCAGCGTGATAGAGAAAACCCAGAAGATCGAAGTTGTCGAGAGCGACCGTTGTCTCGACTCGCTCGACTCGAAGGCCGCGCAGGTTGACCGACAATTGCGATAACAATGCCTGCGCAATGCCATGCCCGGCGAAATCGGGGTGGACACCGATCGTATCGATCACCGCGACGGGAGAGGCACGCCCGAAATCTCCGAAATCCAGTACGGCCATCAGGAATCCGACGAGGATGCCATCGGAGCGTGCCGCCAAAGAAATCCGGATCCCGGAGTCGAGCAGGGCTTCATCGAGTTTTGCGGCCATATAATCGCTTCGATCACGGCCCGTTAGCTTCCGGTCGATCTGTATCATTGCAACAAGGTCAGTTTTCGCGAGCGACGCGACTTCGATGCGGCTGCGGGGTAGGGCATCAATCGTGTCTGCTTGGTCCATGTCATCCAGGTCAACGTCGTCGTCGCTCCGTTGGGCATCGTCGTGCCATTTCTGGATGTCTTCCAACGTGCTGCCGATGATGTGGCGTTGGGCTTTGACGAAATGATGATCCCCCAGGAATTTGGCCATGGTGTGATCGGTCCAGACAATGGACGTCTGGAGCTCGTCGATACCCCGGTTGCGCATTTCGCTTTCCAAAGCGTCCAAAAGTGCCGCGCCATGACCATGATGCTGTTTTGTCGGGGCAACATCAATCACCTCGAGAACCGCGACGGGCCGGTCGAGGCCAAACTCGCCGCTCAAGACTCGCGCCAATGTGAAAGCTTCCAGTCCCGCGGACCCGTCGATGCCGTACTGGATGTGGGAATCGGGATCGCGCAGTGCCGCCGCCAGTCGTTTTTTGAAATAGCCGCGCCGGGAGCGACCGACAACCGCCTCATCGATGGCCACCGCGCCATTCAGGTCGTCCGGCGAAAGCCGCCGGACAGCATGGTCTTTTATTGTGCGATCGGACATTTACCGCTCCCCTGCCAACCTTGATCCGAGCCGTCTCGCTATATGCTTTGTGCTTTTCTATCTGGGGAGCATTGATCTACCGCAATTTGTCGCATTTCTGCGCCGAATTAGTCGGGTAGAATGGCAGCTCTTATTGGCTTAAGTATTTGTCAGTTGGCGGTATTGAAATCGCGAGGACTTCTTGTGACACAGGACCAGAAATGAACACCGTGACGGACGACCGCATTTTCAATCTCTGGGCGACGATGTTCCTGCACCATGTCCCGGAAGACCCGGCGCACCATCGGGAAGCGCTCGCATTGCCCGCGACGCAGGCGCCGGGAACGGATATTCAGGCGGGCGATGGTGAGGCGGCCGCCTGGCTGCGAAGGCAAATTCAGGAAGCGGCAAACGCGTATCTCCATCGGTATGCCGAGGTGCGGCAATTTTCGATCGTCACCCGTGCCGTCGTTCATCACCATAGCGACTATCAGCCCTTGAAGAACCACCCCGACGCCTATTTGAGCGGCATTTATTTTGTCACGGTGCCTGAAGGGCTTCGCGATTCGAACCATCGCTACGATGTCGATTCAAACGCAGTCAGTTTCTACGACCCGCGTTTCGGCATGAATATGGGCGCAATCGCGAAAGATCCGAATGCCGACATGGAGAAGCAAGTGCGGCCGGGACCAGGTGTATTGCTGATGTGGCCGTCCTTCGTCGACTATTTTCTACATCCGAACTTATCGGCGGACCCGGCAATCCTGGTCCAATTCAAAATTCTACTGGACGGAAATTCATGAGCGCCGCGGATGATCCCTGGGCCGAACGTTTCGTCCCGCTTTGGTCGACCTACATTTTTAAGCGCAGTCTCCCGGACGCTGCCCATAACAATGCCGCCATCGTTGAGCTTGTCCTGGCGATGGATTCCCAAAAAGACGATATGACAGTGGATTATAAGGGCGTTGATTTCCTGCAACGTCCCGAACCGTCGATCGCCTGGCTGCGTGAAGAAGTTAACACGACTTTTCGGAATTATCTGCAGACGTGCAATATCACCTATCCTGTGCGCGGCGATATTCAGGCGTGGCCGAATGTGAACCGGCGCGGCGACTATCACGGTCCACATAACCACGGCTGGAGTTATTTGTCCGGCACTTACTATGTTCAAGTGCCGCTCCCGGGGACGGCTGCTGGCGATATGAGCCCGGCCGCGATCACCTTCTCCGATCCGCGCCAGGGTGCGGCCCACCACTCCATCGCGCCCGACCCGGATGCGGCGGCGCGGTTCACGGTGCATCCGCAACCGGGCACGTTGCTATTGTGGCCGTCGCCGCTGATCCATTATGTCCATCCAAACCATTCGGACGACGTACGGATTTCGGTCAGCTTCAACATCGTCCTGCAATGGTCGAATGATTTTGCGGGTTGATCCGCAAACAAAGGACGCATCTTCCTAGTGTGCTAAGGCTCTTCGGCGCCGTGCGAAGCCCAAGCCGACGATGCCAAAGGCACCCGGTTCGGGAATTTGAAGCTCAAATGTTGGTAACGCTCTTCTGTCGACAGGAATTCTATCGCCGCTGGCTGTTGTAAAGATGAAAAAGTCAGGATCAAAGATTTCAAAAAATCATCCAATATGTCACCGGTTCCTGGCGCGCTACCTAAATAAAAGAAAGGCTGGTCGGATGATGCCAACGTCCCGGCCGTTCCGGGGCGGGGGGTATAGACGACCGCGCTGAGGATCTCAATTTGAATGACAAAAGAGCCCGAAGGCTCGAAGCTGACATCGAATATGGAAATCGCGTCGTCGTCGAACTAAATTTCGATCCTGTGCGCGCCGACCGGTACGAGTTCGAAGGTCGGGAAAAATCCGCCGCTTTCCGTTTGCTCCCAGTTGGATCCTAACGGTTCCGGTGAAACATTGATCGCCACGGGCACCGGTATAGCCTGGGCCCTGCCAACAACCATGCACAGTGTCGCGGCGGCAATGAGCATTGAGATAAGGAATGAACGCCCGATCGAGTTATTCATGGGAACCTCCTTCATGCACGTCTATTCCATCGGAACGCGAACAATCCGCAGTGTCCGCACAGCCTCGCCAATTGAAACAGCGGCGGCTTGGTTGCGCATTGATTTCCATCAACATTTTCGCAATCAGCAGCGGATTCGGAATACCGTTGTCCCCGGAGGCCTTCCGTACCTTGCCTTTGACGGGTATCTTTGATCTGAAACGAGTGGCGAGGTCACGGCGCGATGAAGGTGGCAATTTGCGGCGGCGGGGTCATTGGGACATCGATTGCCTATTACTTGAGCCAGCGCGCGATCCAAGTGGTGGTGATTGAACGGACGGGTATTGCTAATGCCGCCTCCGGAAAGTCCGGTGGGTTTCTCGCGCACGACTGGTGCGATGGCTCGCCTCTGGAACCTCTTGCGCGCCGCAGCTTCGCACTGCATGGATCACTGGCGGCAAGCCTGGACCAGGACTGGGGCTACCGTCGGGTCGACACATTGAGTGTCGTCGCCAGTGCCCGGCAGGATGTCAGCCGCTATCGGAAAATGGCATCACCCCGCTGGCTTGCTGATGAGGCCGCTGTCCATGGTCAGATCGGTACGGCGGCAACGACTGCCCAAATCAATCCGGCGGCTTTCACCAACGCCATGATGGCGGTAGCGATTGAGAATGGCGCGGAATTGGTGTCGGGATGTGTTGAGGGCATTATGCGGTCCACTGCCGGAGATTCGGTTGCTGGCGTAGTCGTTGACAGTACGGAAATAACCGTCGATGCGGTCGTGATCGCCATGGGGCCGTGGTCCGTCCTGGCCTGTGACTGGTTGCCGCTGCCGGCGACGCACGGGCTTAAGGGACACAGCATCGTCTTCGATTATGCGCCTTCGCCGGAATCGCTCTTTGTCGAACTGGAGACGGAAGACGGGCAAAGGACCTCTCCGGAGATCAACCCGCGGCCGGACGGCACGACTTATGTCTGCGGACTGCCTGGCGAGGACGCATTGCCGGTCGACCCGGCGCATGTGATACCGGAACCGGGCGCCATCGAGACGCTACGGCAGATGACGGCGCAGGTGTCGCCGGAACTGGCGAGCGCAAACATTCTCGCCGAGCAGAGCTGCTACCGTCCGGTGACGCAAGACGGTTTGCCGTTGATTGGACGCGTGCCCGGAATCGCCGGCGCCTATGTCGCCACGGGTCATAGCGTCTGGGGCATGTTGAATGGCCCCGCAACCGGGGAGGCCATGGCGGAACTCATCGTCGACGGCACTGCGAGGCTCGATTTGAGCCCATTCAATCCAGCCCGCTTGCCGGCCTATTCGTAAACCGCCGACGCGACGCGCTATTTTATCGCACCAGCCTCGCGCAGATTTTCAATGGCGCCATCATCAAGTTCCAGCAGACCGCGTAAAACCTCTTCTGTGTGTTCGCCAAGCAAGGGCGCGCCGACAGGATCGACGGTTGGGGTGCGGCTGAAATGCATCGGTGAGCGCACCATGCGGACGCGGCCCGCGCCGCTATGCATCGCTTCCGTTATGAGGTTGCGACCAGCGACTTCCGGTGACTCCAGGGCCTCTGCAACATCGCGTATCGGCCCGGCCGGAATGCCAGCGCTGGCGCAGCGTTCGAGCCATTGCTCGCGCGGTCCTGTGGCAAAAATTTCAACCAGAATTGCTTCCAGTCGTTCGCGGTTGTCGACCCGCAACGCATTGCTCTTGAAGTCCGGATCCTCCAGGAGTGCTGGTTGTTCGAGAACCTCGTTGCAAAACCGTTCAAACTGGCGATCTGTGGTCATCGCCAATGTGAAGGCACCGCTGGTCGTTTGAAACACGCCGACGGGCATGGCATTCAGATTACTGTTTCCAACTCTTCCCATCACCGTGCCATCTGCCAGATAGGTCGTGGCGGCCTGGCTCAGCATGTTCACCGAGGTATCAAAAAGGGGCACGTCGATGAACTGACCTTGTCCGCTTTGCTCGCGTTCGTAGAGGGCGGCCAGTACAGCCTGCCCTGCGAACATGCCGGTCATGATGTCGATCAAAGATATGCCGGTCCGTACCGGGTCGCGATCCGGCTCACCCGTCAGGCTCATCAGCCCGCTCTCAGCCTGAACGACAGGATCGTAGCCGGGACGGTCTTTGTCGGGTCCATCACGGCCATAGCCGGAAATCGCGCAGTAAATGATCGTTGGATTGATCTCGGCGATAGTGTCGTAGCCAAGGTTGTTGCGCTCCATGACGCCCGCACGAAAGTTCTCCACAACGACGTCGGACTTTCTCGCCAGATCGAGGATGATTTCGCGTCCCTCGGGTGTCCTGATATCGAGACCAACGCTCTTCTTGTTGCGGTTCAGGCCAAGAAAGTAGGTCGACAGGCCAAGTTTCTCCGAGATCAGCATGCCACGGATATCGTCGCCGCGCGTCGGTTCTTCGATCTTGACGATCTCGGCGCCCAAGTCGCCGAGAGTCAGGGTGCAGTAGGGCCCGGACAAAACGCGCGACAGGTCGAGCACGCGAACGCCGTCGAGAGGGGCAGGGGAAGTGGTCATATTTTACCTTCGTCCGGACGCGCTATTTCCACAGGATATCGCGATATTTCAGTCCGACCAGCGCAATGCAGATTAGGCCGACACAGGCATAAAGCGTCACCAGGGTAGGATAGCCGATGGGCTCCATGATGACGCCGGCGATCATCAGGCCAAGCGGCAGGCCGTATACGGCCAGCATGCGTACGCCCATGATGCGGCCGCGATATTCCGGTGCGACGGCGTTCAGCAAGGTGACCGACATCGAAATCATCGCGGTTCCCTGCACGATTCCGATGACCAGCAACAATGCCATCGCGGGAAGCTTGTCCGGTATCTGTGCGAAGACGATTAACAGCCCGTACCATGCCGTCAAATTAATCAGCATGAAGCGTTCCGTGCGCCGAGGGCCTCCAGTCCAGACTAGTAACAGAGAGCCGATGAAGGCGCCCGTCGCGAAACCGGCGACGAGATGGCCGAGGCCATTCGCGCCGACATGGTAGATCTCTTTTGCGGCGTAAGGCAGCAACCCATTGGTTGCCGGATAGGCAGTAAAGTTGACGAGGAAGGCCAGCAAGATGATGGCGCGCACATTCGGGGTCCGCCACGCATAGCGCAGCCCCTCGAGAAGCGCTCGCTGGGGCGACTCGCGCTCCGACAATTCGCGGTCGGTTATCGGGGTCGGACGGGCCACGCCAAATGTCAGCGCGAGACTCAAGGCGTAGAAGCCGGCGACGACAATATAGGTCGATCCGATGCCCAGCAGTGAGAATAGACCCGCGCCCGCCAGGGCGCCCGCGATGCGCGCGGTGTCCTGCGTGGTGCGCGAAAGGCTCAGCGCGCTCATCAACTGACCGCGGGGCATGGTGTCGCCGATCAAGGCGTTCCGCATGACCAGGTCGGATTGCCGTACCAATCCGCCCAGGAACACGATGCCGAAGACGTGGTAGGGCGTGAGTTGGCCGGTGAGGCCAAGGCCCATCATCGTGGCTGCGAGAATAGCATAGGTTGCGCGCATGAAGCAGAGCATCGTGCGCCGTCCGATACGGTCGCCGACGACGCCGAACATCGGCGCGATCAAAGTGCCGATGAACTGCAGCGCCCCGATCAAGGTGAGGAGCAGGACGGATTCCGTCTCGACCAGAATGTACCAGCCGAGGACAAGCGTCTCCATCTCGAACGCCCAGGAGGTGAGCAGATCGGCAGGCCACTGGAACCGAAAACTACGTACCCGAAACGGCGCCAGTGCCGTGGCCTTGTCCTGTCCCCTCAATGCAGTCCGCCCAATTCCCTGATTGCTGCCGCCGAGCTTACACAACGCGCACCGGTTTGTCCGGTGCCCTGCCGTGGCGGCAACCGAAACGGCTGTCGTCCTTGGTTGGCATTCTAACCGCGAGCATGAGAAAACGGGGAGCTTAAACCGGACTCTCGGACATCTGACGAATGCCAAAAGGAACTAATCAATGACCGCCATCTCGCTATTCGACTGGACCATCTATCGAAATATGTTCAACAGCGAGCGCATGGCGGGGATCTTCGGGGAGCGGGGAACCGCCGAAAGCTGGGTTACGGTGGAGAAGGCCGTTGCGCGGGCACAGGCGAGACTGGGCATCATACCGGCCGAGGCAGCCCGGGAAATCGAAGCGGAATTGTCGTCCTCTAAACTTGATTTGGAGCGGCTCCACGCTGACACGCTGGATGTGGGACGTCCCATTGCCGGCCTTGCACAGCAACTCGGCGAGCAGGTCGGCAAGGGGCACGATGTCTGGGTCCATTATGGTATTACGACGTACGATGTCATGGACACCGCGAAGGTGTTGCAGGTCCGCGATGGGATCGAGGAAGTGCTGGGACAACTGGGGGTGTTTCGGCGCGCCTTGATGGGGCTCGCCGCGAAGCACCGTGATACCGTGATGATCGCCCGAACGAACAATCTTCACGCGCAGCCGCAAACGTTCGGTGCGAAGCTGGCAAACTGGATCGAGGAATGCCTGCGCCACGAGGCAAGGCTTCGCGAAGCGCGAAAACGAACCCTTGTCGTTCAATTTGGCGGGGCCGTGGGCACCCTAGCTTCCATGGCACCCGATGGCCTGACGTTCCGCGAAACCGTGGCGGCGGAACTTGGTTTGGGCGTGGCGCTTTCGAACTGGCATAACGCCCGGGATGCGATGACGGAAGTTGCGTTGTGCCTTGGCAATATCTGCGCGTCACTGGCGCGGATCGCGCAAAACGTCAATAGCCTCGGAAGCACCGAAATCGGCGAACTCTCCGAAACTGGAAAGCAGGGGCGGGGACGCAGTACCAGCATGGCGCACAAGCGCAATCCGCGTGCCGCGGAATTCGCCGAGTCCGTCGCGCGGCTGGGGCGTCAGCGGGCCATGGGCATGGCCGAAATCATGGGACAGGAGCATGACCGCTGTGGCGGCACTTGGATCGCCGAATGGATGCTTGTTCCCGAAACATTTTTATTGACCTCCGGTGCGCTGGCCTGGGCGATCGACCTCGTTGGCCGGTTGGAAGTCCACGAGGAAAGGATGCGGGCGAATATCGATCTGACTCACGGGTTGGCGTTGACCGAGCGCTACACGCTTGCCTTGGCGAAACGGATGAGCAAGTTCGAGGCGCGGCGCATACTCGACCGTGCCTGCGAGGCGACCCTCGCCCGCAAACGACCGCTTGCCGAAATTCTTGCCGGCATGCCTGAAGTGACGGCGGTCATGGATAAACAGGAGATCGAAGCATTGTCGGATCCGCGAACCTATGTCGGCGCGGCCCCGAGGATCGTTGACAACGTATTGCAAGCGGCCGAGAAGGCGGATCGCTTTGATGCCGGTTAGGGCTACTGGTTTTGCCCGTCCGCGTCGAGAGGGTAAGGTTTTGGCTAATCGTCAGCCATAGCGTGGGAGACTAAGATGGGTGCGCATACGCAAGCCGTTTCGACTTTTGAAGTAGAGGGTCATGTCGCGCGGATAACCCTCAACCGGCCTCAGGCCATGAATTCCATGAACCCGGAATTGCGTTGGGAGCTCTCGCGGCATTTCGATGAGGTCGAACGGAACGATGATATCTGGGTCGCGGTCCTGACCGGTGCCGGTGATCGCGCCTTTTCCGCTGGCGCCGACCTCAAGCACCGCGCGCGGGAACGGGAAGCGGACGATGCGCAACGCGCCCATTGGGCGAAACTGACGAGCGAAACGAAAAGCCTGATCGAACGGTGGCACTTTCCCAAGCCGGTCATTGCGCGCGTCAACGGGTTCGCGCTGGGCGGCGGGTTGGAGCAGGCGTTGGCCTGCGACATTATTGTCGCCGCGGAGCATGCCGAATTCGGCTTGCCGGAACCCAGGCGTGGACTGATCGCCGGGTCGGCGGGTGTGCACCGGCTACCGCGGCAAATCGGCCTTAAGCCGGCAATGGGCTACATGCTGACGGGGCGCCATATGACGGCGGAACGGGCTTATCAACTCGGGCTGGTCAATCAGGTCGTGCCGCTCGATAAATTGGACGAAACGGTCGATTCATGGGTCGCCGATATCTTGCGCTGCGCACCATTGGCGGTGCGCGCTACGAAGGAAGCAGCCATGCGTGGGTTGGACTATCCTTTGGCGCAAGCCTACTATACGCCCTACGATTCCAATCGCCGGCGCGAAAGTTCCGAGGATGCGCTTGAGGGACCGCGTGCTTTCGCGGAAAAACGGACGCCCCATTGGAAAGGTAAATAGGCACGCTATAGCGCGCTTTAGGCGATTTTGCGTCCGTAAATGCCCGATATCTGGCCGATGGATTCGCCACGTTTAACATTTCGCAAGAATTCGCGGCTAGGATGTCATGCCGCATCAATTGAAAATGCGTAATGGAGAAGCGAATGCCGTTCGATGAATCAGTGTTGAGCAAGGGCGAGAGGCGGAAGCTGAATGCGCTTCGCAAGGCTGTCGGCCCGGATTTGGGAAGTCAGGTCTTCGAGAAATGGCTTAGCCGACAGCCGAACACCTCTTGTGTAAGCGATCCGACCGCAGTGAAATTGCGCGCCGCGATGGTGCCGTTTGAAAAGGATGCTTCCTTCCGGCTCGGGAACAAGGGTTACACGGTTCGCCGCGCACGCGGCAGGGGTGCGTCGGGATTTATCGTCACGAAGAACGGAGCCTAGCGGATGCGGGCTGGATTTGCTTGGTCTGCCGGGAGGGACCATGGACATCGTCGGAATATTCTCTAGGCCGGGTGAAATAAAGCGAATGTTCGCCGCGATCGAGAAAATCGATGCTGAACTGCTGCCCCACTTTCCTCGCGTGAGAGATGTTCTGCTCGGCCATTTCAAGGTCGAGGCGATCATTGCGGAAAACGCCAAGGTCATTGTCCGATTGATAAAGGACGGGTTGGACCCAAAAATTACCGCCTATCTTTTCATGCGGGTCCTCCTCGAGGATTTACTTCTGGACGGCGATTTTCACGGTGTCGACGGCGAACTCTCGCGGGATGGCGAATGTTTCCTCGCGCTGTACAACAATGTCATTCGCGAGTTGCGGCTTTTGAAGTGGTTCAGCGCCGCCCAAGCGGACGACTATTTCGCGGACATCAGGATCAATCTCGATTCTCTATCGCGCGCGCATCGGATCGCACGAGAGACAATGAAATCCGCCGCCGCCGCCGTGGCGGATGAACCTCCCTCTTCAATACTGCGGGCGGTCGCTTGAACTTTGGGGCACGCAGCCCTTCGATATCGGCATTATGGAACGAATTGAACGGTTTCGCGGCGCCCTTGCGGTGGGTTCACCGAAACCTGATACGGTCTTGCGACGTTTTCTTGCTAGAATGACGCGGCACTTTGAAAGTGGAAGCCATGCCGCAAATCTATCTTGACAATAACGCCAGCACACCCGTCGCGCCCGCTGTTGCGGACGCCATGCGAGGCGCGATGGAAACCGCCTATGGCAATCCGTCGAGCCTGCATTGGGCCGGTGCGCCGGCGCGGAAGATCGTCGAACGCGCCAGGGCACAGGTCGCCGAAATGCTCGGCTGCACGGCGGCCGAAGTGGTGTTCACGAGCGGCGGTAGCGAAGCCAACAACCACGCCCTGACCGGTGCCTTCTTCGCCAGCCCCAAGCCGCGCCGCCACATCATCACGACCACGGTGGAGCATCCCGCCATCGTCGAACCGTGCCGCTTTCTCGAAGAGCAGGGGGCCACGATCACCTGGCTGCCGGTCGACGGTACCGGAAGGGTCGACCCCGACGATTTACGCCGCGCCATCACCGAAGACACCATTCTGGTCAGCATCATGCATGCCAATAACGAGGTTGGCACGATTCAGCCCATCGCGGCGTGCGCCGCCATCGCCCGCGACCGCGGCGTGCCTTTCCACACCGACGCCGCCCAGTCCGTCGGTAAGATCAAAACGAATGTCGATGCGCTGGGCGTCGACCTGCTGACCATCGCCGGCCACAAGATCTACGCACCGAAAGGCGTCGGTGCGCTTTACATCCGCGACGGCCTCGCGCTGGAGCCGCTAATCCACGGCGCCGGCCACGAATCCGGCCGCCGCGCCGGCACCGAAAGCGCTCTCCTGACGGCGGCCTTGGGCGCGGCCAGCGTGATCGCCAAGGACCTAGCGCCGATGGAACAGGTGCGGGCGCTCCGCGACTGCTTCTGGGACGCGCTCCGCGACCGCTTCGGCAACCGCATCGCCCTCAATGGCCACCCGGAGCACCGCCTGCCGAACACCCTCAACGTCTCGTTTGTGGGACAGGACGGTAGCGCGCTACTCGCCAGCCTCGACGGCATCGCCGCCTCGACCGGCTCGGCATGTCATGAGGGGCTAGTGGAACTCTCGCCGGTGCTGGAGGCGATGGGCGTCGCCCCGGAAGTTGGCATGGGCGCGATCCGCTTCAGCCTGGGACGCGGCACGACGGCAGCGGAAATCGATGCGGTGGCGGGAGCGGTTTCGGACGCTTTGTCGACGGAAAGCTAAGCGGTGGCGCGCTTTAGGTTTGGGTCCTTGGGCCTTTTCTCGATGTCGTCCTCGGGCTCGACCCACTGGTGTCCGGTTTAATTTTTTCATCATATGAGGTGGAACTGATTATGGTTTTCGGGTCTGTTTAGTTCGGGTTCGAGCAGCCTATCGATGCGCTTTAGATGCATGAGGTTTGAGCGGAGGAGTCGGGCGTAGGCGAGCGGTGATTTGATGGTTTTCTGATCGGCCTTTGCGAGATGGATCAACAGGTTAGCAATGAGG
>JAJFJB010000471.1 GCA_021774435.1 Alphaproteobacteria bacterium
GGGCTTTGGCGGTATTACCCGCAACCTACAGATAGACAAGCCGATTGTCGCCGCAGTCAATGGCTATGCCGTCGGCGGCGGACTCGAATTGGCACTTGCCTGCGATATCCGGTTCTGCACCCCGCATGCGATGTTTGGCGATCAGGATGTGAATTGGGGCTTTCATGCCTGCGATGGCGGGCTTATTCGCCTGCCGCAGATTGTCGGGATGGGCAACGCCATGGAAATGATCCTCGGCGGAGAGTTGATCAACGCAGAACACGCCTTCCGTATCGGCCTCGTTAACCGGATCTATCCACAGACCGACTTGCTATCCGAGACCATGGCCTATGCCGAAAAGCTCGCGACCCGGGGGCCGCTGGCACAACGTTTCGCCAAAAACGTCATGATGAAAGCCGCCGACATGCCGATGGATGAAGCGTTGCTCTTGGAGAGCCGTTCCTTCCGGGATCTGGGCGACACGGAGGATTTGCAAGAAGGCACCGCGGCGTTCCGGGAGAAACGGCAGGCCGTCTTCAAGGGGCGGTGAAGTTCACTCGTGGCGGCGCCCTTCAATTGCCGGGTGACGTTCGCTAGGCTTGCTGGAAATGCAATACCAACAAATCAGGCGCGTGCGCCGGAAAGAGAGTTCCCATTTCTGAACAACTTCCCCTGACCGGGATCCGGGTCATGGATATTGGTCAACTGATTGCGGGGCCATTCGGGGCCACGATGTTGGGCGATTTCGGCGCCGAGGTGATCAAGGTCGAGCAGCCGGGCATCGGCGACGCGTTGCGCGGAACCCCGGCCGACGGCAAGGCCAACCGTTCGGGAAATTGGCTGGTCGAGGCCCGTAACAAGAAATCGATTACGTTGAATATGCGCGTCGAGGCCGGGCAAAATATAGTCAAGGAACTCGTAAAACAGACTGATGTCCTTTTCGAAAATTTCACCCCCGGTACGCTGGAGCGCTGGAATTTGGGTTGGGAGGATCTGCATGCCGTCAATCCGCGTCTAATTATGGTCCGGGTTTCGGGTTACGGACAGGAAGGACCGTACTCCAAGCGATCCGGATATGACCGTATCGCTCTCGGCTTTTCCGGTTACATGTACCCGACCGGTTTCCCCGATCGCTTTCCGGTCCGGCCGGCCTTTCCGACTGCCGATTACAATACGGGCACCTTTGGTGCGTTGGCTGCGATGTTTGCGCTTTATCAGCGCGACATGCAGGGCGGGCCCGATGCAGAAGGGCAGCTAATCGACCTCGCGCTGTATGAAGCCCCGTTCCGCATTACGGCTGATATGATGCACAAGCACGCACTGACCGGGGTTAACCGCGAGCGGATCGGCAACCGAAATCCCACCTTTGCCCCCGCGGGTACGTTCGAGACAAAAGATGGACGCTATGTCCAAATCGCGGCGGGCGGCGACGGCACTTTCCTTCGCCTTGCCGAGGCGATGGGCATGCCGGAATTGGCGCAAGATCCACGCTATGCCAAAAGCAAGGACCGGATCGAACACCCGGACGAACTCGAAAAGATTCTCGCCGACTGGATCGCTGAGCGAGACTTTCACGATATCGAAGAGCGACTAATTGGCAACAATGTACCTTTCGGTGGCATCTACACCGCCAGCGATATCGCGGAGGACCCGCATTACGCTGCGCGGGAGAACATCGTCGATATCCCGGACGACGAAATTGGTTCCGTTCGCATGCCCGCCGCCTTGCCGAAATTGAAGGGCACCCCTGGCCGCATCAGCCATGCCGGTCCGCCCCTCGGACAGCATAATGCGGAGATCTATGGTGGGATGTTGGGTATGTCGGACGCCGAGCTCGAAGCGCTCAAGTCCGAAGGAGTCGTCTAGGCAGCGCCGCCATATTTACGAAGGGATTTTGGCAACACCTGGATGTCTTCCTGAGCGATGGTCACATTCGACCATAAAAGATGCTTGCATCCGGTCAGGATGAGTGAGCCGTCGTAGCATTGAAAAAGGCGGCTTTCGAAATGTGCCGGGTCGTGCATCGAGTCGATGTGGTTATCCGCAATCTCGAAGACGGCGAAGAGATCCTTGCGGACAAAGAAGCCGTTCCATTCGGTCGTCGCAATCAGTTCGTAGCCCTTCGACTTGCCGAGTTCGATGAGGGCGAGGAGCGAGCAACCCTGGTTGACGGCAGGGTCGTCGTCCTGAACGAAGATCACATCGTTTGGTACGCTGGGATTGAACTCGATGACGACCAGGCGGGGCGAGAAGTCTGTCAGTGAATTCCAGATGTGCCAATCGAGCCCGTCGACATCGATGCAAAGCAGATCGAGATCCTGCGGCGCGCCTGACTGGGAGAGAATTGCGTCGAGCCTGTTTTCGCCGTTGGTTTCCACAAGGCTATTGATCGTTGTAACGCTTTCTTTGCCGGCATATTCCGCTTGCAACTCTTGGAACTTATCCGGGCTCGCCTCGATTTGCAGGCCCGCCCAACCGGCATTGTTCAGCAAGTTCCAAGTGTTGCTGTAGAGCTTGCCGTCCCAGGCACCGAATTCGACACAATACTGATTGGCCGTCCCGGCAGTCTCGAAAACTTTCTCGATGATGCCATCTTCACCGCGCTGCGATGTGACCTTCTTCGTGAACTTCCGCAAATAGGCTGATTCCGGTTTGACACGGGACGTTCTCTTGAATTGCAATTGCATGGCACTTCCCTTGATTGCTCTTGCGCAATATAGCCGAGGCGCGCTGGGAAATGGGCTAATTCTATGAAAGAGGGTTCGAATTTCCGGTCGCACTCGAACCTCAGATCCCCGAGAAAAGAGGCAAGGCCATCGCACGCATGCCAGATGCCCGATTTTCATTAAAGTTTCGGCGTAGGTTGGCACTACGCGACGGATTTAACAGGGGAACACGGTGCAGCTTATTGTATCATATCTTGCAAGCAATGCTTCGCAATGAAGCCGCGTCTGACACAATTGACCAGTTAGGGACAGCATTTTGATACGTAAAAATAGTTTCGCGCTTGTTTTGATACTATCCGCATTGGGCCTCTTGTTGAGCGCTTGCGTTGGCAACCTGAAGCAATTGGCGGGGACAAGCAGCAGCGCGTATCAACCCAGTCAGATTTCATCAACCACCGTGCCTGAAGCGATTACGGCGGGTGACGTCCAAGCACTTGAACCTGGAGTTTCATACCAGGTGTTTACGGTCCTCGGTCCCAGCGGAAAGGCGCAACGAGTATGGCTTTATTTTCCCGAACCGATGCCCAAAACGAAGCTGCCGTTAGTTATCGTTCCTCCGGCAGGGGGGAGAGTCTTTACCGCGCCTATTTTGACGCACCGGGATCAACCTGAACATTTACCCTATGTCAGGGCCGGATATGCGGTCGTGTCCTTCAGTATCTTAGGTGAACTAGGACGCAGCGCGCGCACGAAGCAGATACTGGCGGCAGCGCGGCTTTATCGCGATGGTGAAGCGGGGACGAACAGTGGGCGTGCCGCGCTGAATTTGGCAATGAGCCGCTTACCGATTGACCCAGATCGCATTTACGCCGCGGGCCATAGCTCGGCGGGAAGGCTGGTGCTGTTAATGACAGCAACGGATCCAAGGATACGTGCGGTCGCGGCCTATTCGCCCGTCGCCGACGTTATGGCGTATCTCGACTCAAAACTGGTCAATGCGCTGGACCGAGATCAACCGGGATACAGAAATTTCTTGGAATGGAGTTCACCGACGTCGCAAATTGACCAACTGACGGTACCGGTTTTCCTGTTCCATGCGATGGATGATGCGGCAACGATCTATTTCCAAACGCGAGATCTTTACGAAACGCTCAAAGAAACCAACACGAATGTGAAGTTTCTCGACGTCGAGACGGGCGGTCACTACAAGCCGATGACCGATGTGGGCATCCCAGCCGGCATTGCCTGGTTCAATTCGTTGCCGAAACGCTAATCCACGCCACTCTGAAGCGGGCTTCGTGGACAGGCTCCGGTCCCGTATGCTGTGATAGCGAATTCTAATGGTTGGAGCAATCACGGCTCCGCTATGCAATGGGAGAATCGATCATGGGCGCTACGGTATTCGCGGGAGCGGCATTTTGGGATAAGGCGGCAAGCGGAACGCGGACGCAGGGCTTGTTCAGCCTCGATGCGGGGTCGGCGGAATGGCGCGCGGTGACGGGCGGCTTGCCTGACCCGGTTGAAGTCCGTTGTATCGCCCGGCGCGGCACAGACACGGTCTATGTCGGTACCCAGGCCGGGCCGTATCGCAGCACGGATGGCGGTGCGACTTTTTCGCCGATGGAACTACCGGGATCGCCGGGTCCGGATACGGTCGTCTGGTCGATCCTGCCGCTCGACGATGGCGGGTTGCTGGTCGGCACCCAGGGCACGCTGATCTATCGCAGCGATGATGAGGGCGCGAACTGGCGCTTGCTCTCCGTACCGCAACCGGCGGGCGCGGTGCAGATGGGATTTCCGCTTCGCGTGATCCGCATGATCGCAGACCCGAGCAATGCCAAGGAAATCTATGCCGGCTTGGAAGTCGGTGGTGTGGTACGCAGCCTCGATGGCGGCGAGAGCTGGACCGATATCAGCGGTGGCTTGATGGAATATGTCAAACAGGATGCCTTCAAGAGCCGGATCGGCAGCGACCAGGACCAGGAAGGCATGATGGACAGTCACGCTTTGGCAATTAGCCCGGCCAAGCCCGGTACGGTCTTTCTCGCCAATCGCATGGGGCTGTTCCGCAGCGATGACAAAGGCGATAGCTGGAATTTCATGGATGTCGGCCGGTTCTCGCCGCTGACCTATGCCCGGGACGTGATCGTCAGTCCGCATGATCCGAACACACTCTTCGCTGCGCTGAGTATAGCGGCTCTGAGCGACGAAGGCTCGCTCTACCGCAGCACCGATCTCGGTGAGACTTGGAACCGTTTCGACAATGGGGTGTCGATGGAAAGCACGCTCATGAATATCGGGCCCAGCCTGTCGAGCGCGGACCGCGTCTATTGCGCGGCACGGCAGGGACAGGTGTTCGGTACCGAGGATGGCGGCGCGACCTGGCGTACATTGCCGCTTCCGGCGGGCGTGTCGGGCGTCTACGCGGTGGACAGCGCCTAATTTCGTCACTGAAAATTTTACTGGTTTAATTGAAGTGTCGGCGTGCCGGCACGGTTTGTCATGTATGCTCAAACCGTCTAGGTGATGACACGTAACACACATGTATGGAATGGGGCGCGAGATGAGCGGTAAGAAAAAGGACTACAAGGATTTCCGCAGCTACAAATGGTTTGGGGTCGACGATCTCCGCGCCTTCGGCCATCGCTCGCGCGCCATGCAAATGGGGTACGACGCAGCCGATTGGAACGGCAAGCCCGTTATCGGCATCGTCAATACCTGGTCCGACATCAACCAGTGCCATGCGCATTTCAAGGAACGTATCGAGCCGGTGAAGCGCGGCATCCTGCAGGCAGGCGGTTTTCCCATCGAACTGCCGGCGATCTCGCTGTCGGAGCCGGTCGTGAAGCCTTCGACGATGCTGTACCGGAATTTCCTCGCCATGGAGACGGAGGAGTTGCTGCGCTCGCACCCCATCGACGCCTGCGTATTGATGGGCGGCTGCGACAAGACCACGCCGGGTCTCATCATGGGGGCGTTGTCGATGGATGTGCCGACGATCTACTTCCCGGCCGGGCCGATGCTGAACGGCAACTGGAAGGGCAAGACCCTGGGCAGCGGTTCGGATTCCTGGAAATACTGGGACGATCTGCGCGAAGGCAAGATCACCCAGGACGACTGGACTGAGGTAGAGGAGGGGATCGCCCGCTCCTTCGGACACTGCATGACCATGGGCACGGCCAGCACGATGACGTCGATCGCCGAGACCTTGGGCTTTATTCTGCCCGGCGGTGCGTCGATCCCGGCGCCGGACGCCAATCATATCCGCCTGGCGACGCATAGTGGCCGGCGCATCGTCGAAATGGCTTGGGAAGATTTGAAGCCGAGCGATATGCTGACGCGCAAATCCTTCGAGAATGCGATCGCCGCGGCGATGGCGATGGGCTGTTCGACCAATGCCATCATTCACGTCGTCGCCATGGGGCGGCGCGCCGGCTTCGATATCAGTCTCGACGATTTCGACGCGATCGGCCGCAAGGTACCGGTCATCGCCAATATACGTCCGAATGGCGATACCTATCTGATGGAAGATTTCTATTATGCGGGCGGCCTGAAGGGCATGCTGAAGCGGATCGAGGCGCATCTCCACACCGAGGCGTTGACCGTTACGGGGAAATCGATTGGCGAGAATCTCGCGACGGCGGAAGTCTATAACGACGACATCATCCGGACGCTCGACAATCCGATTTACGAGTCCGGCGCTCTTGTTGTGCTCAAGGGCAATTTGGCACCCGACGGCTGCGTGATGAAGGTCTCGGCAATGGACAGAAAATTTCTAAACCATTCCGGGCCGGCAATGGTGTTCGACGATTACCCGGCGATGAAGGCTGCCATCAATGATGAGAATATCGACGCGACGGAGGACACGGTGCTGATCCTCCGCAACGCAGGGCCGATGGGCGGTCCGGGTATGCCGGAATGGGGCATGTTGCCGGTGCCAACAAAGCTCGTGAAGCAGGGCGTGCGCGACATGATGCGGATTTCCGACGCCCGTATGAGCGGCACCAGCTATGGTGCCTGTGTGCTGCATGTCGCGCCGGAATCCTATGTCGGCGGTCCGCTAGGATTGGTTCAAAGCGGCGACATGATCACCGTGGATGTAGAGAAACGGTTGATCCAGATGGAAGTAGACGATGCGGAACTGGAACGCCGCAAGGCGGCTTGGAAACCGCTGCCGCCGCGCTATGAACGGGGTTATGGTTATGTCTTCTCGAAACATATCGAGCAGGCACCGGATGGCTGCGACTTCGACTTTTTGAAGACGGAATTCGGCGCTCCGGTCGCCGAGCCGGACATTTTTTAGAGTTTATGTATCGCGCGGACCTTCCCCTCACCTAACCTCTCCCCAGGGAGAGGGATTGGGCTCTAGAGCTGTATCGACTTTTTTCTTCTCCCTGGGGAGAGGGCGGGATGAGGGGATTAACCGCGCAGGAACTGAATGCCAAATACTAGACGCAGGAGGCCATATCTCATGAGCCAACCCCTCACCGCTGAAAACCGCGAACGCCTCAAAGGCGTGAGCACCGCGACTCTGACCACGGCACTGTTCAAGCGCGGGCTGCGCAACACTTTTATTCAGGATGTTCATCGCATCGATCCGAGCGGCGGCAGCATGGTTGGTGAGGCGTATACCTTGCGCTACATCCCGGCGCGCGAGGATCTTGATACACTCGAAGGGTTTAAGGACCCGGAGCATCCGCAGCGCAAGGCGGTCGAGGCGTGTCCGCCCGGCCATGTCTTTGTCATCGACAGCCGCAAGGATGCGCGCGCGGCCTCCGCCGGCAACATCCTGGTGACGCGGCTCATGAAGCGCGGTGTCGCCGGCGTTGTGACGGATGGCGGGTTTCGCGATGCGCCGGAGATTGCTGAGTTGGATATTCCCGCCTATCACCACCGGCCTTCCGCGCCGACCAATCTGACCCTGCATCGCGCCGTTGATATCGATGTGCCGATCGGCTGCGGCGATGTGCCCGTTTTTCCCAAAGACATCATCGTCGGCGACCGGGAAGGCGTGGTTGTCATTCCCGCCTCGATGGCGAATGGGGTCGCGGAAGAGGCGTTCGAAATGACGGCCTTCGAGGACTTTGTCGCGGAGGAAGTGATGAACGGCGCGACGATTGTGGGCCTCTACCCCGCGACGAAGGAAGAGACGCACGCGAAATTCAAGGCTTGGCGCGCGGCGAACGGGCGATGAGCCGTTACGTTACCTCGATCCGCAAACCTGCTTGATGTAGCAACGGCAGAACTCGCTTACCGAAGAAATCTAGGTCGGGCAGGAAGTCGTAAAAATTGATCTGCATGCCGTCGCAGCCGGCGCGCTTGAGCTTGATGAACCAGTCGACAATTTGCTCCGGCGTGCCGACGAGATGCACATTGCCGCCAACGGCCCAGTTGGCCTTGGAATGGCCGCGCCAGGATGACTGATCGCCGCCCATGAAGGTCGCGACGAAGTTATCGGTGGCGACCTCGTCCCGTTGGTCGAGGATGCGGTGATATTGCTTCCAGGCCTCTTCTTCCGTCTCACGGCAGATGACGTGGGGATTGATCATAATTTTGATTTTGCGTTTCTTCGCACGCGCCGCAGCGCGGATTTTCTTCGTGTGCGCCGGTAGCGTTTTGCAGGCCGCTTTTGGGTCCGCGCCGCCCGGGCTCGTCACGAAGATGATGTCGGAATGGGTGGTAGCGTATTCGATGCCGGCAGGAGAGGAACCCGCATTCACCATGACGATGGATTTATTGACTGGTTTCGGGGCAACGAAGGCTCCGTTTGTCTGCCACCACTTCCCCTTATAGGTCAGCTCTTCGTCTTCCGACCAAAGGCGCTGCATGATCGTCGTGAATTCGGCTGCCATGGCATAGCGTTTTTCATGTTCGATGGGTTTCAGTCCGAACATCCGGAACTCGCTCTCTTTATATCCGGTTACGACATTCAGGCCCCAGCGGCCGTCGCTCATATGATCGATGACCGCGCCGTACTTGGCGAGGTGCAGGGGATGCCAGCCATAGAGAACGTGTACGGTGGCGATCAACAACACGTTCTTGGTTATGGGCGCAAGGCCTGCCGAGGTGATGAAGGGGTCGAGACTGTTTTCGCGGAAATTAATGTCGCCGCCATAGCCGCCTTTGCCGAGCCATTGCGCCAAAGCGAAGACGATATCGAAGCCGAGCCGGTCGGCCTTGCGCGCGCATTTGGCGTTGTATTCGAAATCCCATGACGTCTTGCGCGGCGCCTTCGACGGGCTCCATGCGCCTTCCTGATGCGGCATGAACAGGCCCAGCATGAGCGGCTGCTTGCTCGCTCGCTCCAGCGCGGTCGGTTCGTTTTTTTTGCGCTTCGAAGCGGCCATCTTGCGCTCCCTATTCGCCAGTGAAGTTCGGCGCACGTTTCTCGACGAATGCGTTGACGGCTTCTTGCCGGTCGCTTGTGCTGTTCGAATTGATTTCATAGGCAATCGCGGCGTCCATGACCCGGTTGGCGATATCGCGCAGGGGGAGATTGACCGCTGTCTTCGTCCAGCGCACCGCCCAGCGTGGGTTACCGAGAATTTTCCCTACAAGTTCGTCGACCTTGGCATCCAGTTCTGAAGCCGGTACCGCATGGTTGATCAATCCGATGGCTGCCGCTTCCGAGGCCGGTAACATGTCGCCGGTCAGAAGCATTTCCTTGGCTCGAGCGTAGCCGATCAATTGCGGCCAGATCACCGCACCGCCATCGCCGGCGACAAGGCCAACCTTGACGTGAGGATCGCCGATCTTGGCATTTTCGTCCGCGATGATGACGTCGCATAGGAGGGCAACCGATGCGCCGAGGCCCGCTGCCGCACCATTCAAGCGGCATATGATTGGCTTTTCGAGCTCGAGCAGACCGTTGACGATGCGCTTGGCGTCGTTGGCGATACCACGAAACAGTGCGGGATCGTCGATCATAGCCTGAAACCATGCCATATCGCCGCCGGCACAGAAGGCTCGGCCCGCGCCGGTCAATACGATCAGGTCGCTGTCGGGATCACGCTGTAGTTCGGGAAAAATTTGCGCCAACTCTTCATGCATTTCGAAATCGACGGCATTCATTCGGCCGGCCTCGATCGTGACCCACGCAACGCGTCCCCGGTGTTTGATCTTGAGGCGCTGATATTCCGAAAACTTCATAATGGATTCTCCCCTTGTGTTGCTTGAAGCGCTATTGCGAATTTCTCAAGGACACTTGATAAGTATGACCGGGGATGCCGATTCTCGCCATGAAACAAATGAAACTTACGATATGTCAAAAGTACTCTTTAAAAAATTATGCCGGACCGGTACATCGCGCTAAATAAGCCCGGATGTGGCCGAGACAATTTGTCACCGCAGAAGAAACGAGCCGTCTAGTTTAGTGTAGAATCGCTTTCCCTGACGGGGTCCGGAGAAATTCGAAAGTATAGGCTGCGCGACGGGTATTTGGCTGGCGCGTTCGAGCCGGTAATGTCTTAGCAAACTGATTGGGCGGAAGCCTAGGATTAAAGGAGTGACGTGGTGTTAGAGAAACGCGAATTCTATATCAACGGTGGTTGGGTGTCGCCCGTGCAGGGTCGGGACCTCGATGTGATCGATCCTTCGAACGAAGAACCTTGTGCCGTCATTTCACTTGGTGGTCAGCAAGATACAGATGCTGCCGTTGCGGCGGCCCGGGCGGCATTTGATGCCTGGAGCCAGACATCGAAGGAGGAGCGGCTGGGTCTGCTTGAGAAATTGGCAGAAATTTATGCCGCGCGGTCCGAGGAGATGGGGGCGGCGATTTCGCAGGAAATGGGCGCGCCTATTGCCATGGCGAAGGCGGCACAGGCCGGGTCGGGTATCGGTCACATCAAGAGCTTCATTCGCGCGTTCAAGGCGTTCGAACTCGACCGGGAATTGGGCGCGCACGCGCCGAATGACCGCATCCTGCTGGAGCCGGTTGGCGTTTGCGGGCTGATCACGCCCTGGAACTGGCCGATGAACCAGGTGACCTTGAAAGTTATTCCAGCGCTGGCGGCCGGCTGCACGATGGTCCTCAAACCTTCGGAAATCGCACCACTATCGTCGCTGCTGTTTGCCGAGTTTGTCGACGAGGCCGGCTTCCCTGCGGGTGTCTTTAATCTGGTCAATGGCGACGGGGTTGGGGTCGGTACGCAACTTTCCGGTCATCCCGATGTCGATATGATTTCCTTTACCGGCTCGACACGCGCAGGTACCGCGATCTCCAAGAACGCGGCGGATACGGTGAAACGCGTGAGTCTCGAACTGGGTGGCAAGGGTGCGAATTTGGTTTTCGCCGACGCGGACGACAAGGCGGTGACGAGGAGTGTGCGGCATTGCTTCAACAATTCGGGTCAATCCTGCAACGCGCCGACACGGATGCTGGTGGAACGTCCGATTTACGATCAGGCAGTTGAAACCGCGGCGCAGGCGGCCGAGCAAACGGCGGTCGATATTGCCGCCAAGGATGGCCGCCACATCGGTCCCGTGGTTTCCGAGGTACAATTCGACAAGATCCAGGCTCTGATCGAAAAAGGTATGGCAGAGGGGGCACGGCTCGTGGCCGGTGGGCCAGGTCGGCCGGAAGGCATGAACCGCGGCTATTTCGTACGCCCGACGGTTTTCGCCGACGTGAACAACGATATGACGATCGCGCGTGAGGAAATCTTCGGCCCGGTTCTGTCGATGATCCCCTTCGACAGCGAAGAAGAGGCGATCGAAATCGCGAACGATACGCCGTACGGCCTGACCAACTACGTCCAGACCCAGGACGGGGCCAGGGCAAACCGCGTCGCCCGTCGCCTGCGGTCCGGCATGGTTGAGATGAATGGGCAGTCGCGTGGCGCCGGCGCGCCGTTTGGCGGCTACAAGCAATCCGGCAATGGGCGCGAGGGCGGTGTCTGGGGCCTGGAAGACTTCCTCGAGGTGAAGTCGGTGAGCGGCTGGGCCGCCGAGTAGAAAGCGGATGAAAGTGGGAGGAATGACATGATCGACGTCAATGGGATGGCGCATGTCATCCTCACCGTGAGCCAGTTCGAGAAGGCGAAAGCCTTCTATTCGCGGTTGATGCCGGCCCTCGGGCTGGAGAATGTCTTCGACGGCAGCGGTTTGTGCTACTTCGTCGGTGGCCGGACCGCCGTCGGTATCCAGCCTTGCGATCCAGCCTATGCGGGGGAGCGTTTCGTTCAGGGCCGCGTGGGGTTGCATCATATCTGCCTGCGTGCCCGTTCCCGGGAAGATGTCGACGACGTTGGCAAGCTCCTTGTGGAAATGGACGCCACTATCGTCAAGACCCCGCAGAAGGGGACCTGGGCGCCGGGTTATTATTATGTTTTGTTCGAGGATCCGGATGGTATCCGCGTCGAAGTAAATTTCGTACCGGGCCAAGGCGTGCTGGCGGAAGATCAGGGCTTCAATCCGTCGGGTGATTACAATAAATGAGCGAAGCGTCGCTGCACGCGCAAGGAGGAAAGTTATGGAATTAACGGTCGTCGAATATGAGAAGCGGGACAAGATCGCCTATGTGACGCTTAACCGGCCGGACAAGCTCAACGCCATGAATGCAGCCATGCATCGGGAGTTGGGTGAGATCTGGCAGGATTTTCAGCAGGACCCCAGTTTGCGCGTGGCGATCTTGTCCGGGAATGGTCGCTGCTTTAGCGCAGGCGCCGATCTCTCCGGAGGTGCACCAAGCAACTATCAATATACGGGCGATTTTCCGGATATTTCCCGCACGCGCGGTGTCTATAAGCCTATCGTCGCGGCGTTGCATAATCATTGCGTTGGCTACGGGATGTGGATCGCGATGGATGCCGATATTCGGGTCGCGACAGCGGATACCTCTTTCTGGCTGCCGGAACCGCAATGGGGTATTGCGACGATCCCAGCGGCCTGGTTCCCGAAGATGATGCCCTGGGCGATCGCATCGGAGTTGCTGCTGCTTGCAGACCGGGTCGATGCGGAACGCGCACGCGAAGTTGGACTGATTAATAAGGTCGTTCCTGACGATCAACTGATGGCCGAGGCCGAAAAAACTGCAAACCGTCTGGCGGAGCTTAGCCCTCAGGCGGTGCAGGGGATGAAGGAGCTAATGGTCCGTGGCAGCAACTTGGATTATACGGCCGTCGATCAGCTGACGGAATTTGTACAGAACCGAGTCATGAACTCCGAAGACCGCAAAGAGGGCGCGCGTGCCTTCGGCGAGAAGCGAAAGGTTGAGTGGCCGGATTCGTAAGCCGCTAATTTTGATTTGAACCGGTCCGCCGGAAATTGCACCATTCTGGAGTTCCCAGGCGGCCAATGCTTGTTCGCCTTTTCGAAAAGGGCGCGTCGTGACGTACGCACAAATCAACGTGTCTCCGATTACTCCCGGTGTGGGGGCCGAGGTTTCAGGTGTTGAACTTGGATCGCTTCGATCAGGGCAGGCAGAAGAACTCAGTGCCGCACTAGTCGATCGAAAGGCGCTTGTGTTTCGCGACCAAAATATTACGACTGCGCAGTTTGCGGCATTCATGCAAACCTTCGGCGAAACGGTGAAGGAAGATTTGAACCCGGAGGAAGGCAATCCACCGGAAGTCGGCACCATTCATATTCGGCCCAAGGAACGCCAGCGTATCAATTTCTGGCATATGGACCATTCCTTCCGTGAGCTTCCCTCGCCGGTGCTCGCTTTGCATGCCCAAATGCTGCCGCCTTGCGGGGGCGATACGCTTTTCGCCAGCCTCGAAGCGGCCTATGACGGTTTGTCGGACGAGATGAAGTCGCGGATCGAAGGTCTGCATACGCTGCATAAGGTCACGCAGACCCAGAACTCTAAACGTCGCCATACCAAGGAAGAGATTGCCGCCATGGCGAATGCGCCGACGGTGCGCCATCCCTTGGTTGGGCTCAATCCCGACAACGGCCGCAAATTCCTCTTCGTGAATATCCCGATCTATTGCCGCAGCATTGCCGAGATGCGAAACGATGAAGGCGATGCGCTTTTGGCGAGTCTTTACCGTCATGTGCAGCGGCCGGAGTTTCATTTTCGGCTGTGCTGGCGTCCCAACACGTTGATCGTTTGGGAAAATGTGCATTGTCTGCACTATCCCGTCGCCGATTACTATCCGCACGAACGGAAACTATGGCGGGTCGTCGTCAAGGCGACCGAACGCCCAGTCTTGGCCTGACAAACAGGATCAGGGGCATTTAGGCCCAAATCGTTTCCGATATTCACCGGGGGTGACGCCGACCAGCCGACTGAACAGCCGCCTGAAGGAAGAAGGATCGACGTAACCCACGTCACCCGCGATCTGTTCGATCGAAACCGATTGTGTTTCCAGAATTTCCTTGGCTAGTTCGACCCGCAACCGCTGAACAAATTTTACGCCCGCGATGCCTGTCGCAGCCTTGAAGCGGCGCTCGAATGTCCGCGCGAGCAAACCAGACCGGCCCCGCGCCTGCTCCAAAACATTCTTTTCTGTCAGGTGGTCGACAATCCACTCCTGCGCGTCGCGTATCAATTGGTCGTGATGCTGGCGCGCCGGTGCGAGGCACGCAAGCCGTCGATCTTTGCCTTTGTTTGACGTTAAGGGCGAGGTCTCTTGCGTCATTGTCGGTTTACCTGTTCCTGCCAATTCTGCGACCTGTTGGCCATTTCTCCGCAGGTCTAGAACGTCCCAACATTAATCACTGGAATATGGAATTTAATAATGTTGGGAAGAATCGCAATGCTTGGTTATACGGCCGACGCTCATTTGGCGGCGATCGGTATACAACCTTCCGGAACCGCGGACGGTGCACGGATTACCGGCGCCGCGTGTGGGCCTTCGTTCCGGTGCCGCGCAAGCGTGATCGCACACCGCATGCGGTGGATCAGGAGGCCCAGCGGTGCCGCGCCTTGTACTGTTCGGTGAAGCGCGTGATGTCGGCATCGAATTCCAACGTCAGTCCGATATCGTCGAGGCCATTCAATAGACGATGTTTGTCGAACGCGTCGATTTCGAACTGGTAGACCGTCTGGTCGGGCCCGGTCAGACTTTGAGTGTCGAGATCGATGGCGATTTCCGCGCCGGGGCTTTCGCGCAGCTGTTGCCGGAGGGTTTCACAATCTTCCGAGGGTAAACGGATGGGCAGCACACCATTCTTGATGCAGTTGCTGTAGTGGATATCGCCAAAGCTGGGCGCGATGACGGAGCGGACGTTATTGGCCCGCAGTGCCGTTACCGCGTTCTCTCGCGAAGAACCGCAACCCCAATTGAGATCGGCAACGAAAATCCGGCCATTCCGATACGGTTCCCGGTTATAGATGAAATCCTTCTCCGACCCGTCGGGGTTAAATCGGAGATCATGGAGTAGAAATGTTCCGAATTCCGGGTCGTTCCCCGGCCGCCGGAGAAAGCGGGCCGGAATGATCTGATCGGTGTCGCAGTTGGCAATGTCGATCGGCACGGCGATCGAAGCAAAAGTTTTGAAGGGCTCCAACCCATTTGACGCGGCCATCTCTATTTCTCCTCGGCGAGTTTGCGGACATCTGTGAACCGGCCGGTAACGGAAGCTGCGGCGGCCATGGCGGGACTGACAAGGTGGGTCCGGCTGTCGAGACCTTGGCGACCACGGAAATTGCGGTTGCTTGTTGATGCGGAACGCTCGCCGGGCGCGAGCATGTCGCCGTTCATGGCGGCGCACATGGAGCAACCGGGCTCGCGCCACTCCATGCCTGCGTCGATGAAAATCCGGTCGAGGCCTTCCGCCTCCGCTTGTTTCTTCACCAGACCGGAGCCTGGTACGACAAGGGTGCGCACTTGAGCACGGCGGCCCTTGGCGACCGATGCGGCGGCACGCATATCCTCGATCCGGCTGTTGGTGCAGGCACCGATGAAGACGGTATCGACGGTGATGTCGGACAGCGGCATGCCTGGCTTCAAATCCATATAGTCGAGGGTCGCTTCCATATCCGCGCGAACCAGCGAGTCGGATTCGGTAGCGGGATCGGGCACAGTTTCGGTGACGGGCAGCGCCCATTGCGGGCTATTGCCCCAGGTGACCATCGGGGCGAGGGCGTCACCGTCGAGCGTAACTTCCTTGTCGTAATACGCATCGTCATCGGACGAGAGAGTGCGCCAGTACGCGACGGCCTCATCCCATCGTTTTTCCTTTGGTGCGTATGGACGTCCGGCGCAATAGTCGATCGTCTTGTCGTCCGGCGCAATGATACCGGAACGCGCGCCCGCTTCGATACTCATGTTGCAGACGGTCATGCGTCCTTCCATCGACATTGCCTCGATCGCCGATCCCGCATATTCGATTGAGTATCCCGTGCCGCCGGCGGCACTGATTTCGCGGATGATCGCGAGGATGACATCCTTGCCGCTCACGCCGAAACCAAGCCGACCGGTGATATTGATGCGCATCGTTTTCGGTTTCCGTAACCACAGCGACTGAGTCGCCAGGGTATGTTGCACTTCCGTCGAACCGATGCCGAAAGAAATGCAACCCAAGGCGCCATGCGTTGAGGTATGGGAGTCCCCGCATACGAGGGTAAGTCCCGGCAGCGTGATGCCTTGCTCAGGTCCGACCACGTGGACGATGCCGTGCCGGTCATCGGTCATTGGGAAATGCGTGAAACCGAATTCTTCGGCCGACTTTTCTAGAACCTCGACCGTTTCCCGCATTTCGCCTTCCGGAATGTCCTGCAGAACTTTGGCCGTGGTCGGTATGCTGTGGTCGGGTGTGCCGAACAGTTTGTCGGGTTCGCGGATTTCTAATCCCTTGGCCTTCAGCATCCCAAAGGCACGGAAATGGAGGTCGTGGATCAAATGCCGGTCGATATAGAGGAGGACGTCGCCATCCTCTCGCGTCGTGATGACGTGCTCGTCCCAGATTTTTTCGAATAATGTCTTGGCCATCGGTGCTTCCTTGCCGAAATCTCATCCAGGCAAGTGTAACCACCGGCGCGCTCACTTTGAAGGGCAGAGGATGTTGGCGTGGAATCGACCTTTAGGGCGGTCCACAACGCAGTTGAATTCAGTCGTCCAACGTTTTGCGGAGTGTCTTTGCCAAATCCATGTTACGGAACGGTTTGAGGAGGAGAGTGGCATCTCCGTCCCGTTGGACCGAGGGATTCAGCTTATTCGCTGTATAACCCGACATAAAGATTACCTTTATATTCGGCCGCCGTTCTTTTACCGATTCCGCCAGTGCCGGGCCACTGATACCCCCGGGCATTACAACGTCGGTGAGAAGAAGGTCGATGGTACCAACCTGTTCGAGAATTTCGAGGGCGGCTTTGCCGGATTCCGCCGCCGAAACGATATATCCAAGATTGCCTAGGTAATTCGTCACAAGTTCCAGCATCCCAGGATCGTCTTCAACTACTAGGATGCTTTCTCCCTTTGCTTTTGGTGTGCTGGGCTCTTCCAAGGGATCGTCCTGTTCGGATTTTTCGACTTGGGGAAGAAAAACCTTAACCATTGTTCCTTTACCGACATCGCTTTTGATTTCAACGTGGCCGCCGGACTGTTTAGTGAATCCGAATACCATGCTCAGGCCGAGGCCGGATCCCTCGCCGACTCTCTTTGTGGTGAAAAACGGATCGAACGCCTGCACTTGGATTTCGGGTGACATACCGGTGCCGGTGTCGGTTACCGCAAGCACGACATAGTCGCCAGGGGATACCTCTGGCCGCATCGCCACGTAATCTTCATCAAGATGAACCTTATCGGTTTCGATACTGAGCGTTCCGCCGTCCGGCATCGCGTCGCGCGCGTTGACGGCAAGATTGAGCAGTACGCTCTCGAGCTGCGCTGGGTCGACTTTCGTTGTCGGCATAGAAGAATCAAGATTGGCCCTAATTTCGACCGTCTCACCAAGGGTGCGATGCAGCATGTCCAGAACGCCCGCAATATGCTGGTTCAAATCGACCACTTTGGGCGACAAGGCTTGTTTGCGCGAGAAGGCGAGAAGTTGCTTATTCAATGTGGCACCGCTCAAGGCAGCTTTCATTGCCGGTTCCAACAATGCGGTCAGCTCTTCGTTTTCACGTAACTCTTCGGATAGAAAGTCGAGATTCCCGATAATGACACCCAACAAATTATTGAAATCGTGCGCCACGCCGCCTGTTAATTGGCCCACAGCTTCCATCTTTTGAGCTTGAACAAGTTGGCTTTGCAAGTCGTATTGATCGGTAACGTCCATATTGACAGTGCCGATCGCGATGCACTCTCCGCCGGGGCCCAATATCGGAAATTTGTGATTTAGGGTTCTACGCGTTACGCCATCGGGGAAGATCAATTCTCGTTCTTCAACGACCGGTTCTCTTTGTGCAACGACCTGTTGATCATGGGTCTTACTGATCCGAATTTTGTCGGACGGAAAGAAATCATCGATGGTTTTGCCGAGCCAATCTTCATCGCTATCGACATTCAGCCATTCACGGAATGTTTTGTTCGCAATTAGATAATGGCCTTCGATATCCTTCAGGTAGATAGCGGCGGGAGAGTTGTCGACGACCGCTCGGAACCGCGCCTCGCTTTCCTTGACCAAGCGCTCGGCGTGTTTGCGCTCGGAAACGTCATGGGTCATGCCGAAGAATCCGCGCACGGCACCATCTTCCGCAATGTCCGGAACATTGGTTATCTCGACATCTCGAGTCGTGCCATCTGGAAACGAGACGTTGGCCTCAAAGGTGACCTTATTTCCCTTTAATGTTTCTTTGATTTGCGCACGGTACTTTTCATAGCTGTCTCCCTGGAGTTCCATGGGTGACTTGCCGACAAAGGCTTCCGGTGTCGTGGCATACCATTCGGCGCCCGTCTTGTTGGCCAGGACGTACTGCTCGTTGGCGTTGACATAGGTGATGAGTACAGGCAGCGAGTCTATCACGAGGCGCAGCTGTTGCTCGCTTTCGCGCAGTGCCGCTTCCATTTTCTTGCGGTTCGCAATGTCGGTCATGATTGTGCCGACCAGCGAAATGGCGCCCCCGGTGTTCCTGACAGGGAACTTCGTAACGATGCATTGAATTTGAGTGCCGTCTGGTAGAGATGCAATTCGTTCTTCCGAAATCGTCCTGCCCTCGGTGACGACGCGTCTTTCCATTTCCCGGGTCGCCTGGGCGTGCTCCGGCGCCATGTATTCGACCGCGGATTTCCCGACAAGCGTTGCTGCTGGCTGTCCGTGCATTTTTTCATAGGCACGGTTGACGACCAGGAGTTTGTGATCCAGACCTTTGAGAGAAATTGGTGTTGGGCTGCTGTCGATTACTGAGCGCAGCAGCGCTTCGCTTTCGCGCAGGGCATCTTCCATTCGTTTCCGTTCGGATATGTCGGTGCTAATTGACCCGATGCCCATTAGCCTCCCGTCGGTGTCATAGGCTGGAAACTTGGTGACTTCTCGCGGGTGAAAGGTGCCGTCCTTTGCCTTCCAATCTCGTTGGTGGGTAACTACACCGCCATGTTCCATAGCATCTTTGTCATGGTCTTTGACGACGGCTGCCTGGTGTGCTGATTCGATATCATCAGGCATTTTTCCGATTAAATCCCGAACGGATAAGTTGCGGGATTTTGCGAACGCCTCGTTGACAAGAAGGTAGCGTCCGTCGGTGTCTTTCAGGGTTATCCGAGAGTGGTAATTGTCGACAATCGCCCGCAGTTGCGCTTCGCTATTACGCTTTGCCTCTTCAGCCTTCCTGAGGTTGCTAATGTCCGTCATGATCGTGCCGATCAGCGTAATTTCTCCGTCCGCGTTAACGATTGGGAACTTCGTTGCAACGCTTTGTACTTGTGTTCCATTCCGGAGGGTCGCAACACGTTCCTTTGAACTCGTCTTGCCGGTTTCGATGACACGGTTTTCTTGCAATTCCGCCACTTTCGTCAGCTTTGGGGTCATATAGACAGACGAAGTTCGACCGATGACTTGGTCGGCGGGAACGCCGGTAATTTTTTCGAACGCCTTATTTACGACGACAAAATTGTGATCCAAATCTTTGAGTGTAATAGGCGATGGGCTGCTGTCGATGATGGAACGTAGCAACGACTCGCTTTCTCGCAAGGCGTCTTCCGCTTTCTTGCGGTCACTGATATCGGTAACAATCGTGCCAAGAAGTGTCACTTTCCCCTGCTCATTGGCGATGGGGAATCGCGTGACGATGCTTTCCATAATGTTTCCGTTTGGCAATGTAAGCGAGCGTTCCTCGGATTGCTTCTTTCCGGTTTCGATTACCTGCCGATCCAAGGCGTGAACACGTTCGGCATGCTCATTATGCAAAAATTCAGTGACGACGTGGCCGATCAACTGGCCGGAGGTCAGTTGGAATACTTCTTCGAATGCTTGGTTAACGACCAATAGTTTGTGATCCAGGCCCTTGAGCGAAATCGGAGTAGGGCTGCTGTCAATGACCGAGCGCAGCAAAGCCTCGCTCTCCCGCAACGCATCTTGGGCTCGTTTTCGCTCGGTTATGTCGATGCCGATCGTCCCGATGCCCATCAACTTGCCATCGGCATCGTAAGTTGGAAACTTGGTGATCGCGACCGGGTAACTTTCGCCGAATTTGTTGACCCAAACGCGCTCATAGGTGATCGGTGCGCCACCTTCCAGTGCTGCCAGGTCATGCTCCTTGACGACGGCGGCATGCTCTGGTGTTTCTAATTGTTCCGGGGTGACACCAATGCACTCTTCGACCGAAACTCGACGCAGTTTCGCGAAGGCGTCGTTGACGAGAAGGAACCGGCCTTCGAGATCCTTTAGGGAAATCAGCGAAGGATAATTGTCGATGATGGCGCGCAAATGGGCCTCAGTTTCGCGCTTCGCGTTTTCGGCTACTTTGCGCTCCGTAATATCGACGACGGTTGCTTGAATGGTTTCCTTGTTATCCCACATAATCGTGCGCGCGGTATTGTCGAGCCAAATCCGCGAACCGTCTTTGCGAATGCCTTGAAACTCATGGCGGTTCGGCGCTTCACCACCTTCAGTGTGCGCTGTTTGGTGCATTGTTAGTCGCGCAACTTCACCGGTCGCGAACAATGGCGCAATCGATTCCATCGCAAGAATTTCGTCCGGACTGTCATAGCCGAACATGACCGCCCAAGCTTGATTTACATATATCGGTTTAAAATCTCGGTGGAGGAGGATGCCTTGAACCGATCCTTCGGTCAGGTCTCTGTAGCGGGCTTCGGAGGCTCGTAGAGCTTCCTCTGTGCGCACTTGTTCGCTTTCGTCAGAGCCGATGGAGCCAATACCGATTAGCGTGCCGTCGGCATCCAAGACGGGAAACTTGGTATAGCGCCGATACCAAGATGTGCCGTTCTCGTACTCTACATATCCTTCTCCATGCACAACTTCACCGGTATCAATGACACGGCGATCGGCGGCGAGAATTTTAGCGACATCTGCTGTGCTCTCACTTTGCTGATAAGTCTTTCCGATGTAGTCACCATCGCCGCGCTTTTTCTTGAACGCTTCGTTGACCAAAAGATAGCGGCCGTTGAGATCCTTGAGATTCATGGTCGCGTTGCTGTTATCGATGAAGTTCCGTAGCAGCGTTTCGCTTTCCGCCAGCTTGCGCTCGGCGCGTTTTTGTTCCGTGATATCGATTGCAACAGTCCCTATCGCGGATATCGTGCCCTCGTCCGACTTGACAGGGAATTTAATAAGGATCCTGTCGTGGGTACTGCCATCTTCCTTCCGGACTCGAATTTCTTCCTGAATCGAGTCACCGCTCTCGATGACCGACTGTTCCATGGCGGCCATCGCATGGAACCTGTTTTGGTCCTGAAGTAGTTCTGCAGTGTATTTCCCGACGACATTGTCGACGCTCTTTCCCAACCAATCGGCATGGGATTCATTCACCATCAGATGGCGTCCGTCCGTGTCCTTCAAACTCATGTTGACCGGTGTGTTTTCAAAGAAAGCCCGGAACCGTTCTTCGCTCTCCCGCAAGGCCCGTTCCGCGGCATCTTTTTCCGCTTCAAGACGGAGACGGTCGAAACACCGGTTCAGCACGGCGTCGAGCATGTTTATTTCGACCGGTTTGTAGAGGTACTCCGAGGCTCCATTGCGTAGGGCACGAACGGCGGAGCTTGTGTCAGCGTGGCCCGTGACCAAAATGCATTGAATGTTCGGCCGCACCTTACGTAACTCGGCAATGAGGTCGACTCCATCCTCCATTCCGAGCCTTAGATCGATGACTGCAACGTCGGCAGCGAATTGGCCGGCGCGTTCAATTGCGCTATCGCCGTCGTCTGCAGTTGTCGCGGCATATCCGATATCTCGCAGCGCATCAGCCGTTGCATCGGCAAGATCACAGTCGTCATCGACAATTACAACACGCCGTAAATTCAGCTGTTCGATGGGGGTTGGAAATGCGTCTAAAGATGCAGTCCTCATTCGGCTGCACTCCTTGAATTCGAGGGGTATTGCAGGGGAAGGCAAAGAACTGCCTCCGTTCCTAGGTCCGGGTCGCTTTTGATCTTCAAAGTTCCGGCATGGGCCTCGACAATCTGTTTGACGATTGAAAGCCCGAGTCCAACTCCAAAACTCTTGGTGCTATAGAGCGGCTCAAAAATATGGTCGAGTATGTCGCTCGACATACCTGGACCGGTATCGCTGATCGTGATCTCAAGGTCGGTGTGCGTCAGCCGTGAAGCAAGGATTATCGACTTATCCCTATTGCTTGACGTGTCGACCTCAAGTACCGCGTGACGCGCATTATCGATCAGGTTGGTTATGGCGCGGCGCATTCGTTCCGCATCCAGTGCAAGGACTTGGTTCGGCGCGTTCAGGTCGGTCGATAGATTTATGCCTGCCGGGACTTCATACTCCGATAGAACGGACTTCAGCCAATCGTCGACCTTGACCAGCGCGAGTTCCGGGGGTCTTGACCGGGCATAGTCCAGCATTTCATCGATTATCAAACTGCAGCGTTCGATATTCCGCTCAATGCGGCCGAGGGGCCGTTCGATGTCTATTCCTCTATCACGCACTTTCTTGGCAAGTGAGAAGACCGATGCGCTTATCGTGCCGAGTGGATTCCTAAGTTCATGGCTCACCGTGGCGCTGAGTTTGCCTAATGTCGCAAGCCGTTCGTTTCGGACCAGTTCTGCTTGCGCTTCCTCCAGCGCTTTCGTGCGTTCTTCGACACGGCGTTCAAGACTTTCGTTGAGTTGCTCTATTTTCCTTTCGGCTTCGTGGCGCCCGGTGACGTCTTGAACGGTGCCGAAAGACAAAAGCGGACTACCATCTTTGCCGAAAACGGTTCTGCAGCGTTCCTGGACCCATTTGATGCGCCCATCCGGCATTAACAGCCGATGGTCGATGTTGTAGGGCGAGCGGTGGGTCAAAGAATCGCTGTACGCCTTGTTTACGGCTTCCTTGTCTTCAGGATGAATGGCATTCAAAAACGCTTCATAGGATGCGCCGAATTGTTCCGGGTCGATTGCAAACATGCGATAAATTTCGTCCGACCAAGTCAGCATACCTGTAACGTGGTTGAGTTCCCAGGAGCCGAGTTTCGCCATCCGCTGCGCCTCGAGGAGAAGATCCTGACTTTTGCGCAGTTCCTCTTCTGCATTCCGCCGTTCCGTAACGTCGAAATGCCAAAGCATCGTGCAGGTTTGTCCGTTGAAGCGGACCGGGCGCGAATTTATCGAGACCCACCATTCACTGCCATCCGACCGATAGCGCACGCCCTCGAAGTCGATGAGATCGCGACCGCTGCCGATGATCGCTCTGGCTTCCTCAAGCTTCCTGGGATCGACCCAGCTTTTGTGGATATCCATCTCGTAGAGGGCGTCCAGCGTGGAATAGCCAAACATTCTGGCCAACGCGTTGTTTGCGAACAGGCGTTTCGTTCTATTGCCGCTCGCTTCCGGAAAATGATCGACAACAGCGATCCCAATTGGGCTCTTATCCAATATTTCTCGGTTTTGTTCCTCGCTTTCCCGTAGAGCCTCCTCGGCGCGTTTTCGATCGTTGATGTCTTCTATTTGGGCGACGGCGACAGGGTTCCCGTCTTCATCGGTGGTGCCGACGGATACAGTGACCTGGGCCCAGGAAATAGCACCAGTTCTTGTAAGATATCGTTTTTCATGCTGGATAAATGTGCGTTGGAGGCTTGACCATTGGCTCAGAGCGTTGCTCACCTTTTCAAGGTCATCCGGGTGGGTTACATCGCATGGGCCCATCTCAAGGAGCGTCTTCTCCGGATAACCAATAAATTCTGTGAACGCTTTGTTGACCCGGAGATATTTTCCCTGACTGCTGACCATGGCCATGCCGACGCCGGCATTTTCGAACAGGCTCCTGTAACTCTGTTCGCTTCGATTAAGCGAACTTGTTGCTTCCTGGACGGCCTCGGAGAGAGTCTCTTTCTCCAGCACGTCGAAGATGGCGAGCGTTTTATAAATCGTCGCGGTTATGAATATTGCCGAGGTGGTACGGGCAATTTGCACGGGAAAGCCGAAGGCCGCTGCGAAGTCACTTTGGTCGAAAACAAAAGAGGGCAACCCAACTGCGGTGCTGGTGATCGACGTAAGAAGGCAATAGGAAAGAAAACCGGTCGCTGCTAGTTTTGGCCATATTGTGTTCAAACGATCCGATGCGAGTCGGTTGCGGTTTTGGTAAAGCACCAAAGCAGCGCCGAATGATCCTGGTATGCCGATTACATACCGAATAGCAAAGTCTCTTTGCGGCTGCTCATTTAGGAATATCAGTAAAATTATAAGCAAGCCGACAATGAGCGGCAGTGCAAGCTGGTTCAGAAAGTGGTTTGACGCGGTCCGTTGGTGCAGCTTGAACGCAAACTTTATGAGTGCACAGTACGAAACCCCTGCAAGAAATGCCGCAGGATATGGGCTCCCCATGAAAACCAGATCTCGGACCGCGGGCAGATAACTCCATTCTGTGAGGCCATGCAAAACTCCGAAGAGACCGAGCCAGCGAAAACTTTGTGAAATTTCCTGGTGCCGGATGGGGGTTTGACGCACGAGGACGGCGACCCCCATGGCTAGAAAGGCTGATCCATAAATCAAATAGATGAGATCAAGCTCTGTGTTCATTCGTTACCTGGCCAATCTCCGCGTCGAAAGGCCGTCCCTCTGCCTTGTTTATTGGTGCCCGGATTTGCAGGGGCTGCGAAAAGACAAATTTTCGCTTTATTGGTTAACGAACCGCTAAACTCTTTGAATTTCTGGTGTTTAGCTCAAATTTTATGGGAAATTTGCAATTTTAAATTGCAAATCCTGCCGTTAAAATATGCCACCCGTGCAGATTGGCTTTTCGCTTCTGATCATGCGGGTTTCCCGCTCAATCATTGGTATTTATTGGCGGCGTTACCAAAGGTGCGATTGATGAGAGGTTCAGCCCGCTTCAGGGGCGCGAAATCACAAACGTACTCTATCGACGCCGTCGCTTGATCAGCGTCCGAACGCGTATCCCTGAGTTGAGCGTGCCGTTGCAGATGCCTTGAGCAAATTGCCGTCTTGTGCCACTGCACACATCCGTCCCTGCGCCCAGTTGTCTCCCACGGATACCTCGTGGCCAAGAGTTTTGAGTTCGTCGACCGTTTCATCGGAGAAGCGGCCCTCGACCGTCAGAGAACGTAGCGCCGCGCGTTTTGGATAGAACGATGCGGGGAAATGCGATGTGTTGAAGGTGGGGGCGTCAGCTGCTTCCTGTAGGTTCTGGCCGTGATGAACATGACGCAGGAAAAATTGGAGCGCCCATTGGTCCTGACGATCCGCGCCAGGGGTGCCGAACGCCATGTAAGGTTTGCCGCCACGGTTCGCGAATCCGGGGCTCAAGGTCGTGCGTGGCCTTTTCCCAGGGGCGATGCTGCCTGGGGTGCCTTCTTCCAGCGTAAAGATTTGGCCTCGGTTCGACAGGGCAAATCCGAGTTCTGGGATCGTCGGGGAACTACGCATCCAACCGCCACTGGGCGTGATCGACACCATGTTGCCCTTTCGGTCCGCGACATCGAGATGCACGGTGTCGCCGGTCGCGATTGATGCGGCAGGGGCTATATCTATGGCCGGTAAGAGCGAGCCATCCTCCTGGACTGACAGGCGTTGGCCATCAGCAAGACCATAGACGACGGGGCCGCCGAACCCTTCAATGCTGCCCGGTCGGATTGCATCCGAAGCATTTTCGCTAATTAGGGCGCGGCGCTTTGCGCTGTAATCTTCCGATAGTAGGGTCTCCATCGGTACATCGACGAAATCCGGATCACCGTAAAATTTTTCGCGGTCGGCGAAAGCGAGCTTGGTGCTCTCGACCACGTGGTGGACGAAATCCGCGCCGTTGGGGTCCATCGAGGCGAGATCGAAACCGCGAAGCAGTGCTAGTTGCTGCAGGAAGACCGGGCCCTGGCTCCAAGGGCCGCATTTGAAGACGGTGTAGTCGCCGTAGTCGAGCGAGAGCGGCGCTTCCACGCTGGCAGACCAGCGTGCCAGATCGTCGCCGGACAGGAAGCCGCTGTGGCGCCGGCCGGACGTGTCGAGAAATTCATTGCCGCGGCAGAAGCTGTCGATGATGTCGGCTACGAATCCGCGATAGAAAGCGTCGCGTGCCGCTTCGATCTGTTTCTCTCGGTCGCTCCCCGCAGCTTCCGCCTCGCTCAGAATGCGTTCGAACGTGTCTGCAAGCACCGGGTTGGAAAAGAGTTGGTTTGGCTTGGGGACATTGCCGTTCGGACAATAGACAGCGGCGGAACTTGGCCAGTGTTCGACGAAGAGATTCTTTAGCGCGTCAATTGTCGCCACAACGCGGGCCGCGATGGGGTACCCGTTGCGGGCGTGGCCGATAGCGGGCTCAAGGACGTCGCGCACCCGCATCGTGCCCCAGTCGCGCAACAGCAGCATGAAGGCGTCGAACGCGCCCGGCACGACCAAGGGCAGCAAACCCGCGCCCGGTACGATATCGAGGTCGAGATTGCGGTAGGCTCCGACGGTTGCTTTGCCCGGCGCAACGCCTTGGCCGCAGATGACCGACACCTTTCGCGTCTTGCCGTCGCACAGGATAATCGGCGCGTCCCCGGCAGGGCCCGCCATGGAGGGCTCGACGACTTGCAGCGTGAAGGCTGTGGCGATAGCGGCGTCGAAAGCGTTGCCGCCCTTTTCGAGAAGGGACATGCCAGCGGCGGTGCCGAACCAATGGGTCGAGGCCACCATACCAAACGTTCCCGTAAGCTCAGGTCGCGTCGTAAAGGGCGGTTCTCCCGGCAGGCGCTTAGCGGGCGGCGTAGCGCTGCCGCGAAAGAGGTGTTCGATTTCCTGAGCGGTTAGAGTCATATCGTCCTACCGTGTTGGGCGCGAGCGCGTTAGTTTCGCGAGCCTTGCCTCAGCTGTCCAGTGTGTTAGTGCGCTTCCAGCCACCGTGTTGGCGCGAATAGTCGTTCCCTTCGCCGCTCATGATTCCCGCATAGGACGAGACGAATTTGTCGCCAAAATCTTATTGCCATCGGCGTTTGCGCCGATATCCGTTTTATTCAACGTGAATTGTCCGCTCCGGTGGGAAGTGAAGGGTAACCTTGGTCCCCTGGCCGATTTCGCTTTCGATATTCAAGCAGCCGCCATGCAACTCCATAAGCGAATTGCAAATCGACAGTCCGAGACCGGTTCCATCATGGTTGCGTATGTGGCTGTCAGCGACCTGTCCGAATGGCTTCATCACCTTGGGAATTTCCTCGGCGGCAATACCAATGCCTGTGTCGGTGACACTGATTTCCTGGCCGCCGGATTCATCCAACCGTGTGTTGACGGACACGCGGCCACCCGGCGACGTGAATTTCAGTGCATTGGAAAGCAAGTTCAGCATGATCTGCTTGAACTGGCGCTCGTCGGCGCGAAGAAATGAACATTTTTCCGCCCCGAAAAACCGCACATCAATGCGTTTGGCCTCTATACGCAATCTTGCCATCGAAATGGTGTCGTTTATCGCCTTGCTGAGATCTACCTTGCTATCTTCCACCGTCGCCTCGCCGGCTTCGATTTTGGAGATGTCGAGTATGTAGGTGATAAGTCCGAGTAGGTGTTTGCCGGACGCTTGAATCGCCGCCGCGTATTCCGAATAACGTGGATTGTTGTGCGGGCCGAAGACCTCATCCTTGATCGCTTCGGAATACCCGAGGATTGAATTGAGCGGCGTCCGCAATTCGTGGCTCATGTTGGCCAGGAACTCTGATTTTGCCCGGTTGGCAAGTTCCGCATGCTCCTTGGCGACAAGCAAACTCGCCTTGGTCTCGGCCTCTGCCGTGACGTCGGACCCCGTACCCCGGTAGCCTTGAAAAGAACCGTCGGGGGCGTACACGGGCTTGCCGCTAATACGAAAATGTCCGATGCCGCCGTCGGGCGCGACCAGGGTGTAGTAGAAATCCCGGAAGGGGAGGCGCTTCGTCAAGACCTCGATGTGCGTGTGCCATGTTTCGTCTTTGGGCCCTACGTGTGCAAACTCGTCCCGAGTCTTGCCAATGACGTCGTCGACCTCGAACGGAAACAGCTGGAAGAAGCGGGGCGAAAGAAAGGTAAAGCGCAGCTTGGAATCCGTTTCCCAAATCCAGTCGCCCGACACCTCTGCCACGTCGCGAAAACGCGCCTCACTTTCAGTGAGTGACTTGCCTGTCTGGATTTGTAGTTCGATTGCGTGCAGCAGAGACCCAAGAAGGGCAGTGGCGGGCGTAAACGTCACGACGAGGGGTAGTGCAATGTTGTCCATGACCGTCCCCACCACGGTGTCTGGCAAGAAAGTGAACAGAAGAATTTCGACCAAATGAACCAGGAGCCCGAACGCCAGTAGCTGCCATACGCCAATTCTCAGCCAGCCGCGTTGGTAAGCATGACGATAGACAAGCCCGAGAAGCACGCAAGAGATGACGACGGAAACGCCGACCGGCGCGCCGCCTCCGCCAAGCCAAACGCGGTAGCCGCCCGCGATAACAGCGGCGATGCCGCCAACAATCGGACCGCCAAACAGCCCGGCCATGCTCAATACAACGGAGCGGGCGTCGAAGATCACGCCGGGTGCCGCTTCTATCGGCGTCTCCATGCCGATGACGCATATTCCACCAAACAGAACGCCCGATAAAATTCGGCCGACAAGCTCTCCGCTTGACCACCGCCTCGCAATGAAGCCTTGAACCAAGCACAACGCCAATAAAAGGGCGACAGCCTTGGTAAATTCAATGACCATTCAATAATTCTAAAGTATGGTTATTATCGTGGTATTAAAATAAATACTGAAATTATTACCTTGTCTTTAATATTTTGTACCAGACGTTACTTTGACGTGTCTAATATATTGCTATCACGTGTCCAGCGTGTGGGTCAGTTCCCAGTTACTCTGGTGGCGCGAATAGTCGTTCCACTCATCGGTTTTGATCTTTACATAGGCTGAGGTGAATTCCGCGCCCAACGCTTGTTTAAACACTCTGCTACGGCCGAGCGCGCGGATCGCGTCGATCAGGTAAAGCGGTAGTAACCTGGCCCGGGCCTTATGGCCGTCCGCGTACATGTCCAAATCCGAACGTTTGCCGGGATCGCGTTTGTTCTCAATGCCGTCCAATCCGGCCGCGAGATAAGCCGCTTGCATGATGTAGGGGTTGGCGGCGCCGTCGGCGAGGCGAAACTCGAACCGGCCGTCGTCGGGGGTGCGCACCATGTGCGTGCGGTTGTTGCCGGACCATGTCACCGCATTTGGCGACCAGGTCGCGCCGGAATTCGTGACCGGAGCATTGATCCGCTTATAGCTATTTACCGTTGGATTCGTCATGGCGCAGAGCGCTTCGGCATGATGCAGCACACCGCCGAGAAACAGATGCGCTAGCGCGGAAAGGCCGAGTTCGTCTTTCTTGTCGTGGAAGAGGTTCTTCTTCCCGGTTTTGTCCCAGACCGAAATATGGATATGACAGCCATTGCCGGTCAGATGGAGAAACGGTTTCGGCATGAAGGTCGCGCGCAGGCCGTGGTTCTCGGCAATCGACTTCACCATGAATTTGAAGAAGGCGTGCCTGTCGGCGGTTACCAAGGCGTCGTCATAATCCCAGTTCATTTCAAATTGGCCGTTGGCGTCTTCGTGATCATTTTGGTAAGGGCCCCAGCCGAGCGTCTGCATGGCATCGCAGATTTCCGCGATGACTTCGTAGCGGCGCATTAAGGCGGACTGGTCGTAACAAGGTTTGGGATCGATATCGCGCGGATCGGAGATGTCGGTGCCTTCGGGATCGATGAGATGATATTCGGCCTCGACCCCTGTTTTCATCCGGTAACCTTGCTTGGCGGCGGCGGCGATCATGCGCTTGAGGACGACACGCGGCGCCTGCTCGACGCTGGCGCCGTTCATCACGAGGTCGCCAGCGACCCAAGCCACTTCGGGCTTCCAGGGCAGTTGCATGACGCTCGTCGTGTCCGGTACGGCAAACATATCGGGGTGGGCGGGGGTCATATCGAGATAGGCGGCAAAGCCGGCGAAACCGGCACCGTCCTTTTCCATGCCGGCAGCGGCGGATGCAGGCACGAGCTTGGACCGCTGCACACCTTTCAGATCGGTAAAGTTGAACAGAAAATATTTAACGCTGTTCTTCTTGGCAAAGGCTTCCAGCTTGCTGGCCATAACGCGTCTCCCCGTGTTTGTCAGTTTTTGCCTGGAATCCAGTCAGTGCCCGCGAGCGGTACCTGTGCCATGGCGGCGGCTTCAACGGTCAATGCAACCATGTCCTCAGGCTCGAGATTGTGCACATGCGATTTGCCGCAGGCTCGTGCCAGGGTCTGGCACTCCATCGTCAATGTCGAGAGGTAGTTCTGCAACCGGCGTGCGCCTGCTTCGGGATCGAGCCGTTTCTCTAGTTCCGGATCTTGCGTGGTGATGCCGACCGGGCAGCGCCCCGTATGACACATATGACAGGACCCCGGTGCGGTACCGAGTGCGGCGTAATCTTCTTTGTAAATCGGCGCGTTGCAGTTCAGGGCCATAAGGGAAGCCATACCGATCGACACGGCATCGGCACCCAGCGCCAACGCTTTGGCGACATCGGCACCAGTGCGGATACCGCCGGAAACGATGAGCTGTACCTTGCGATGCATATCCATTTCGCGCAACGCGTCGACCGCGAGCCGGACTGCCGGCAGGGTTGGGATGCCGACATCTTCGATGAACACGTCCTGGGTCGCCGCGGTGCCGCCCTGCATGCCGTCGACAACGACTGCATCCGCGCCGGCCTTGACCGATAGCATGACGTCATATCGCGTGCGGGTCGCGCCGACCTTCACATAGATCGGCTTTTCCCAATTGGTAATCTCGCGCAGTTCGCGGATCTTGATTTCCAGATCGTCCGGTCCGGTCCAGTCGGGGTGGCGGCAGGCACTGCGCTGATCGATTCCGGTTGGCAGCGTGCGCATGCCGGCGACACGGTCGGTGATTTTTTGGCCCAGCAGCATGCCGCCACCGCCGGGTTTCGCGCCTTGTCCCACGACGACTTCAATCGCATCGGCCTGACGCAGTTGATCGGGCGTCATGCCGTATCGCGACGGCAAATTTTGATAGACCATGGTCTTTGAACTTTCCCGTTCCTCCGGCGTCATGCCACCATCGCCCGTGGTCGTGCTGGTGCCCATGGCCGTTGCGGCGAGACCGATGGCCTTTTTGGCATTCGCGCCGAGCGCGCCGAAACTCATCCCAGCAATCGTGATGGGGATATCGAGCTCGATCGGCTTGGACGCATGGCGCGCGCCGATCGTGACGTTGGTGTCGCAGCGCTCGCGGTAGCCTTCCAACGGATAGCGTGACATGGAAGCGCCAAGAAAGACGAGGTCGTCGAAGTTCGGTACGTGGCGCTTCGCGCCGCCGCCGCGAATTTCGTAGATACCTTCCCGGGCCGCACGGTGGATTTCCGAGATCACGCGCGGCGGGTAGGTGGCGGAGGTTTGATATTTGTCGCTCATGCCATTCCTTCGCCTAATAGCTGCCGGCGTTGTCAATTTTGAAATTATAGAGCTGCCGCGCGGATCCGTAGCGACGGAAGTCACCGGCATTGGCGTCAACGCCTGCCTGTTTCAGAAGTGATTCCACATCGGACCGGTGCTCGGACCGCATATCTTTTTCTACGCAATCCGCGCCCAAGCTCGCGACCGTGCCGCGGACGTAGATCTGCGCTTCGTATAGAGAATCGCCGAGATCGGCGCCGACGTCACCGAGGACGACGAGCCGGCCCGCCTGCGCCATGAAAGCGGCCATATGGCCAACCGACCCTTGCACGACGATATCCGCACCCTTGAGCGAGATCGCGCAGCGCGCGCTGGCGTCGCCTTCGACAACCAGCAAACCGCCATGCGCGGTCGCGCCGGCCGACTGGCTGACATCGCCCCGGACACGCACCAAGCCGGACATCATGTTCTCCGCGACACCGGTCCCGGCGTTGCCATTTATCGTGACCTTGGCTTCCTGATTCATGCCGGCGCAGTAATAGCCCGCATGGCCTTCAATCGTCACTTCGATGGGATGCATCAGCCCGGCAGCCAGGGCGTGCGCGCCGCCTGGATGGAGGACGCGGAATTCGGACTCCCCGTCATCGCCATCGCGCCTTTGGAGGCGCCGATTGAGGTCGCGTACCGCGACGCTGCTCAAGTCGATTGTCTGCATGGTTTTACGCTTGTCCCCAACTGTAGACGGTTGCCGGTTCCGGTTCCCATACCGTCGCACCGTCCACGCCAGGAAGCTGCGCGAGGGCGCGGAATTCGGACGCCATCGCAACCCAATCGTCGGTTTCAGCCATCACGGCGGGTTTGCAGGCAATTGGATCGCGCAGGACCGAAAAGCCTTCCCGTGTGCCAACGGCGAAAGTATAGAATCCATCCAGGTCGGCAATCGCAGCCTCCAGCGCCTCGGCAATCGTCGCGCCTTGCCCCAAGCGCCACGTCAGGTAACCGGCGGCGACTTCGCTGTCATTATCGGTTTGAAATGTGATGTTGGCATGATCGCGCAGCCAGTCGCGCAGGCGGTGGTGATTGGAGAGCGATCCGTTGTGGACCAGGCACAAATCGTCGCCGGTGTTGAAGGGATGCGCGCCCTCCGTTGTGACGGCGCTTTCCGTTGCCATGCGGGTGTGCCCGATGGCGTGGCTACCGGTGATCTGTGGTACGCCGAACCGCGAAAGAACGTCGGCCGGGAGGCCGACCTCCTTGTATATCTCGAGGCTGTTGCCGGAACTCATGATCCGCAGCCCTGGCCGGTTCGTTTCGATCCAGCGCCGCAACGTGGCCGCATCGGCGACAGCGCGCAAAATGGCATGGCTCGAAATCCGCTCGGCGGTGACCGGTATCTTAAGATCGCTTGCAGCGTCCGAGGCGACAGCATCCCAGTCAAATTCGGGGACGGGATCATAGAGCGTTACCTTGGCGCCCGGGGGCTCCCCGTCGCGGTAGATCGCGACACCGGCACTATCAGGGCCACGATCGGTCATTTGTTCGAGCATCGGTGAAAAATAAGCGCCCAACTGGACGCGAAATTCAGGGTTCTTGAGATAGAGGCCGACAATGCCACACATTTAGGGGTCCAAAATACGTCGTTGCAACGAAGTGCGCATTATGACCGGGAATACGGTTTCAGAAAAAAGAAAACCGTCTCATTGGGAAATCAAAGCACGATAAGGGGTGAATCTAAGAGCGGTCTCTGGGATTTGATCGCACGTGGGCGATAGTCTAGCGTTTCGCGGCACGAAAGATGAGGTCAAAATGTCGGAAGCAATTCGCTGCGCGATCCTTCGGGGCGGCACGAGCAAGGGGATATATCTGCGCGAAGCGGACCTTCCAGCGGACCCCACGGCACGGGAACGGACGATTCTCTCGATCTTCGGATCTCCCGACAAGCGTCAAATCGACGGACTCGGCGGCGCGGACCCTCTGACCAGCAAGGTCTGTATCATCGGGCCGCCGCCGACGGACAATCCGCGCGCGGCAAGTGCCCACATCAGCTATACGTTCGGCCAGGTCGAGATCGACGAGCCATCGGTCGATTATCATTCGCTTTGCGGCAATCTCACCTCGGGTGTCGGGGTCTTCGCGGTCTGGGAAAATATGGTCCGGCTGGAAGAGCCGGTGACGTCGGTGCGGATCTACAACACCAATCTGGACCGCATGCTGATTTGCGAAGTCCCCGTTAAGAATGGCCGTCCGCTGGAGAAAGGGGACTTTGCGATCCCCGGCGTGCCCGGCACGGGGGCAAAGATCCAGGTCGATTTCGCCGATACGGCGGGCGGGAGCACCGCAGGACTGTTGCCAACGGGGAACGCCATGGACCGGTTGGATGTGCCGGGAGTCGGCATCCTTGAAGTCTCGATGGTCGATATTGGCAACGCGCATGTTTTTGTTCGGGCAAAGGATCTCGGCATGACAGGGACGGAGACGGCGGCGGCAATCGATGCCAATGGCGACCTCCTCGAGACATTGGAACGAATTCGAGCCCATGCCGGTGTCGCCATGGGCATGATCGATGATCCGAATCGGGCGCGCGAATCCAGCCCCGCGACGCCGATGGTGGCCATGATTGCGCCACCGCAGGATTACGAAAACGTCATCGGCCAGCGAACCGTCAAGGCGGAAGAGTGCGATTTTCTATCGCGCGCGTTGTTCATGCAGCAGATGCACAAGACCTACGCCGGCACCAGCACCGCCTGCACGGGCGTGGCGAGCCGCATTCCGGGTACGATCGTTCATGAAGCATGCCGTTCCGAAACGCGTGAGGGGATCGAGGTGCGCTTCGGTCATCCGGCGGGCGTCATCGAAACCGAGGCGCAGGTGACGCTTGAAGGCAACGGATACGTCGTCAACCGGGCAACGCTGGGCCGCACGGCGCGCCGGATCATGGAAGGGCAAGTCTACGTTCCGTAGGATATCTGCGATCAAGGAAGCAACACATGAAACTCGCCGTCGAATTCCCCGCCGTATCGCATCGCGAAGGTCCCAAGATGATCGCGCGGATGGCGAAAGGGATCGAAGAAATCGGATACGACCATATCGAAATCTTCGATCATGTGGTCATGGGCTATAACATCGATGGGCGGGAGAAATCTTACTATTCACCGAAGATGCCGGTTCTTGAGGCCGTCGCGACGCTGTCTTTTGCCGCCGCCGTAACGGAGCGGGTCGGCTTGGGAACGGAAGTATTGGTGTTGCCGCAACGGCAGCCAGCGTTGGTTGCAAAGCAGTTTAGCACGCTCGATATGCTTTCGGGCGGCCGGGCCCGGCTTGGTATTGGTGTGGGCTGGCAAGAGTCGGAATTTGAGGCGCTCGGTGAAAGCTTCGATGACCGCGGCAAACGCACAGACGAAGCCATTGATTTGTTGCGGACCTATTGGCGGGACGAACAGGTCGATTTTGAAGGTGAGTTCTACCGCGCCGAGGCCATGGTGATGGCACCGAAATCGCCGCAGGGCGGCGACCTGCCGATTTGGATCGGCGGCAATACACCGCCGGCGTTTCGGCGCTGTGGAAAATATGGCGATGGCTGGCTGGCGAGCCGCGTCACCGATGCCGACTTCGCGAAACGCGGCATGGATGCGATCCGGGAGGCTGCGGTCTCCGCCGGACGGGATCCGGAGGCTATCGGGTGGCAGAGCATGATCGCGCCACCACCACGGCCGGGCGACGATGCCGGCAAACGCTTCTACGCCGAGCCGGATCAGGTCGCGGCGCGTGCGGTCGACCTTAAATCCATGGGGTTCGAGATGATTGCGCTGAATGCAACAGCCATTTTTCAGTCCGGCGCGCGGGGCGTCGAACCGATGCTGGACTCCTTGCAGACTTTGCACGACAGGCTTCGGTCGGAGTTGGGTTAGGGGCAGCCTGAAGGGGCCGCAGTTGCGTGCCGCTGGCGCGGGAGTTTTTGCCTGGTTTTGACGTTGCCGCCAACTGCGGATTAATTTCGGTTCAAAGCTGGTCGATAAGCTAGGTTATCCCTGAACTTGCTCTCTTGATGCGAGGCGGAATGGAAGCTCCTACCGATAGCGAACATGGCGTGGACGCCAGTGTGAACTATACGCAATTGATCGAAGCCGACCGCGTTCATGGCAGTCTCTATACAGACGAGAGGGTGTTCGCCGACGAAATGGAGCGGGTATTCCTGCGCGGTTGGGTATTCGTCGGCCATGAATCGGAAGTGCCTAATGTCGGCGATTGGGTGACCCGGCGGTTGGGCCTGGAGCCTGTAATTATGGTTCGCGATGAAGACCGACAGGTTCAGGTATTGGCGAACCGCTGTGCGCACCGGGGCACCATGCTCTGCTGGCAGGCGAACGGCGGAGGACGCCGGTCATTCCAATGCACCTATCACGGCTGGGTTTACTCTCTCACAGGTAAATTGAGGAGCATGCCGGGCCGCAGCGGTTTCGATGGTGAGACCGAGCGGCTCAATCTAGACCGACCTGGCCAGGTCGATAGCTATCAAGGTTTTGTTTTCGCCAACCAAAGCGGTGACGCGGGGCCGTTGCGCGATCACCTCGGAACCGGCGGCATGGCGCTGATCGATCGTGCCGTAGAGCTATCACCGACCGGTAAGTTGAAAATCGGCGGCGGCTGGATTGGCCAACGAATTGATTCGAACTGGAAGATGTGGCCGGAGAGTGACAATGACGGCTACCACCTGGCGGTCGTGCATGCCTCCCTTCAGAAGGCGGTTCCAGGAA
>JAJFJB010000472.1 GCA_021774435.1 Alphaproteobacteria bacterium
GTCCGCCATCCCTTCGATCGTGCGGACATGTTGCGGATAAGCCGAACGCGCGGCACTCTCAAGCGCTGCCATGCGGGTCGAGCCAAGCCAGGCGTTTTTTAGCTCGCGATAGCGCGCGACGGATTCCAGGAGTGCAGCCAAGGTACCGCCCGTCTGACGACCGAGCGCAACACCGATATCATAGGGGTTGCCGCTGATGGAATTCGAGGGAAGTGTCATTCCGGCTCGCTTTCGTCATTTTGCCGCTCGACCCGCAATCGCGACCAATAGTCGAGGCGCTTGCGAAGATCTCGCTCGAAGCCGCGTTCGACGGGTTCATAGAACTGTTCCCGTTCCATCGATTCCGGAAAGTAGTTCTGGCCGGAAAAGGCATCGGTCGCATTGTGGTCGTACGCATAGCCGTCACCGTAACCAAGCTCTTTCATCAATTTGGTGGGTGCGTTCAAAATGTGTTTGGGCGGCATCAGCGATCCCGTTTCCTTCGCGCTTCGACGCGCCATGCCATAGGCCTTGTAGGCTGCGTTCGATTTCGGCGCCGTCGCCAGATAAATTACGGCCTGCGCCAAAGACAGCTCCCCTTCCGGGGAGCCGAGCCGCTCGAACGTTTCCCATGCCGTTATCGCCTGCACCGCCGCTTGCGGTTCGGCGAGGCCGATATCTTCATAGGCAAAACGCAGGAGTCTGCGGGCGATATATCGCGGATCCTCACCGCCATCCAGCATCCTTGCCAACCAATAAAGAGCGGCATCGCAATCCGAACCGCGCAACGACTTGTGGAGCGCGCTAATCAGATTGTAATGGCCTTCCTGGCTCTTATCATAGAGCGGCGCGCGCCTTTGCACTGTCTGGGCAAGTGCCGCCGAATCCAACGGTGCGTCGAGTTTGAGAGCAAAAAGTTCTTCGGCAAGATTAAGCAGAAACCGACCATCTCCATCCGCCATCGCCTTCAACGCAATGCGCGCATCGGAATCAAGCGGCAATGCGCGGCCAGCCACCGACTCCGCGCGTGCTAGCAATGTTTCAAGCGCGTCACCGTCCAGTCTATTCAGCACGAAGACTTGCGCCCGTGACAGCAGCGCGGCATTGAGCTCGAAACTTGGATTTTCCGTAGTTGCCCCGACAAGAATGACCGTGCCGTCTTCGACATAGGGCAAAAAACCGTCCTGTTGTGCCCGATTGAAGCGATGAATTTCATCGATAAACAACAATGTGCCCTTGCCGGCGAGGCGGTTGCCTTTGGCCCGCTCGAACACCTTTCGCAAATCCGCAACGCCGGAAAATACAGCGGACAGCGGCTCAAATTCCAGCGCCGTACCTTCCGCCAGCAGACGTGCAATTGTCGTCTTCCCCGTTCCCGGCGGCCCCCACAGGATCATCGACGCGAGACGCTGCCCATCGATCATTCGGCGGACAGCGCCATCGACCCCCAACAGATGATCTTGCCCGACAACAGCATCCAGCGATTCCGGCCGCAACCTATCCGCCAAGGGACGCGGTGCCTCGTGCTCGAACAGGCCGGGCGCCGAGTTGACAGTCATCCCGATACCTCGAACTGGATCGTACGGTCGCCGCGCTGGATTTCTACGTCCCAATTGGGCTGCGAGCCCGACGTCGCGCGCCTCAAATCGATAACCCGCTCGATGCGCTCCCCGTTAATGGCACGAATAATATCGTGCGGCCGAAACCCAAGCCGCGCTGCTGTCGAACGTTGATTGATTTTGACGGCAACGACGCCGTCCACGCTGTCATCGATTCCAAGCTCCTCGCCCAATGCAGGTGACAGATTGCCTGCCGTGATACCCGAGAAGGGATTGCGGCCGGTAATCAGCGTCAAATTGCGTGGCGGGTTCTCCGGTGGCGCGATGAGGTTGAACGGCAAGGTACGCACCTTACCGCGACGCACGACCTTTAGCTTCACGGACTCGCCGATCGGTCTTGTCGCAATCCGGAAGCGAAGTGCCTGGACGTCATCGACATCATGCCGGCCTACGGCGACAATGACATCGCCAGGTAGGAGCCCCGCTTTCTTTCCCGGTCCGTCCCGCCTCACTGTTTCTATCAGCACGCCGACAGGCCGCGCCAATTCGAGCGCCGAGGCTATTTCCGTCGTGACCGGTTTACCCGTGAAGCTCAGCCACGGCCGTACCAAGGGATTTCCCGTTATCGCACTGTCGAGGATGCGGCGCACCATATTGCTCGGAACGGCAAACCCGATGCCGAGAGAACCGCCATCGCGCGAATAAATCGCCGTGTTGACGCCAATCAGCCGGCCATTCATGCCCAACAAAGCACCGCCGGAATTTCCAGGATTGATGGCGGCATCGGTCTGAATGAAGGAACGAAAATCGCTAACCCCAACCGATGTCCTGGCCAACGCCGACACGATCCCGCTTGTCACGGTCTGCCCAACGCCAAAGGGGTTGCCAACGGCGAGAACAAGGTCGCCGACTTCGAGCGCATCGGAATCACCAAGTTCGAGAAAGGGAAGTTTTTTGCCACTGGTTTCGACTTGCAAGACCGCAATGTCCGTGCGCTTGTCGGCGACCACCAGCTTCGCGGCATACTCGCGCCGGTCGGAGAGGACCACAGTAATTTCCTGCGCCTTGTCGATGACGTGATTGTTGGTGACGATCAATCCGCCTGCACGAACGATAACGCCGGAACCGAGTGAGTTCTCAAGCCGCTCGCGCGAGAACCCCTTGAAGGGAAAGTCGCCGAACAATCGATTGAAAATCGGATCGTCGAACAAGGTGGCGCGTCCTCGACGACGCACTACCCGCTTCGCGTAAATATTGACGACTGCCGGCGCCGCCGCCTTAACCAGCGGGGCATAGCTCAGCTTAATCTGTTCGCGGCTTTGCGGAACCGATTGCGCCGCTACAGGACCGGTGCAAATTACCAAGAACCCGAGGGCGACGAAACGCATCAAACGAAATCTGCTTATCATCTTCGAAATCATAGCCGGTATGTATGCGCTCGCAAGCCGTTTGCAACGCTTTGAACATGACGCCGAGCCAACGGAAAAAGGCGGCCCGAAGACCGCCCTTGTCGCCTCAACCCTGCAGCGAATGCTGCCGGGTCCTATTCTTCAAATTCATCGTCGTCGTCCGGCAACGGCCCCGAATCGAGTCCCTTGGCTTCCGGATCGCGGTCGACGAGTTCGATTACCGCCATGGGCGCGGAATCGCCATATCGAAATCCAGCCTTTAAAACGCGGGTATAGCCGCCGGCGCGTTCCGAATATCGTGGCGCCAAGGTCTCGAAAAGCTTCGACGTCGTTGCATCGTCTTGCAGAATCGAGTGTGCCTGCCGCCGGGTGTGCAAGGTATCCTTCTTGCCGAGCGTGATCAGACGATCGACAATCGGACGCAACTCTTTCGCCTTCGGCAGCGTCGTCTTGATTTGTTCATGCTTCAGCAGTGCTGCCGCCATATTGGTGAACATCGCCTTCCTGTGCGAGCTCGTCCGGTTCAGCTTACGTCCGCTCATGCCGTGCCGCATGATACCAACTCCCGTATAATAAAACTTCGACCTGTCCCCGCTATCGCAGGTTCAAGCATGCGTTAAAAGGGTTCTTCGAGCCGCTTGACCAGATCTTCGATATTCTCCGGCGGCCACGTCGTAATCTCCATGCCGAGATGCAGTCCCATCTGCGTCAGGACTTCCTTGATCTCGTTCAGCGATTTACGGCCAAAGTTCGGCGTCCGGAGCATCTCCGCCTCGGTCTTCTGCACCAGATCGCCGATATAAACAATATTGTCGTTCTTCAGGCAATTTGCCGAACGCACCGACAATTCGAGTTCGTCCACCTTGCGCAACAGATTCCTGTTGAAGGGCAAATCGGTCGGCGCTTCTTCGGCGACACGCGTTTCCGGCTCTTCGAAATTAATGAACAGCTGCAACTGATCCTGCAGAATTCGTGCCGCATAGGCGACCGCATCGTCCGGTGTTAGCGCACCGTTCGTTTCGATCTGCATCGATAGCTTGTCATAGTCGGTCACCTGTCCGACGCGGGTATTCTCAACCTTGTAAGACACGCGGCGTGTCGGGCTGAATACGGAATCGATGGGAATCAGTCCGATTGGCGCGTCCTCGGGACGGTTTTGCGTCGCCGGAACATAGCCTGTCCCGGTTTCGACCGTCATTTCCATAGAGATTTTCGCACCTTCATCCAATGTGCAGATGACCAAATCCGGGTTCATGATCTCGACATCATGTCCGGTTTCGATCTTTGCCGCCGTAACCTCACCCGGGCCTTCGGCAACCAGATGTATTTTCTTCGGGCCTTCGCCGTGCATGCGAAGCGCCAACACCTTGATATTCAGCACGATGTCGGTCACGTCTTCTCGCACTCCGGCGATCGACGAGAATTCATGCAATACGCCGTCGATCTGAACAGACGTTACCGCCGCCCCGTGCAGGGAAGACAGCAGGACACGACGCAGTGCGTTACCCAACGTCAATCCGAAACCACGCTCCAGCGGTTCCGCGACAACAGTGGCGGTGCGGCCGACATCATCGCCGGGTTCGACATTCAACTTGTTTGGCTTAATAAGAGCCTGCCAATTTTTCTGGATCACGGATGCGACCTCTCATCTCCGTTCGACGCACGGCCGGAAACCCGACAGTGGACAAACCTAGTTTCAATCATCTCGAAAGCGCGTCGTTGCTGGCTACCCCCCAAGCAGGACGGCTTTAAACACGGCGACGCTTCGGCGGACGGCATCCATTGTGGGGGATTGGCGTCACGTCCCGAATGGCCGTTATCGTAAATCCGGCGGCCGACAAGGCACGCAACGCAGATTCGCGCCCCGACCCGGGTCCCTTCACACAGACCTCCAATGTTTTCACACCGTGTTCCTGCGCCTTGCGCCCCGCGTCTTCCGCCGCCATCTGCGCCGCATACGGCGTGGATTTGCGGCTGCCCCGAAATCCTTGGCTTCCCGCGGAAGACCAGGAAATTGCATTCCCTTGAACGTCGGTTATCGTCACTTTCGTATTGTTGAACGTCGCGTTGACGTGCGCGACGCCAGACGTGATGTTCTTGCGCTCGCTCCGGCGAACGCGTGTTGCGGCTTTGGCCATAGACCGTCGTCCTCGCTATTTCGTCACTTTTTTCTTGCCAGCAATGGCGCGAGCCGGCCCCTTGCGCGACCGCGCATTCGTATGCGTGCGCTGTCCTCGGACCGGCAAGCCTTTACGGTGGCGGACACCCCGGTAGCAACCAAGGTCCATCAATCGCTTGATATTCATCGCTGTTTCGCGGCGAAGATCACCTTCGACCATATGATCGCGGTCGATTATTTCTCGAATACCGATGACTTCCTGATCGGTTAGATCCTGAACCCGGCTATCCAGCGAGATATTGCAAGCAGTGCAAATTCCCTCGGCTTTGGTACGACCAATGCCGTGGATATAGGTCAAGGAAATGACGACCCGTTTGTTCGTCGGAATGTTCACGCCTGCGATGCGCGCCACGCTACGTACTCCTTCATTTTTGAGGCCAGTCCGGCTCGATCGTTGCCCAGAAATCCCTAGAAACCGCGCATTATTTGACCGGCGCGCGATTATATTTCAAAGGATAGGGGTGTCAATCAATTCACGGACGCCAAAACCTCTTTAAGTTCCTGCGTTACGTTGTCCAAGTCCTTCGTCCCGTCGACGGACTTCAATATACCGCGCTTCTCATAATAGGGGAGAATGGGAGCGGTTTGCTCATGATATAGTGACAAACGGGTGCGGATTTTCTCTTCGCTATCGTCTGCCCGCAACTCGAACTCCGTTCCGCCGCAGACGTCGCATACGCCATCCTTTTCCGGTGTCTTGAAAGCCCGGTGATACCCTTCGCCGCAAGTTTTGCAAGCAAAACGACCGTTGATTCGCTCGACAACGACATCGTCTTGGGTCTTGATCTCAACCACCGCGTCAACCTTCGTGCCCTGGCTCTCCAGCAATTCGTCGAGTGCGGCCGCCTGCGCAAGGGTTCGCGGAAAACCGTCTAGAATAAATCCATTCTCGCAATCCGGCTCGGCGATGCGCGCCGAAACGAGGGCGATCATGACGTCATCCGGCACGAACTTTCCACCCTCAACGAGGACTTTGGCCTTATTGCCGAGTTCGCTACCCGACGCAATAGCATCACGGAGCAAGGCGCCCGTCGACAAGTTACCTATACCAAGGAACTCTTCTATCCTGCTCGCTTGCGTCCCTTTTCCGGCACCCGGTGGTCCAATTATGATCATGATCACCGACGCCTCCCGCGCAACTTGGACTTCTTGATCAAGCCTTCGTATTGATGCGCCAGTAGGTGTGAATGAATTTGCGCCACCGTGTCCATCGTCACAGAAACGACAATCAGCAAGCTTGTGCCGCCAAAATAGAACGGGACAGCATATTGCGACCGCAAAATTTCGGGCAGCACGCAGACAATCGCAAGATATGCCGCGCCCGCGACCGTAAGCCTGGTCAAAACAAAATCGAGATAGTCCGCCGTGTTCTTGCCTGGTCGGATACCGGGAATGAAACCGCCGTATTTTTTCAGATTGTCCGCCGTATCCGCGGGATTGAAGACGATCGCCGTATAGAAAAACGCAAAAAATACGATCATCGAGATATATACAAGCAGATACAGGGGCTGGCCCGGGCCCAACCACGTCGTGATGTCACCGAGAATTCCCGTCGCCTGACCACCGCTAAATCCGGCAATTGTCAACGGCATCAGCAGGATCGAACTCGCGAAAATCGGCGGAATGACACCAGCCGTGTTCAGCTTAAGCGGTAGATGAGACGACTCGCCGCCAAACATCTTGTTGCCCATCTGCCGCTTGGGATACTGCACGATAAGACGGCGTTGCGCACGCTCCACAAAGACGATAAATGCAATTACGGCAACCGCCATGATCATCAAAAACAGAATGAAGATCGTCGACAGGGCGCCGGTTTTACCTAGCTCCAGCGTCGAGACCAATGCCACCGGCAGGTTCGCGACGATGCCGGAAAAGATGATCAGCGAAATGCCGTTACCAACGCCACGCTGGGTAATCTGCTCACCAAGCCACATGAGAAATATGGTACCGCCCACGAGGCTGATTACCGTCGTCAAACGGAAGAAGAGCCCGGGATCCAAAACTGCCGAGCCGGAACTGCCACCGGCGCCCTCAAGGGCGATAGCGATGCCATATCCCTGCACCGTCGCCAGGAGGACCGTCCCATACCGGGTATACTGGTTGATCTTCTTACGGCCGGATTCGCCTTCCTTCTTCAGCGCTTCCAGACGCGGCGAGACGGCCGTCATCAGCTGCATGATAATCGCAGACGAGATGTACGGCATGATGTTCAAGGCGAAAATCGTCATCCGCTCAAGTGCACCGCCGGAGAACATGTTGAACATGTCCATAAGGCCGCCGCGCTGCTGCTCGAAGATTTCAGCAAGAATGTTGGGATCGATACCCGGAAGAGGTATGTAGGTCCCAATTCTATAGATGATCAACGCGCCTAAGGTAAACCATAGGCGCTTCTTCAGTTCGGTCGCTTTCGCGAACGCGCCGAAGTTAAACGTCGATGCAAGCTGTTCGGCAGCCGATGCCATTCGTCAACGCCCTATAATCGATTACGCGCTAGCTTCATCCCCGTCGGAGGACGGCGCCGCAGCCGCCGCTTCCTTCGGCTCAGACTCGTTTTCACTATCCTTAGTCACCAACACCGTGACCGATCCGCCAGCTTTCTCAACCATGGCGACGGCTCCTTTCGAAGCACCGGCAACCGTAATTGTTACCTTTGCATTCAGATCGCCGTTTACAAGAAGCCGCACCCCGTCCTTCGCCCGGCGCAGGACACCGGCTTCAACGAGGGATTCCGCGGTAATCGCCTGTTTGGCATCAACCTTGCCCGCATCGATCGCCGCTTGTAAGCGTCCTGTTCCCAGTTCGACGTACTTCCTGCGAAAAATGTTGTTGAAACCGCGCTTAGGCAGACGTCGATATAACGGCATCTGGCCGCCTTCGAATCCTTTGATGGAGACGCCGCTACGGGACTTCTGACCCTTCATGCCACGTCCAGCGGTCTTTCCCTTCCCGGAACCCGGTCCGCGGCCGACCCGTTTTCGGTTCTTCCGCGCTCCGGCGTTATCGGATAATTCATTGAGTTTCATGCGCTTGCTTCCTAACTCGCCTGCAGCCTAGATGCTTAGCTGGCCTCTTCGACCCGTAATAGATGACTGACCTTATCGACCATGCCACGCACCGAAGGCGTATCTTCGAGAACGCTCGTTTTGTGCATTTTGTTGAGCCCTAGACCAATCAGTGTTGCGCGCTGATCGCCTCTGCGACGGATCGGACTACCGATCTGCGTTACGGTAATCGTCTGCTTTTTCTTGTCAGCCATCTACCGTCTCCCGGACTTCGTCTCCGCTCTCGCGGCGTCCAACGATATCGCCAACCTTCTTGCCCCGCTTGGAAGCAACCTGGCGCGGCGACACGCAGTTGGTCAGCGCCTCGAACGTAGCCTTCACCATATTATGCGGATTAGAGGTGCCGATCGATTTGGCAACGACGTCGGAAACGCCGAGCATCTCGAAGACCGCGCGCATTGGGCCACCGGCGATAATGCCCGTGCCCGGAGGCGCCGCGCGCAAATAAACTCGACCAGCGCCAAAACGGCCCGCTACATCATGATGCAATGTCCGGCCTTCGCGCAGCGGTACCCGCTGCAGCGTGCGTTTGGCGCTTTCCGTTGCCTTGCGAATGGCTTCCGGCACTTCACGTGCCTTACCCGAGCCGTGTCCGACACGCCCCTTGCCATCGCCGACGATGACCAAAGCCGAAAAACCAAACCGACGGCCACCTTTGACCACTTTTGCGACCCGGTTGATATGAACCAGCTTTTCCTGGATCTCCGACTCTTCGCGCGACGCGTCTCTGCGCCGACCGCCGCCTCGGGAGTCCCGGGTATTCCTCGTATTACGAGCCATGCTTCGTCCTCGTCCCTAAAAATTCAACCCGGCTTCGCGGGCGGCGTCAGCCAAGGCTTTGACCCGACCATGAAACCGGTAGCCGCCACGATCGAAGACGACCTTTTCAACGCCGGCGTCCTTCGCGCGTTCGGCAATAAGCTTGCCAACTGCAATCGCCGCATCCTTATCGGCGCCTGTCTTTACCTGATCGGCAATGGATTTTTCCATCGTCGACGCCGCAACCAGCGTTTTGCCGGCAAGATCGTCAATAAGCTGCGCATATATGTGCTTGCTCGAACGGAACACCGAAAGACGAGGCTTGCCACCTGCCCTCTTGCGCAATTGATACCGGTTCCGTTTTTTGCGCCGTTCGAACAGCGCCCGTGAATTCATCATCGCCGTAGCCCTTACTTCTTCTTGCCTTCCTTGCGGAGGACATATTCATCGCTATACCGCACACCCTTGCCCTTGTAAGGCTCCGGCTTCCGGAAACCGCGGATTTCACTGGCCACCTGTCCGACTTGCTGTTTGTTCCGACCGGTAACCGCGATCACGTTGCCACGGTCGCCTTCCAGGGCAATGGACACACCTTCGGGAACCGGAAACGGAATATCGTGACTGTAACCAAGCTGCAAATTGAGCGTCTTACCCTGCATTTGCGCACGGTAGCCAACGCCGACAATCTCCAGACGTTTCGTGAAGCCTTCGGAGACACCTGATATCGCATTCTGAACGAGGCTACGAGTCGTACCCCACATCGAGCGCGAATGTTTCGAGTCGTCCTTCGGCGCAACCCGAATTTCATTATCTTCGAGCGAGACTTCGACCGCATCGACGAGCGGAACCGATTCTTCGCCCAGCTTCCCTTTCGCGGTCAGGATGCCGTCGACAATGGCGACATCAACGCCGCTCGGAATTGCAACTGGGTTTTTACCAACGCGTGACATTGGTCAACTCTCCTAAAATACCCTGCACAGGACTTCGCCGCCGACATTCGCTTCCCGCGCTTCCGCATCCGAAAGGACACCACGCGGCGTCGACAGGATAGACACACCAAGACCGTTAAATTCGCGTGGCAAATCCTTGATCTTGGAATAAACGCGTCTTCCCGGCTTTGACACACGGGCAATTTCGCGAATAACAGGATCGCCGTTGCTATATTTCAGCTCGATGGTGATTTCCTTGATGCCTTGCTGCAGCTCGCTCCAGCTGAAGCCACGGATATAGCCTTCTCGTTGCAGCGCATCCAGAACATTGGCGCGCAACTTCGATGCCGGGCAAATTACCGTCGACATGCCACAACGTTGTCCGTTGCGGATCCGGGTGAGCATATCACCCACGGGATCGGTCATCGTCATTCTACGTCCTCTCCTACCAGCTCGACTTGACCATGCCGGGGATCATTCCGCTCGACGCAAGTTCGCGCAGTGCAATCCGCGATATCTTGAACTTCCGATAAAACGCACGCGGCCGACCGGTAATTTCGCAACGGTTGCGAATTCGAGTCGGCGCGCTATTGCGCGGCAATTCGGCAAGTTTCAACCGCGCTTCGAAACGGTCTTCCTGCGGCAATGTCTTATCGTTCGCGATCTCAAGCAAACGCGCGCGCCGCCCAGCATGTCGCTTCGCCATCCGGCGGCGCCGCTTGTTCTTTTCGATTGCGCTTTTTTTCGCCATATCTCAGATCTCTCCGATTTCCCGTTTAGCTCGTAAACGGCATGTTGAAGCCTTTAAGAAGCGCCAACGCCTCTTCATCCGTTTGCGCGGATGTACAAATCACGATGTCCATGCCCCGAATGGTATCGACCTTGTCGTAATCGATTTCGGGGAACACGATCTGCTCCTTGAGCCCCATCGCAAAGTTGCCTCGGCCGTCGAAACTTTTACTCGAGAGGCCCCGAAAGTCCCTCACACGCGGCAGGGCAACATTCACAAGGCGATCGAGAAAGTCATACATACGGTCCCGGCGCAGCGTCGTCTTGACGCCGATATTCATGCCTTCGCGCAGTTTGTATACCGCGATCGACACCTTCGCCTTGGTCACGACGGGTTTTTGCCCCGTGATCAACGTCATGTCGTTCACGGCGCCGCCAATTTTTTTGGAGTCGCTCGCCGCTTCGCCGACACCCATATTCACCACAATTTTCTCGAGTTGCGGAATCCGCATCGGATTGTCGTAGCCAAAGTCGTCGGTGAGCGATTTTCGAATTTCGCCCAGATAGTGTTCCTTCAAGCGAGGAACGTAGGTTTCCGTATCCGTCATCTTTTTTACCGCCTCCTATTAGCGGTCGATTATTTCGCCGGAGCGCTTCGCGAAACGCACCTTGCGATCGCCATCAATCGTCTTGAAGCCCACTCGGACCGGCTTGTCGTCTTTCGGGTCAATGTGGGCGACGTTTGACACGTGGATGCCCGCTTCCTTTTCGACGATGCCACCAGGCGCAGTCTGTGTGGGGCGCGTGTGCCGTTTCACGACATTTACACCCTGGACATAAAGACGCGATGCGCTGGGATCGACGCGCATGATCTCGCCCTTTTTTCCCTTATCCCGCCCGGCCAAGACTATGACCGAGTCGCCTCTTTTAAATTTCGCCGCCATACCTGCATGCACTCCGAATTTCGCCGCTCGCCGCCTAAATGACTTCCGGCGCGAGCGAAATGATCTTCATGAACTGCTTTGCGCGCAGTTCGCGTGTCACCGGGCCAAAAATACGTGTCCCAATGGGTTCCCCTTGAGGGTTAATCAACACCGCAGCATTCCGGTCGAACCGAATTGCGGAACCATCCTGCCGGCGGATTTCCTTCGCCGTCCGGACAATGACAGCCCGGTGAATATCGCCCTTCTTAACGCGGCCGCGCGGGATCGCTTCCTTGACGCTGATGACGATGACGTCACCCACGCCAGCGGTCTTGCGTTTCGATCCGCCCAGCACCTTGATGCATTGAACCCGGCGCGCACCGGAATTGTCCGCAACATCAAGATTGGTTTGCATTTGAATCATGGAACGACTCCCCTATGCCGATTGCGCGGCATCACCGCCCAAATCCGCGTCGGTAACGACTTCCCAGCATTTCTTCTTGGAAATCGGCCGGCACTCGCGAATCCGGACGATATCGCCCGTCTTGCAAGCGTTGCCTTCGTCATGGGCATGATACTTCTTCGACTTGCGAATAATCTTCTTGTAACGGGGATGCATGACCCGTCGCTCGATCAAGACCACCACGGTCTTGTCTGGCGCATCGGAAACCACTTTTCCCTGCATAACTCGCCTGGGCATTTATCGTTCTCCTTCAGGCCGTCGCGCGGCGTTCGTGTAATACCGTCTTGATGCGCGCGATATCGCGGCGCACCTGACGCACCCTGGCGGTGTTTTCAAGTTGTCCACTCGCCCGCTGGAAGCGCAAGTTGAACGCCTCTTTTTTCAGATCGAGGACTTCCTGATTCAACTCGTCCTCCGACTTCTGGCGCAGATCTTCGACCTTCATCCTCTTATCCTTCTCCGTCCCGCACTCAACCGAGGCGCTGTATGAAACGCGTCTGCACAGGAAGCTTCGCCGCGGCAAGTTCGAACGCCTGACGGGCGACATCCTGGTCAACACCGTCGAGTTCGAACATGATCCGGCCAGGCTTGATACGGCACATCCAGTATTCCGGCGACCCCTTACCCTTACCCATTCGGACTTCGGCGGGTTTGCCCGTGACCGGCACATCCGGGAAAACACGGATCCATACCTTCCCGGCACGTTTCATATGCCGCGTAATGGCACGCCGCGCCGCTTCGATTTGGCGTGCCGTAATCCGGCCCGGCGTCACCGCCTTCATGCCGTATGTACCGAAATTGAGCACCGTGCCGCCTTTGGCCAAACCATGGACGCGGCCCTTAAATTGCTTTCGATACTTTGTGCGTTTTGGTTGCAACATTTGCGTTCACCTTCTCGATAGGCCGCCTTAACGGCTTACCTGTTGCTCCTGAAGCTTCTTGTCTTGCGCCATCGGGTCATGGGCCAGGATTTCCCCCTTAAACACCCAAACCTTAACGCCACAAATTCCGTAGGTCGTCGCCGCGCGCGCCGTGCCGTAGTCGATATCGGCCCGCAATGTGTGCAGAGGCACGCGGCCTTCGCGGTACCACTCCATTCGCGCAATTTCCGCGCCGCCAAGTCGACCACCGCAGTTGATCCGAATACCGCCGGCGCCGAGGCGCATCGCGGACTGAACCGCCCGTTTCATCGCCCGCCGGAACGCTACCCGCCGTGTCAGCTGCTGAGCGATGTTCTCCGCCACCAGCTTGGCATCGATTTCCGGCTTACGGATCTCGACGATATTGAGATGGACTTCGTTGCCTGTCACGCCGGACAAGTGACGACGAAGCTTCTCGATATCCGCACCCTTGCGTCCGATCACGACACCAGGCCGCGCCGTTTGAATCGTAATCCGCGCCCGCTTCGCCGGCCGTTCGATAACCACCTTGGTAATTCCTGCCTGTTGCAGGTTGTCGAACAGATATTCCCGGATCGCCAGATCTTCGTGCAGCAAGTCGGCATAGTTACGATCAGCGTACCAGCGCGAATCCCATGTCCGGTTGATTCCGAGGCGCAAGCCGATCGGATTGACTTTTTGACCCATTATTCGGTCTCCTCGCGTTCCCGGACGATGACGGTCAGATTGCTGAACGGCTTTTGGATACTGCCGACACGACCGCGTGCCCGCGCTCTAAACCGCTTCAGGACCATCGTCTTGCCGACCGTGGCTTCCTTCACGAAAAGTCTGTCGACATCCAATTGATGATTGTTCTCTGCATTCGCGATTGCCGATTGGAGAACCTTACGAACTTCTCCTGCAATCCGGCGGCGCGAAAACGCCAACGATGCAAGCGCGGCATCAGCGGACTTACCCCGAATCGATTGTGCAACGAGGTTCAGCTTTTGCGGGCTGACACGCATGGTCTTCGCAAACGCCATCGCCTCCGTTTCGTCGAGGACGCGCTCCATCTTACGTTTACCCATGGTCAGCCCCTCCGCGCGCGCTTATCGGCGGCGTGCCCGTAGAACGTCCGGGTCGGCGAGAATTCTCCAAACTTGTGACCGATCATATTTTCGGTCACGAGGACTGGGATGAATTTTTGGCCGTTATAGACGCCGAACGTAATACCGACGAATTGCGGCAGAATGGTCGAACGACGCGACCATGTCCTAACGATATCGTTACGGCCCGACGCACGTACCGCCTCTGCTTTCTTAAGCAGATAGCCATCGATAAAAGGACCTTTCCAAACTGATCGAGACACAGTCCTCTCCCCTATTTCTTACGTGCGTGACGGCTGCGGATAATCAACCGGTTCGACCGGCTTCCCGCTTTGCGCGTCCGCTTACCTTTGGTGGGTTTGCCCCACGGTGTTACCGGATGACGGCCACCAGATGTCCGGCCTTCGCCACCACCATGCGGGTGATCAACCGGGTTCATTGCCACGCCGCGTACTGACGGACGTTTGCCCAACCAGCGTTTGCGGCCTGCCTTGCCAATCTTGATATTGGCTTGATCCGGATTGGAAACCGCACCGATGGTCGCCATGCACTCACCGCGCACCATCCGCAATTCGCCAGACGTCAGCTTCAACTGAGCATAGCCCGCATCTCGGCCGATGAGCTGGGCATATGTGCCGGCTGACCGTGCGATCTGACCGCCCTTACCCGGCTTCATCTCAATATTATGGATAATCGTACCAACCGGTATGCTGTTCAGCGGCATCGCATTGCCCGGCTTGATGTCAGCGCGCTGTCCCGAGACGACTTGATCCCCAACAGCGAGGCGTTGCGGTGCCAAAATATAGGCTTGCTCTCCATCGGCATAGGTGATCAGCGCGATAAAAGCCGTACGGTTTGGATCATACTCGATCCGTTCGACCGTACCCGCTACGTCATATTTCTGACGCTTGAAGTCGATCAGACGGTAACTCCGCTTGTGCCCACCGCCCCGGCGGCGCGCAGTAATGCGTCCGAAATTGTTGCGCCCCCCCTTACCGGTGAGGCCGACTGTCAATTTCTTGACCGGCTTGCCCTTGTACAGCGCCGAGTGATCGACCAGCACCAAGTGCCGGCGGGTCGACGTTACAGGTTTGAAATTCTTCAGTGCCATATTCTTACAACCCTGTCGTGACGTCGATGGATTGGCCTTCAGCCAACCTTACGACAGCCTTCTTGGTATCTTTTTGGCGGCCAGGCACGCCCCGGAACCGCTTAGTTTTACCTTTATGAACCAGTGTGTTCACCGAAAGGACCTGGACTTCGAACAGCCCTTCAACCGCGTGTTTGATTTCCGGCTTGGAGGCATCCAGGGGAACCCGAAAGGTTACCTGATTGTGTTCCGACGCCAGTGTCGCTTTTTCCGTAATAACCGGGCTGCGCAAAATTTCATACATGCGCTCCTTGCTCGGCTTGGATTTCGTGAAATGTTTCCAGCTCATTTCAAACGCGCCTCCAACGCTTCAACCGCATCCGTGGTAAGCACGAGATGATCGCGGCGCAAAATGTCATAGACGTTGGCCCCTTGCGTCGGCAGCACATCGAGGTTCGGAATATTCGCCGCCGCCTTCGCCAAATTCGCGTCGACTTCCACACCGGCAACGATCAGAACGCTATCCCAGCCTAGCTTCGCCATTTTCTCGGTCAGCTCTTTCGTCTTCGGGCTCCCCATCGACGCTTCCTTAAGGACGATGAGCTTGCCATCGGCCTGCTTCGCCGAAAGTGCTGTGCGCATCGCCATGCGCCGGACCTTCTTCGTCAGCTTGTGCCCGAAGTCCCGCGGATGCGGCCCGAATGCGACACCGCCACCGCGAAGTTGTGGCGCCTTCTTCGATCCCTGCCGCGCGCGGCCCGTACCCTTCTGACGGAAAGGCTTTGCCGTCGTACCACGAATGTCTGAACGCTCCTTGGTGTTCGCGCTGCCGGACCGGCGCTTGGCGAGTTGATAGTTCACCATGCGTGCAAGAATATCCTTGCGCATCGGCGCACCGAACACTTCGTCAGCAAGCTCGATCTCGCCTGCCGCCTTGTTTTCGAGAGTGATGACTTTACTCTTCATCGTCGTCATTCCTTCTCGTCGGACGCAGGGGCTTCGGACTCGGGTGCCGCCGCCTCTGCTGCCGGCGTATCATCCGCAGAAGCCCGTAACGCTGCCGGGAAGGGCAAATCGCCTGGCAGTTTGCGTTTCACGGAATCCTTGATCGTTACCCAGCCATTCTTCGAACCGGGGACCGCACCTTGAACCAGGATCAATCCCCTGTCGTCGTCGGTCGAAAGGATGCGCTGGCTTTGCACCGTCACCCGCTTGGCGCCGAGATGGCCGGCCATCTTCTTGCCTTTAAAGACCTTACCCGGGTCCTGGCATTGCCCGGTGGAGCCATGCGAACGGTGCGAAATCGAAACACCGTGACTGGCGCGAAGGCCGGCAAAGTTATGACGCTTCATCGCACCGGCAAAGCCTTTACCGATACTGGTCCCGGTGACATCGACGAACTGGCCGTCGGCAAAATGCGACGGGATGATCTCCGCGCCCACATCGACGAGCGCGTCGGCACTCACCCGGAATTCAACCAGCTTCCGTTTGGGTTCGACATTCGCCTTGGCAAAATGTCCGCGCATCGCCTTCGAAACACGTTTGACTTTTGCCGTTCCGACGCCGAGTTGGAGCGCGGAATAACCGTCCTTTTCTTCGTCCCGCACGGCGACAACTTGGCAGTTGTCGACCTGCAGAACCGTCACGGGCACATGATCCCCCGAGTCGGTGAAGACTCGAGTCATGCCCATTTTTTTGGCTATGAGACCAGAACGCATTTTCGCCTATCCCTAGAGCTTGATTTCGACGTCCACACCGGCGGCAAGATCGAGCTTCATCAGCGCGTCCACCGTTTGCGGCGTTGGGTCGATAATGTCGAGGAGCCGCTTGTGCGTGCGGATTTCAAACTGCTCCCGACTTTTCTTGTCGATATGCGGCGACCGCAACACCGTGTACTTCTCAATACGAGTCGGCAGCGGAATAGGACCACGCACCTGTGCCCCCGTCCGTTTCGCCGTCTGCACGATCTCGCCCGTCGACTGGTCGAGTACGCGATGATCAAATGCCTTCAGGCGTATTCTTATGTTTTGGCTATCCATGCCGACCCCGTGCCTCAATTGAAACCGGCGCCTCTCGGGCGCCGGAACGATTTAATATAGTTATTCAACGATGCTTGCGACGACGCCGGCGCCGACGGTGCGGCCGCCTTCGCGGATCGCAAAGCGCAGACCTTCGTCCATCGCAATCGGGGCAATCAGCGCAACTTCCATTGCAACATTGTCTCCCGGCATCACCATCTCCGTGCCTTCCGGCAACACCACCGAACCCGTTACATCCGTCGTGCGGAAGTAAA